>CAZYOE010000027.1:0-28635 GCA_964648725.1 uncultured Pseudobdellovibrionaceae bacterium | reverse complement strand
TGCCCATCGGCATTCCCATGCCCATCGGCATTCCCATGCCCATCGGCATTCCCATACCCATCGGCATTCCCATACCCATCGGCATTCCCATACCCATCGGCATTCCCATGCCCATCGGCATTCCCATACCACCCATTGGCATTCCCATGCCCATTCCCATAGGCATCATTCCCATGCCCATCGGCATTCCACCCATCATACCCATCATTGGCATTCCGCCTGGCATCCACATTCCTCCACCTGGGAAGCCTGGATACATTCCCATAGGGTATCCCATTAATCCACCAGGGCCGAACATTCCACCCATGCCGCCATTACAGCCGAAGCCACCATTCATGCCGCCATTGATAGCGCCATAAAGGGCCATTGATCCCATCATCATGCCCATTGGCCAGCCAAACCCCGCAGACGGATTTGTTGGAAAACCTAACTGAGCATTTGTACGCATTGCTTGTTTTAATCCCATATATCCAGCGAATGCACCAAGTGCTCCAGTTGCTACACCACCTAATATTTCAAGGCCCGAAGGTCTATGTGGCCGATACACCTGGTTGCCCATAATCATACATTCTAAACATCCACCTTCGAGAGCTTCTTTTTGGGCATCACGCTGAGCTTTGCTCGCTTCACGACGAACATTTCGTTTTTGTTCATTGAGGGAATCAAGTTGTGCTTCAATAGATTGTAATTCGGCTTCCTTTTGTTCTTTTTGGGTGATTCGCTGTTGGAGCCCACTGATACCCAAACGACATTTGGAGCTTCCACCGCGCACTGTATGTTTATCACAGACTGAAACGTCTAAATTTCCGTTGATGTTTCGATCGCAGTATTTGAACCAATCCTCATCACTAAATGGTTCGTAGGACTCACTACCTTCACTATCGCCATCTTCTATTTCGACATTCCCATTTCGATTTTTATCCCAAGGATGAACTACCTTTCCATCGTCTTTTGTGAAGTAGTTTTTGTACATTCCGCAACCACGATGTCCTTCAATATGGCCAACAACAATTTGTCCCTTTGCGCCATCTAAAGTATATATTAAGTTGTCATGATCTTTCTGTATGTCTCTTTCAAGAGTGCGGATATCTGATTTAAGATCTTTTTGCCGTTCTTTTAGGTCTTTGATGTCGGATTCGATATCTCGAAGTAAATCAAGTTCGTCAACTGCTCCACCCGCGACCTCATAGTTGTAAGGGCATTGGGACATCATTCCGTAGCCACCCATTCCCCATTGGCCTTGAGCACTAGGGCTGATTGCGAGACATCCAAAAATTATAAAAAACACCAGAGATAATAATCTCATAAGTACTCCAAGTTTCTTTTATTGTCGGATATTGAGACTATAAACTTAATACATTTCATTGAGTTCCTAGACTATGGTCGATCCAAATTGTGCATTTTGTGCTGTCAGGAGTTGTTCATGCTCTGCTTTTTCCCTAGACTTAAATAGAGTTTGTTCAGAGTTACCGGAAATAGAGTTATGAAGTTAATCTTTGTTCGCTAACTCCAAACAGACTCTAAATAGATTCTGCTGAAAAGAGCCAAATTCAAGGCGCCAAGCTTCAGATCGAACGAGGCGTAGTAGGGCGGGGTTTCCCCTCTGTGAAGGGGTGCCCACGTTGAGTGAGAGTTGAAGCGAAGGTAACGCAGAAGTTGGACTTTTTCAGCGGAATCTAAATAGTGTTGCCCTATCGGAGGAACGATGGCCAAGCAAACCTTGCTTGTGGTTGATGATGAATTAGATAATCTTGATGCGCTCGAAAGAATTTTTCGTAAGCGCTATCAGTTTTTGCGCGCAAATTCAGGACACGAAGCTCTCGCTTTATTGGCAAACACGCCCGATGTGGATGTCATTATTACGGATCAAAGAATGCCGCAAATGACCGGTGTCGAGCTACTCGAAAAAACCCTTATCTCTCACCCAAAAACAGTTCGGATTCTGCTGACCGGTTACACCGACATTGATTCCATTATTGCGGCAGTTAACCAAGGGCATATTTTTCGTTATATCACTAAACCATGGGACACCACTGATTTAAGCAATAGTGTCGAGCAGGCCATGGAACACTATGCTCGCGGCCACCAACTTGAAATTAAGAATCGAGAACTGGAAGATGCTCTCAGTGAATTAAAAATACTCGATCAAGCCAAAAGTAAATTTATGATCCTCATTAATCACGAATTGAAAACACCTTTGACTGTCATTAATAGTTTTTTGGGTTTACTTTTAGAAACAAGTCTCGATGACGAACAAACCACTTACCTTGACCGCATCAAGAAGAGCACTTTACGCCTTCAAGAAGTGATTGATGACACTCTCGTTCTCACACACCATGCTGCAGGTATTCTGAAATTAAATCTACAAAGTGGTTCAGTCTATGCAACAGCTAATTCTTGCCTGGAGGACCTGACGGAAGAAGCTAATAAGAAGTCGATTGAATTCAATATTAGTAATCAAGGCGGCCCAGTGGGCAATCTTAACTTTGATTTTGCACTTCTTAAACGCGCGATTCGACATCTCATCAATAACGCCATTCGCTTTGCACCGAACAATTCAACTGTCAAAATCACTTTTTCTATTGAAGGTTCAACTCAAACTGTATCGATTGAAAACCCAGGTACCCCAATTCCGACACACTTTATTGAAAAGTTGAATATACCTTTTAATTTGCAGTCTGAAATTATGAATCACAGCAAGGGTCTCGGGCTCGGGTTGAGCGTGAGTGATGCTATTCTGCAAGCCCACAAAAGCCGACTAAAAATAGAAAATGTAATAATCCAGGATCAAACCTCGGCTGTCCGGGTGTCGTTTTCATTACACGCATAGAAAACCCGGGCTAATGACTTTGGGCTTGCTTTCGACGCTATGAAAATCATAGTGCTTCTATTTATAATATTAAGTTCAATAACAACAACTTCAAAGGCCGCACTCACATCCAAGCTATTTGTTCTCGGCAAAAGCGATGTTGCTAAGATTCCTATTAAAAGCCATGAAACTATTGGGCTAGAGAAAAAAGACATGCTTCTTGTTAAAGACAGTGGAACCCAACTGCTGATTCAAGGCTTGAGAGAAGGGGATTCGATTTTAAGAGTTGGTGAAAAAACATATAAGATCATAGTCACCAACCAAACTAATTTAAAAATCTACCAAATGCTGAGTTCTACACTCACTTTTTGTTCTGGCATCTATTTAGATTACCAAGATAAACAGTTTCTAATTAAGGGCCGATTAGACCAACCTTCAACATGGATGACGCTTTCTCGACTCTATTTGAATAATTTCAAAATGGAAGCCGAAATCAATGCCTCCCATTTAATAATTATAGAACACGAAATTAACAAAACACTTACGAAAGCGGGTTTTTTTCCAATTCGCCTATTTCTCGAACCTTATCCTACTGTTCGTTTACCAAGTTCAGCTGCTCAGAATCATCAGGTCAGTGAAATACTGAGTCACTTTGGAATCAACATTAAAGAAGATAACAAACGTATTTACTTTGAACCGCTGGTTCGAGTTCAAGTTCATATTGCCGAGGTTCGTAAGTCATTTGCTCAAAACATTGGTATTGAATGGCCTTATCAATTTTCTGCCAAGCTTATTCCGGAAGGATTGATCCCCATTGATGGTGGAGCCAACGCCTTTGTTAATTTATTTGCACATAAAGGCAATGGCCGTATTTTAGCGAGTCCTGTTTTACTGGCAAAAAGCGGTAGCGATGCTGAGTTCTTTGCCGGAGGGGAATTTCCTGTAAAGTCTAAAACGAAGCAAACTCAGACCGTGAATTGGAAAAAGTATGGGATCACGCTAAAGATTAAGCCGCTCGCAGATCCAGACGGAAAAATCAGTCTAGACTTAAACACCGAAGTGTCCTCCCTCGATCTGGGAGAAAAAATGGACGGAATCCCTTCCTTATTTACGAACACTCTATCGAGTCATTTCGATCTTCATTCAAGCCAAACCATTGCTCTTTCTGGTTTGGTTAAAAAGGTCGATGGCGAATCACTTAAATTGTGGCCTGGAATCGGTGAAATTCCAATTTTAGGAACTTTATTCACTAGCCGCGAGTACCAAGAAGATAAAACCGAATTATTAGTTTTAGTCACGCCAGTTATTGTTGGACAGGATTAACAAAATGAATTCTATTTACACCGACAAAGTGAATGAAATCAACCAACACATCAAAACCATAAATATTAGTGATAATTTTTTTAACATTCACGGCGAACAAGCTCGAGGGTTTGAGGCTTACAAACTGATCATTCAACAACACTTAAGCAGTGTCACTGATGACGTTCGCGAGCGCCTCAATGAAGAATACTTTGGTGGCGGTCCCCTCAATCAGCTTCTGGCTGACTCCAGCATCACCGAGATCATTATCAATCGCTATAATTCTGTTTGGATTGAGACTAATGGAAAGCTCCAACTTTCGTCAGATTCATTTTTGTCCCAACATACTTATGAACATTTCTTGCAGCGTCTTTATCTTGAAATCGGGCAAGAGCCTACCCTCACCAATCCTTTTATTGATAGTTCTTGGAATGGGAACCGACTTCATATCATTGGCCCTTATTCGCCAGAACAACCCTGGGTGAGACTTACGATTCGTAAGCATCGTAAAACTGTTTGGACTCTTGATGAACTCCACCTCCGCCAATGGTCCGATCAATCTTCGATTGAACATTTAAAAACCATGGTGGCGGAACGAAAGAATTTCTTAGTCATTGGGCCCACCGGTTCTGGAAAAACAAGCGTGCTTAAAGCCCTACTCAATGAATGTCATTCGTTTGAACGCATTCTAGTTTTAGAAGACAGTAAAGAAATTGATCCACCCAATGAATCGAGCACTCACTTGCTGACCCGCTACGACTCTCGCAATGTAATGACTCCGATTAGTCTCACCGATTTAGTGCGACAAAGTCTAAGAATGCGACCTGATCGTATCGTCGTCGGAGAAGTTCGCGGAGGCGAGGCGAAAGATTTACTAATGGCATTGGCAACTGGCCATGAAGGAAGTGCGGGAACTCTACATGCTTCTGATGCGCGGCAAGCATTGATCAGACTAGAAATGCTAATTCAAATGGGTGCCTCCCACTGGAACTTGCACGCTATCCGCAGACTTATCCACTTAAGCATCGATCAAATTGTCGTATGCTCACGTCGTGCGGATGGCCACAGAGTCCTTGAGGGAATTTACAAGCTCATCTCTGTAGAAGAATTAGGGGTAATCATCGAGAGAGTAAACCTCTGACATATCGGCTGTTTGAACTGGTTGGACCGGTTGGGGTGCCGCGGGCTCTTTCGTTGGATTCATGAAAAACTTGCGGCTGAGGTCATCCACAATTTTCACATGCTTCGCTTCTTTTGGATTTTTATAGTTCTGGTATTCTTGGGGACCAATATTTTTAACAGAACTCAGAGTTACCCGATCACGTATTTCAGAAGATCCTTCAGCCCTTCCAAAGGCAGGTGCCCCCGGGCGAACCGGTGGAAGTGGTTCCGTTTCTGCTTTGAGTCTTGGCTTTTCTGGTAATATTCCGCTTATCTTATCCATGAGCACCTCCTGTGCATCATGAATCTCATCGGAAAATTCCGCAGAAACTTGAGTAAAATGTAAATTTATTTTTCAGTCCCTTGGCACTGACCAAAGTCGGTTCTTTACAACGATCCCATAAATCCTATCAGCGATCTCACTGTCTTTCTCCATCCTTCTTTGCTAACACTTTCATTTTCTGAATGAGCTAACGTTAAAGGATCGGCCACTCCTAGCAGCAAAGCTGGCGCGCCCCCTAGAGCATCGGAAAAAGTCTGCACAAATGGGATCGATGCACCACAACCAATCTTTACGGCTTCCTTGCCCCATCCCGAAGCCAAAGCCGTCTGCATTTTTGCAGAAATGGGGTGATCTGTTTTTGTTCTCCACCAATTGCCAGAATTTAACATCTTGACATCGGCCTTTAAACCAAAGGGCCTGGTTTTTTCGAGATGGGATTTTATGAGTTCAAAGGCTTTGTGCCCATCGACATCAGGTACTGTGCGCAAACCAATTTTTGCCCACGCCCCTTCAACAACAATATTACTGGCTTGAGATCGAGCAGATGCTTGAATCGCGTTGATATCCAATTTGGGCTTAAACCACATTCTCTCGCGAGCTTCAGTTTCATTTCCCAACATTGGAACTTCAGGCAGAAGGCCTGACTCTAAACGAAATTTATTTTTATCAAACGGTAAACTGCGAAGCTGATTCTTATCTTCCTCTGACATTGGACGAACCATTTCCATCAACCCTGGAACTTGAATGTTACCTGCATCGTCAACTAACGTAGATAATATTTTTGCTAACGCCATCGCAGCATCGGGAAGTGGCCCACCCCATAAGCCAGAATGAACGGGCTGCTTTAAAGTACGAACTTCAACAGATGCAGCCATCAGTCCGCGCAAAGAAACTGTCAATCCCGCCGTATCAACATCAAAGTTTTCCGCATCCACAATTACGATAGCATCAGCTTGAATTTTATCTTTATATTTAGCTATAAACTCATCTAAACAAGAAGAGCCGTCTTCTTCTTCGCCTTCCACTAGAACTTTGATATTTACTGGCAATTTTCCACTTGTTTTTAACCAAGCATCGATGGCTGCGAGTTCAGCCACAAAACCGCCTTTGTCATCAGCACTTCCACGACCATAAAGTCGGCCAGCGCGCTCCGTCAGTTCAAAAGGAGAACTTAGCCACTTTTCCGCAGTTCCTATCGGTTGTACATCATAATGCGAGTAAAGTAAAATTGTTGGCTGTCCTGGAGCTTTTAGCCATTCTCCATAAACATAGGGTCGCTGGTTGTCTTTGATGGAGATGGTTTTTACATTGTCTAAGCCCGCTTCTTCCAGCAGCTTATGCACTTGCTTCCCACATTTAGCGACAAAGGAATAATCAAATCCCGGTAAACTCACACTCGGAATGGCCACTAAATCCTTCAACCAATGAAAATACTTTTGCTCGTTCATTTGAAAATAACGATAGACATTCTCGGAACTCATATAACCACACTCCATATCCCATTAAACAAATAGGTAATATCGTTCAAATGAGTCAGATCGAGGCCGCAGCCTCCGAAGCGACCGAGGCTTACTTCCCGTAAGCCGCAGGTTCGCTGAATGGGGTGAGAACGAAGATCTGGCCCATTTAAACGATATTTACTCTTCGACGATGACAGCGAAATTGATAACATCCTTTTGAGTCTTAAGGAATTCCAAAGTGGATTGAGCTTTGTTTGGATCTTTTGATTCAGGAATGCGAATCTCTATATTGGGACTACCCTTTGCCGACCAGATAATGCGGGCCCGGATTTTATTGAGAAGCGAATTAACTTGCCCGACCGTCGCTGAATTTTTAACCGTGATAGAAATGCGACGACTCACAGCCGTGTCATCTGTCGGCTCCTTTGAATCACCTTCATCATTGGCTCCCTCAAGGGCATAGTCCGTGATGACGTCGATAGCTTTCTGAGCGTCATTGCCCCTTAACAAAATGCCCTCTTGAACAACACCCTGAAGCGGCACATTTGCTGTTGTGGATTCAGTATTTTTAGGCATTGATTTGCAGGCATAAGTAGAACTAAGGATCAATAAGAGTCCCACTCTTGGTACCCAGCGAAGGATGCCGATGAGTGGGTCTATCTTTGAAGTATACAGCATTTCTGACAGGTGTTTATTGGACATAGCTTAATTCTGCTGTGTTTTTTTCTTCTCCTCAAGAGCTTTCTCAGCACTTGGAGCCAATCGAATGCCCAGTTCAATCAACTGGTCCCGACTAACCTCACTTGGAGCCGTCGACATCAAACACGATGCTTTTGCTGTTTTCGGAAAGGCAATAACTTCCCGAATCGCTTCTGTTCCACAGAGCAACATTACTAAGCGGTCCATTCCCCAAGCAATACCGCCATGAGGAGGAGTGCCATATTTTAATGCTTCCAAGAAAAACCCAAACTTGAGTTGCGTCTCGTCTGGAGTCATTCCCAACACCTTAAACATAGCTTGTTGAACTTCATTTCTATAAATACGGATACTTCCACCCGCGATTTCATAACCGTTACAAACTAAATCGTAGGCCTTCGCCAATAAGCCGCCAAATTTAGCTTCATTCATCGTCAACAAGTCCTGAATGCCATCGTCTTTTGGAGCCGTAAATGGATGGTGACGAGCCACCCAACGCTTTTCATCAGGAGAATACTCAAGGAGCGGGAAATCCAAGACCCAAAGGAATACGTCTTTTGTTGTGTCAATCAGGTTGAGGTCCCGACCCAATTGAAGCCTTAGAGTCGAAAGTGCCGCGCAGGCAATATCGTAGTCATCGGCAACGACCAACATCATATCGCCAACTTTTCCACCTGACGCCGTGAGCCACGACTTCAGCTGTTCATCATTAAAAAACTTACTGACGGAAGAGTTAAATTTTCCCTCAGTTTCCCACTTAACCCAAACCATACCTTTAGCGCCGGCTTTTTTAGAGATGTCTGTTAGTTTATCGAGTTGACCGCGGGTGAAATTGGCGGCCCCAGGCACCACAATACCTCTAACAATACCACCACGAGCCAAAGTTTCATCAAAAACCTTAAAGCCTGAGTTTTTAACAAGGGAAGAAAGATCTTTAATTTCTACGCCAAAACGGGTATCAGGTTTGTCACTGCCATAACGATCCATGGCCTCTTGATAGCTCATCCGCGGAATATCGCCGACATCAACTCCTTTAAACTCTTTCCAGAGTTTTCTCAATAGACCTTCATTCATTTTTACGATATCGTCGCGATCAATGAATGACATCTCAATATCAATTTGGGTGAACTCAGGTTGACGATCCGCTCGCAAATCTTCATCACGAAAACATCGCGCGATTTGGAAATAACGATCATATCCAGAAATCATTAAAAGTTGTTTTAAGGTCTGCGGCGACTGCGGAAGTGCATAAAACTCACCCAGGTTTACTCTCGAAGGAACGAGGTAATCTCGCGCTCCCTCTGGTGTGCTCTTGTAAAGAATTGGAGTTTCAACTTCCAAGAATCCGTTGCTTGAAAAATACTCACGCACCAACTGAGTTGCTTTGTGGCGCACGATCAAATGATTTTGTAAGCGTGGACTGCGCAAATCTAAATAACGGTACTTTAGTCTAAGAGTTTCACTCACATTTTGGTCATTGATCTGAAAAGGAGGGGTTGCTGCTTCGTTCAAAATCTCACAGCGAATAGCCTCGACTTCAATCTCGCCCGTTTTAATTTTTTTATTTGCCATTCCGGTCGGACGCTCGCGCACCATGCCTTCAATGGCCACAACATACTCTCCACGAAAATCTTTGGAACTAGCGGTTTCCGCTTTATTTGGGTCGAGCACTACTTGAACGATACCTTCACGGTCACGCAAATCGATAAAAACTAAGCTTCCGTGATCTCGACGCGAATCTACCCATCCGGTTAATACAACTTTTTGGCCAGCCATCGCTTTGGTGACCTCTCCACAATAATGAGTCCGCTTCAGCTCTGATATAAACTTCACGTCTTACTCCCCTTTTTTGGCATCGCGCTTCATTTTCTGTTACTAGCCCTGAAACTTTCTCATGATAGGCTTTTTCAGTCAAAAGTCTTCTATGACTCTCGACTGATTTCCTTCACAAAGCTGAGTTCTTTTTGCTAAAATATCCCTGAACCGCTAATATGGAGGCCGCCGAAAGGTGGAAACAAAATGCCAAAGTTCAAAGTAGAAACACCTTCTTCCCTGACCCCAATAGAAACCTTTGCCAAAATAAAGACCTTTTTAGAGACCGCTGACGACTTAAAAAAGATCGATGCTAATATCGTCTGTACTTTTGAAGAATCTAAACTCAGAGGCCTCGCTAAAGGAAAACAGTTTAAGGCTGAAATTTCTGTACAGCCTGGCAATCCTGCCTGTATGGTCAATGTTGAAGTTGAAATTCCGCTTTTGCTTTCACCCTTAAAAGGCAAAATTCAGGAAAGTCTGCAACGTAAACTAAAAAAGGCCCTTGCTTAAACCGATGAAGAAAAAATCGTCCGCTTCTGATAAAAAAATAACCGCGCGCAAGTCCAGCGTCTCAAAAAAGATTGGGACAGAAGGTGTTCGCTCTGTAAAAGCTGAATTGGTCTCGGACGAATTTGAACAGACCTCCTCTGAACACGAAGTTCTGAGCAGTGATGAATGGCATAGCGGCAAAACGCTAAGTGATGGAGCTGTTCAAAACAGCGAAGACGGTGCCTTCGAACCAAGTGATTCAGAATCCGCGCACGTTCCCGTCAAAGCACCTCGCTCTTCAAAGGCTCTAGCAACGACCGATCCGATGTCGCTCTACTTGGCATCGATTCAAAAATATCCGCTGTTGAGTCGCGAAGAAGAGCAAAAACTTGCCACTCGTTATTTTGAGACCAAAGACGCCTCCGCAGCACAAGCACTAGTGACTGCCAACCTCAGGTTTGTGGTTAAAATTGCAGCCGAGTATTCTCGATTCGGTGCTAAGCTTATTGACTTGGTTCAGGAGGGGAACGTGGGACTGATGCATGCCATTCGTGAGTTTAATCCCTATAAAGGCGTGCGCCTGATCACGTATGCTGTCTGGTGGATTCGCGGTTATATTCAAGAATATTTAATGCGCCAGTATTCTTTGGTTAGAATCGGTACGACTCAAAATCAGAGAAAGTTATTTTACCAACTCAAGCGGGAAAAAGAGACTCTTGATGCCTTAGGAGAATCTCCAGATTTTAAATTGTTGGCGGAAAAACTTGGAATTCCGGAACATGAAATCTTAGAAATGCAAAATCGTCTTGCTGGCCGCGATATCAGCTTGGATCGTCCAATTGACGATGAAACTAAAGTGACACTTGGTGATCTTCAAAAAAATAAAGATGCACTGATGCTTGATGAAGATCTAGCCTTACGTGAGCAATTAGCACTTCTTAAAGAAAAAATTGAGGAGATCCGACCTGAGCTTTCCTCAAGAGAGCTGATTATCCTCGATGAACGGCTCTTGGCCGATGACCCTTTGACCCTTCAAGAAATTGGTGAAAAGTACAAAATTACTCGCGAAGCCGTACGCCAAATGGAAGTTCGAGTCGTTAACAAAATTAAAAAGAAGTTCCTTGG
The DNA here is from genome assembly GCA_964648725.1 of uncultured Pseudobdellovibrionaceae bacterium. Lineage (GTDB taxonomy): Bacteria > Bdellovibrionota > Bdellovibrionia > Bdellovibrionales > Bdellovibrionaceae > CAUJGP01. The sequence goes on along the minus strand of CAZYOE010000027.1, from coordinate 17,495 downwards.
CGAAGCCCCCGAAAATTAAGTTTTATTATTTGGCCTAAAAACTATGATATTTAGGCCTTTTTGGGGCCCATCATTGATAAAATTTACTGTCCTCTCTCCTCCCTATAGACTAAATAGCTTTTCGCTATAAATAGATTCTACTGACAAATTGCCAAATTCAAGACGTCAAGCTTTAGATCGAATGAGGAGTGGTCGGGTGGGGTTTTCCCCTCAGTGAAGGGGTGCCCACGCTGAGTGAGAGATGAGGTGAAGGCTACCCAGAAGTTGGACTTTTTCAGTGGAAGCTAAATAAGAAGATTAGGGCACGTGAGCCTCGGAGGAACTTTGATTTCAAAAGTGATGCTTTTTTTAATGTTGTTTGTAAGTTCCGTCAGTCTGGCCAGCATTGACTCCATTCTTCAGGAGCAAAAAGTTCGCCTACTCTCAGAAAAGCAACAAAACCGATGGCACTACCCTATGTATATGGGCTACCACTACACAAGCCAAGTTTGGTTGGTTTCGAATTGGTTGGGCATGGTAAGCCCAAAGTGGGACACTGAGCGTTTTAAAAAATTACTTCTAAAGTCTCAATTGCCAGATGGTTCCTGGCAAACTCTCAAGGAGCCAGCTAATCCCACAGGCGATATCAACCCCACGATTTTGAATTATTGGGCCTTAAAATCAATGGGAGTCTCTTCCACAACTTTACCAATGCTGAAGGCCAGAGCCTATGTTCTCAACCACGGAGGAGCAGAGAAGGCTCATAAGTTTACACAAGTTTTTTTGATGGCCTTTGGCAATCAACCATGGAATGAGTTTCCATCAATACCCAAAATCCCTTTTCTTGATTTTGGTGACCTCGTAACCCCCAAAGTCGCACGTTGGATTGGGCCCCATATCGATCCCATGATTTACTTAGTTCAACGAAATGTCGTTAAAGACTTGGGACCGAATTTTAAAATTGGTGAACTTTTTCTTAGGGATCATAGCTTGCCAAGTCAAAGCATTGGAAAATTCAATCTCCTTGAAAGCGACTTCGATGTCGCTCGAAAAATGTTTTGGAGACAAAGACCCAATGGAAGTTGGGGCGGATCAACTTCTTCAACAATGTTTACACAAATGGCATTGCTTCACGCGTCGGAAGCTTTCCCTGAAAAGCGTCAAATGTTTTTAAGCTCAATTAAGCTTGGTCAAACTTTTAATGAACGAATGGTATTAGGTTCAAGAGAAAGCGCCTATCTTGGTGTCACCGTTGATGGACGTTATTGGGATACAGCTCTCGTTGGGCAGACACTTGCGGAGCTTGGGGTTCCAGGAGAGCAGTTGGCTTCTTCGGCCAAATACTTATTAAACTATCGTGATAAGACTGGTGGCTATGGCTTTGGAATTGATTTTGAAATGGACATGGATACTGATGACACCGCAGAAATTTTGCTGTTCCATCATAAAATTGGCTTTTATGGTGATCACAACCAGCAAAGTTTGCACTGGTTAGATAAAATGCAGAATGATGACGGTGGTTGGGGTGCCTTTGATAAGAATAATGTCGGCAATTGGTTTATGAATCGACAAACAAAAGTTCTTGAAGATACCGCCGACTTTTTTGATGAAAGCTCGGCAGATGTCACGGGGCATATCCTTGAGGCTCTTGCGGCCTTCAACCAAACTGTTGAGAATTCAGAGTCCGTGCGGAAAGCTATAAGTTACTTACGTTCAACTCAAGAAAAACCAGGTCGCTGGTATGGCCGCTGGGGTGTAAACTATATTTATGGAACAAGCGCCGCTGTGGTGGGCCTGCGAAAGGCAGGGTTATCAAAGTATGACCCCATGCTAGTGAATGCCGACCTGTGGATAAAGTCCTGTCAAAACAGCGATGGCGGTTTTGGTGAAGCCTATCTCACTTACAAACATCCCTCTCTTGAATGTAAAGGGATCAGTACCCCTTCGCAGACCGCATGGGCACTTTTAGCTCTCCTTGAAACAAATCCTTGGCACCACCCAGCTGTTACGAAAGCCGTAGAGTACCTCACCAAAAATTTTAAATCGGGTTATGGCTGGAGCGATGAATCCATTAATGGAACTGGGCAACCAGTAACAGCGCCAATGCAATATCCTGTGTACCCAAAGGTATTTCCAACATTGGCACTCGCACGGTTTCGAAATCTACAGGTCAAAGGATATTAGTGCTGCAAGCAATTGAGATAGAGGAGTTCATTAGGGCAGAACTTCTTTTCGGTCGACTAAAAAATCCTGGGCATCAACACGCAACAAGGCGGAACCATCCATTTGCAGTCGTTCAATGACATCAGCCAAATAGTTGGCCCCAATCACTCTTGGCAGAAAAACATAACTCGCTCCCTCAGCATACATCTCTCTGGCGAGTTGGATGTTTTCAGAAGTAACTACGATCGAACTGTCTGGAGCGAGCTGCTTTAACATTTTCAGCATCTTCAGATTTGTTGTTCCTTTAAGTATTTTATCGGGAATGGAACAAATAATGATACTGGCACTCTGAAGATTTAAGTGTCTGAGGGTATCAGCATTACTCACATCTCCGTATTGGCAGTTGATATTCATTTTTTTTAACTCTTGGTGAGCTTCCGGATTAAAGTCCACAACGAGAATCTTCTCTAAGTAATCGCTTGAATACCTTGTTTGCATTTCATAGAGAAGTGAGCTGGCTTCCCGAAAGAAGCCGAGAAACACAATAGCGGCACTTCCTTTTGCACCTTCAATATCGGCCCTCATCGCCTCTAAAGAAACATGATCGTGAAGGCCTATCCTTTCCAAAAGGGGATTTATTTTACGATACAAGTTGTGTGCACCTGGTATAAGGAACGATGAAATCAGCGCCGAAACCACCAAAGAAATAATAAACACCGAAGTTAAATCCTGGTTGATGTGATTATAAGTCACTCCTAGCGTCGCGAGTACAATCGAAAATTCAGAAAGCTGACTTAGATTTATAGCGGGCAATAAGCTGGCCCTGTTTGCATAACCCATCCGGTGAAGAACAGGATAAATTGTGATAACTCGACTGACCAGAACAAAACTGATCACTAACCCCGAAAGCTTGATCACGTCCAAAGAGGGCATCGGAATCTGCAGACCCAAGCCTACAAAAAACAACGTTATAAAAAAATCCCTCAGGCTTGAAATTTTTGCAGCCACATCAAGATGATAAGGAAATGAGGCTATGGAAATACCAGCGATGAGTGCGCCCATTTCGAGAGATAAACCTAAGTAGCTGGCGATTCCACACATTGCAAAACACCATGTCATTGCCAAAATCAGCATTAGTTCTGGCTGACGCCCGGCTTTCTTAAAAATTAGTGGCAACACAAAGCGCGCCAAGATCCAACTAATCAAGACTAGCAATCCAACTTTAGATCCAGAAACTAACAACGCATAAGGATTTAAATCCGATAAGTTTGGCTGCAGTGCTAAAAATCCAATAGCAAATAGATCCTGAAGAACTAAAACTCCCAAAGTAATTCGGGAGGGAATGGAATCTAAATCCATCTGATCAGAAAGAATCTTAACGACAATCAGAGTTGAGGATAAAGAACAAGCCACCGTTAGGTAAACCAACCTGTAGCCTTCCATAGACTCCGCAAATAAACCAAAGAAAGCAAGCGCAAGGAAGAGACAGCCAACAATCTGGATGGCCCCACTTAATAAAACGGTCTTTCCCGTCTGAAGTAGTTTTTTTAAATTGATCTCCAGCCCAAGAATAAACATCAACAAAACTAAGCCGATCTCAGATAAATTTGAAATGCTATTTGCATCTTGAATGAGTCCAAAACCAAGATGAGGGCCAATAATAACTCCGGCTAACAAGTAAGCAAGAATCAATGGGATTCCGATGAAATAGGAAGGCAATCCCACTATCCCAGCCGCGATTATTGCTTTACCGATATCAGCTAAAAGATGACCTTGCATAACACCTCTCCGAAGACACTCTCTTATGAGATTCACAGAAGAATCACAAGTCATAGAGCACCAGTAGTACCGCGCTGGCTAAATAGATTCTGCTGAAAAAGGCCTACTTCTGCGTTGGCTTCGCTTCATCTCTCACTCAACGTAGGGGAACTACGCCTCATTCGATTTGAAGCTTGCCGCCTTGAATTTGGCTCTTTTTCAGCAGAATCTAAATAGAGCCTATTCGGAAAATAAGCGCACACGAAGTGGGGTTTCCCCTCTTAAAGGGGTACTTCGGACGACTCAGCCAACGATGAGCTACGAACTAAATGGAAATGATTCTGTGCCGCTAAACAACTTCGAGTTCACCCGAGCTCAAAACTTGAGTTAATTTTGCTCGCAACCTTTGGACAGCCTGAGCGTGAAGCTGAGACACACGACTTTCGGTTACTCGCAGGACTTGGCCGATTTCTTTCAAACTAAGCTCTTCATAGTAATAGAGGGAAAGAACCATTTTTTGACGATCAGGAAGTTCTTCGATAGATTTCGAAACCACTTCTTTAACCAGTTTAATATTTAGTTGGTTAAATGGGCTCGCAAGTTTACAACCCTCCAGTAAATTGAGGATAGACTTCTTATCATAATCGCTGAATGAAGGAGACTCATCGATTGATAGCAAACTTACTGGTTTGGTTTGATTAATGAGATCATGATATTGCTCCACGCTCACACCAAGAGCGTTAGCCATTTCTTCTTCAGTCACTTCACGGCCATATTCCGCAGATAACTGAATTTGTTTACGATCAATTAATTTTGCCTTGTCGCGAATCGAACGCGGAATCCAATCTTGTGACCTTAGCTCATCTAAGATAGCTCCTCTGATACGAAACTCAGCATAAGTTTTAAATTTGTTATCACGAGTGGGATCATATTTTTCAATCGCATCCATTAAGCCAATGACCCCTGCTGAAATAAGATCATCAAGTTCAATATTAGAGGGAAGTCTCACTGCGATTTTCTGTGCTATGAATCGAATTAGTGGAGCATACTCCATGATCAGACGATCTTTTTGCTGAGGAGTCAGTCGCGAAGGATCTTCTTTATACTTCTTCAAAAGCGCCGAATGCTTCGACATGCTTACTTCCCCCATAGATTACACTCTCGATTCAATAAAGTGGCTTGTTTCTCAAGATACCATTTTGAGATGTTCACTGAAAGTCCAAATAAAATCATGCCAAACCTACAACTTGGCTCCAGAGCAGCTGCAAGCCTTTGGATTGGTTTAACTCTGGTCTTTCGTCTAAAAGTTGCACGCAAATGCCTCGAATATCTTCCGCCACAGAGTTGGAAATCCGGTCTCTCATAATGAGACGTCGATGTAAGCCTGCCTTTCGAAGTGAATTCTCAAAGGGCACTCCACCTAAATAATCAATGCTAACATTTAAAAAGCGATGCACCACTTCCGAAAACCGTTTAAAGAGCAACATCCCTTCAGAATCATCACGAGTGAAATTGCATACAATCGAAAACTTTTTAACCTTGTGATAGAGATTAAGGACTTTAATAAGTGCATAGGCATCAGCGAAACTAGAGGGATCTGGTGTAATGATCACCAAAGTTTGATCAACGGCGGCGTTTAGGTAGAGCACGTGTTCTGCAATCCCTGGTGCCGTGTCAACCAGCAGATAATCGTAGCGCCTTGCAAGTAAATCCATGGCATCTAATAAATTTCGCCTTTCATAGGCGTTTATCGCGTTAACTTCTACAAGGCCGCTGCCTCCGGGAATTAGATCCACGCCAGGCATAACCCTAGTAACCACCTCATCGATGCAAGAGTGACCTTTAATAACATCAATAATATTTTTTTCGGTGCTGGCACCAAAAAGAATATGAAGGTTACCCATCCCAACATCACCATCAAAAAGCAACACGCGCTTGCCCTGCAAGGATAATTCCTGAGCCATATTAGCAATGAGTGTTGATTTTCCTACCCCGCCTTTACCAGAGGTAACACTTATACTTTTAGTAAAACGCATCGATCTTCCTTTCGATCTTTAGAAGTTCATATTTTGTAAAATTTGAGATTCAAAGTTGTGACCCAATAGCAAGTCGATGATCCGCTCTTTGGTCGCTCGCTCGAAGTCTTCAGGCACTCGGGGGCCAATCCCGAATGAATGAAATGGTTTTCCAATGGCAGCCTGAAAATTCAAAAGTACGCCATGCTGAAAGGATTCATCCAAAGCGGTAAAGACGACATCATCAAAACCCACTGTTGCAAAACGTTTCCCCAGCTCGATGGCATCCTGATCTTTAGAGGTTGCAGAAATAACTAAGTGAATCTGGGCCCCAAGATAGGCCGGAGGGAGTATTTGTTTAAGCTTTTGGATTTCGTCAGAGACCCGAAAACGTATACCGGGAGTATCGACCAAAATTTTATCAAAAGCCCCAGCTTCCTCTGCAAGGACTTCCCATTGACCGTAGTCAGTAACTATCATAAAAGGAATATTTAGAATCTGCGCGTAAATCTTGAGTTGCTCGCTGGCTCCAAATTTTTCTGTATCTGTAGTTAGAATCGCGACGCGCTTTTGCTCATTGAGAATCAAATTTGCCGCGCTCTTTATGAGTGTCGATGTTTTACCATGACCACCCGCCCCTATAAACACTTCTAATTTAGAATCAGAGAATTCTTTGCAAATGTCAATTCGCTGGGCGAGCGCCTGAGCCACCAACCCTTGAATCAACGGAGCATTTTTTTGCTTCTGGGTCGGCAGCCGCTCCTGAACTTGCTTCAGCACATCTACTATGATTGGTTTTTCCAGGCCTACTCTTTCCAGCTTTTCAAAAGTTTGAGCCATTTCGTAGTTGATGCCATACTCGGCACCAGGATGGGCCTGTATAATCGTCTGCGGAACTTCTTTGATATTCTTAAAGATTTCTCTCAAGCTGCTAATTTCACTTTTAAGAGTTTCAATCTGGGAGCCATCTTGACTCTGTTTTTCAGCTTGCATTGCCTTCCAGGCTTTTTGCGCCACCATTTTTAGCTTTTCATTGGCTCCATTTGGGGCCGCTGCCGGCTCAACATCATCATCCATGTCGATATACCTTTGCTTGCGCTCTATAGGTCCCTTTAGTTTTTCGTTCATCGCAACCTTGGGTGCAGGCGCTGGTGTTTGAAGCCGCGCCAACGACTTCTCAATGAGCTCGCGATGGGCTTTGGCTGAACCGCGATGGATTTTGTCTCGAATCTCGGCTGGAATTTTAGCCTCCGCAACCATTTTCTTTTGCAGACTCACTTGCTGAATGGCCGCGGTAATTTCAACACTACCTTCCCCTACTAAACCATAACGTTTACTGTTGTCTCGAGCGGCAATAATAATAGCTTCTGGGCCCATCTCTGCCTTAACCATTTCTAAGGCCTCTTTCATACTGCGCGCTTCAAACTTCTTAACGACCATTTCCCAACTCCACAATATCTATAGATTTCACATTTACATCACTTGTTAATTCACTATGAGACAACACCACTAGTTGAGGTATGAACCGATGGGTGAGTTTAAAGAGGTGTCGACGCGCGGTTGGGCTAGTCAATAAAATCGGCTGCCCTGCAATTTCGGGGTGGGTATCAACTGCTCTTGCAATTGAGGAAATCATTCGCGAGGCCGCTTGAGGATCCATTACTAGCTGAACACCCTGCTCTGTTTGCAGGAGAGAATTGGCAATAAGTTCCTCGAGGGAAGGGTGCATTGATAACACCGGAATAGTATTCTCTTCGTTTCGATATTTCGAGGAAATAGCCCGAGCCAGACCCTTACGTACTGCTTCTGTGAGCAACTCAACATCTTTTGTTTTTGGCCCTTCATCAGCGAGGGTTTCAAAGATCGTTAATAAATCACGAATTGAAACCTGCTCTTTTAAAAGGTTCTGCAAGACACGAACCACCGAACCCAAAGGTAAGATATCCGGAATGAGTTCTTCCACCACCTTTGGATGAGTTTTCTTGAAATTCTCAACCAACTGAGAAGCCTCTTGACGGCCAAGCAGCTCATGAGCGTGTGTGCGTATAACTTCAGTAATGTGAGTGGCCATAACAGTCGGCAAATCAACAACTGTGTATCCTGAGTTTTCGGCTTCTTCTTTGAGCTGCGGAGAAATCCAAAGCGCATCAAGACCAAAAGCCGGCTCTCTTGTCTTGATCCCTGAAACAGGTGTAACTACAGTTCCTGGGTCCATTGCTAGCAAGGAATCTGGGCGAAGTTCTCCTCCTGCTACTTTATTGCCCTTTATCAGCAATCGATATTCACCGGGAGCTAATTGGAGATTATCCCGAATGTGAATACTCGGTACTACAACTCCCAAATCCAAAGCGAATTGCTTTCGAATTGAAACAATTCTTTCTAAAAGATCTCCCGATTGTTCAGAATCCACGATACTTATAAGTCCATATCCAACTTCCAATTCCACCAGATCCAGCGGCAGAAGGTTTTCAATGTTCTCTTTAACGGGGGCCTTGGCCACATCAAGTTCGGCTTTTTTCTTTAATTCGATTTCTTCAGTTTGATAACGCTGAATCATCCAAGCTACACCACCCATAAACAGCCCGATCATCATGAAGGGCAATGTGGGAAGTCCTGGGATGAGAGCTAACAGTGCAAGAACTCCACCTGTGATTGCTATGGCACGAGGATTCAATAACAGCTGTTTAGCCATTTCAGTACCCATATTCTCGCCAGAGCGAGTGCTTCGGGTGACCACCGTACCAGCAGCGGTGGAGATAATCAGGGCAGGAATTTGTGCCAACAGGCCATCACCGATTGTTAGCATTGTATAGTTTTTGGCCGCTTGCGCGATATCCAGATTTCGTTGCAGAACCCCGATCAAAAGACCACCAAAGATATTGACGACGGTAATAACAATCCCAGCAACAGCATCGCCACGAACGAATTTACTCGCACCATCCATGGCTCCATAGAAGTCAGCTTCAGCTTCGATCTCTTTACGGCGACGACGTGCCTCTTGTTCATTGATAATGCCGGCGTTAAGATCCGCATCAATCGACATTTGTTTACCTGGCATCGCATCTAATGTAAAACGAGCGGCAACTTCAGCAACCCTCCCAGCACCTTTGGTAATAACCACGAAATTGATCACAACCAAGATCACGAAGACAATAAATCCAATGACATAGTTATTGCCAATGACGAAATTTCCGAAGGCATGAATTACTGCGCCCGCGGCATCTGGCCCCTCATGACCATGAGAAAGAATAACTCTTGTGGTGGCGACGTTGAGGGCAAGTCGGAATAAGGTCGTGATCAAAAGCAGCGAAGGAAAGACACTGAAATCAAGTGCTTTGGTGATATAAATTGATATCAATAGAATTAAGATACTAAGCGCCAAGGAGAAGGTTAACGAAATGTCCAACATAAATGAAGGCATGGGAATGATCATCACCGCCATAATGCCAAGAAGGCCAAAAGCAATCAGCAAATCGGTGTTCTTGGTGTACTTTTCAAATCGTTTTAAAAACTGAAACAACTGTTCCATTTATCTCAAAACCTTTCTCTTCAACTTGTATACATACGAAAGCACTTCTGCGACCGCTACATACAGTTCTCGAGGAATCACCTGGCCGATTTTCATCGTCTTATAGATAGTTCGAGCCAGTGGTTTGTTCTCCACGATCGGAATATTATGCTCACGAGCCAGAGCCCTAATTTTTTCAGCCACAAAATCAGCTCCCATTGCAATCAATTGAGGCGCGGGCGTCGAATTATCATATTTGAGAGCTACGGCAATGTGAGTTGGGTTTGTGATAATAACATCAGCTTTAGGAACTTCCTGCATCATACGACGCTGGGCTACCTCTCTTTGAATGCGCCGAATCCGTGATTTGATCATCGGATCACCCTCTCGGCTCTTATGCTCTTCTTTAACTTCCTGCTTGGTCATCATCATTTGTTTTTCGAGATCCCAACGCTGGAAAAAGTAATCTCCCGCAGCCAACGCAAAGAAGAGTGCTGAAACTGATCCCAGCAGAACCCCCACCTTATTTCCCATATAGGTGAGAATTGCATCTACGGGTTGCTCCATGAGGCGCGGCAGTCTGATAACTTCAGACTTGAATACAAAATAGATGACAGTGCCAACCATCAATATCTTAACAATTGCTTTGAAAGCTTCTATGACGCTACGAAAACTGAAAATTCGCTTAATACCATTAAATGGATCAATTTTATCAAGTTTGGGACCAAGAGGATCTTCAACCTGTAAAAACCCGACTTGAACTATCACAGAAAATGCAGCCACTACTGAAATCAATACCCCAACAGGAAAAAACAACTCCGCTATGGATTTACCTGCAAGTAGGGTCATCTTTTTAAGATCTTCATGTTCAAGTGACTGAATGAGACCTTCACCTAAAAACACATTGAATATTGAAACGATATGGCGCATGAAATAGCGTCCAGAAAAATAGATAATCAAAAAACCAAAAAGTAAAACGGACGCAGAAGCAAGCTCTCGTGTTTGAGCAACCTGTCCCCTTTTACGAAATTCCTCACGCCGCGCTTGCGTCGCTTCTTCCGTTTTTTCGCCAGCTTCTTCAGCCACCTACATCTCCTTCATTATGCGGAAAAGATGTTCCCCCATCTCCTTTTCCATCTCGCGAACGCCCTCCAGAAAATACGGAAGCGTCACAAAAATGACAAAAAGGCCGATAATGATAGTTAGATGCAAACTTGTTACCAACACGTTGATTTGTGGCACAACTCGACCAATGACCCCCATCGAAACCTGAGTCAAGAAGAGCGCCACGACTATCGGCGCACTGATTCTAAGACCAAGGGCGAGAATGTCAGTTCCCATGACCGCAGCGGTTTTGACACCCTCCCATTTCAACATGTCAAAAGACATGGGTATGACTCGAAAACTTTCATGAATGGCCGTTAGCAAAACATGATGTCCATCAAAGCCCAGGAACAATAGCATCGCTAGTGTCACATGAAATTGTTCCAATGTATTTGACTGGCTCCCCATCATCGGATTGAACATCTGTGCTGCTGAAAGTCCAAGGGATGTACTCATAATCTGACCAGCAACGTTGATAGACATAAAATAGAGTCGGGCAATCGACCCAAGAATGATTCCCACAAGAACTTCTCGAAAAGCTAGCCAGATAAAACCAGAGCTGAGGTCACCTACAAAATAAGCGTTACTGACTTTCACTGAAGGAAAAAGTACTATTCCCATCACTAATGAGAGCAGAACTTTGGCATGATTGGGAACAGACTGGATTCCGAATATTGGAAAGCTCGCCATCAATGCCGTGATCCGCAGAAAGGATAAAATGAAAAGCAAAATTTCTGTTTCAGACCACTGGTAGATTGACGGCATAGAGCCTTATTCCCTCACAATTTCGGAGATATTTTCGAACAGATCAGTAGTATAGCTTGTCATGAGATCCAGCATCCAGGGGCCAGCCAGCACCAGCACAATTCCCACAACCAACATTTTTGGAATGAAACTTAAACTTGATTCATTAATCTGAGTCAGTGCTTGAAAAATACTAACCACGAGACCAATCACCAATGTGCTCACCAGTATGGGAGCCGCAACAAAGGCCGTTGTTTTCATAGCCTCTTGAGCCAGTTTTAAAACTAAATCTTCAGTCATTTATCACCTCATGATTCTCAACCGAAACTCTTTACCATCGACCCAATCAACAGACCCCATCCATCAACGACGACAAACAGCATTACTTTTAAAGGCAATGAAATTACCGTTGGCGGCAACATCATCATGCCCATCGCCATGAGACTGCTGGCGGCAACCATATCAATGACTAAGAATGGAAGAAAAATGATGAATCCGATGAGAAAAGCCGTTTTCAATTCACTCACAATAAATGAAGGAATCAAAACCATAGTCGGTACATCAGCTCGGGTTTTCGGTGCTTCAACATGCGCGAATTTAAGGAACAGGCTAAGGTCGGAATCCCTTGTTTGATTAAACATAAATCGGCGCAGTGGTGACAGGGCCACTTCAAAGGCCGCATCCTGGCTGATTTGGCCCTTTAAGTAGGGCTGCAAACTTTTTTCATTTATCTCTGTCAGCGCAGGTCCCATTACAAAGAAGGTGAGGAAGAGTGCTAGACCAATCATCAACTGATTCGGGGGCATTTGCTGCAAACCCAGCGCCTGACGTAAAAATGAAAGTACAATAATGATGCGAGTGAAGCCAGTCATCATGATCAAAATCGCCGGTGCGAGTGTTAATACAGTCAATATCATCAGAATTCGAATCGCATTAACCATCTCATTTGGGGTTTCAACACTTTTAAAACCAAGATTGACGGTTGGAAGAGTCACTTGTGCCTTGGCCACACTAAATGCAAACAAACTTAAAAAGAACACTGCAAAGATAGTCTTTGCACGTTTCATATCATTCTCCTCAACATTGGAATTTTATGAGTGAGCGTGGTTTTTACTGCTGGCCCAAATGAGAATTCTTCATCAAGTACCGAGTCTAATTCTGAGTCTGAGGCTGAGTCTGAAACTCTCGGAGCTTTTGGTATTTTTGCGGCTTTAGGTCGATCCTGATTCTCGAGAGTTTCAGCGAAGTGCTCCGTCGAAACTTCAGGGAGATCTTCATCTAATAGTGCGAGGGTTTTAATAAGACTGATCTGCGACTCTGTAATTCCCAACAACAGTGACTCACCTGCCACTCTAACCACGGCCAAGGTTTTTTTGGGTCCTAGGTGAAACTGGGTCACGACCTTAATCTTCATTAATGATTCTGGTCCATTCACCATCTTGCTTCGATTCTTCATCCACCAAATCAAATAAGCGCCTAAACCAATCACGCTTAAAACCATGAAGGCAATTTTCCCATAACCATTGGAGTCAGACGTTTGAGTTTCTTTTTTATCAAACAGTGGGATTTCTTTTTCATCCTTTGCCATTCCGAGAACGATTGGTTTCTCAGGAGAAGGTTTGCTGTCCAGGGCTGTCGCTATCGCTGTTCCTGTTCCCGTTACATTAGCGGCCGGAGCCTTATTCCAGATCGGAGGCAAAACTTCGATGATAAGCCCCTTGCCTAGCCCTTCCATCGCAAGATTCTCCTTCATCTGGAGTGCTGGAATTTCAGCAAATTGAATTTCGACAGAAACAGTCTTGTCTTTAGCTGCGAACAATTTCGCTTCATTAATAAAGCTTGCTTTTACCTCTAGCGCGGGAAGGTTTTTTCTGAGATCGGCATCAGGAATTGTGAGGATCATGCTACGATCTGAAAATTGAATACTCACTTTGTTTGGATCCACGATGTTGTCAAATTGAAGTTCAATTCTAAAGACATCTTGCTCACTGGAGGACGTAGCCGACATCAGGCGGCCAAAGGACCATGATTGCTGGCCCATCAGCAAAATTAGAGTGAAAAAACAAGTACACATTTTCATATTCGCCCCCATCCATGGTGACTCGTAGTTTTGATCTAACTAACTTAGTTGCTCAACCCGCTCAGACTGTGAAATGATATCAGTGAGTCTCACGCCAAACTTTTCGTTGACAACAACCGCTTCACCTCTGGCTATCAGTTTATCATTCACATAGACTTCAAGCGGTTCCCCGGCTAATTTATTTAACTCAATAACACTTCCTTGAGCCAAGTTAATTAACTCTCGAACGGGCATGCGTGTGCGTCCAAGCTCCACTGAAACTTTGAGCGGAATATCAAGGATCATTTGAAGATTTCGATCCTTTTTTTCATCTCCTAAACTTGGTGCGCCGTCACCGCCGCCCATTCCACCCGTGTCGCCACTTCCCGCCGAGAGCTTTTCTGCCAAATTATCTAAGCTATCACCCATGTCTTCCTCCATCAAATTTCAATAAATCTAGTTAGCTGAACTGCCACGGAACCATGGTGGACACCATAGAGACCTTTAAATTTTGGCACACCTTCGACTTGCACATTAAATTCCCCGGTCGCATCTTGATCCAGGGGAATGACATCGCCCACATTCAACTCCATTAATTCAGAAAGACTAATTTCTGATTCTCCTAAATTAACTTTCATTTCAACATTTGTATTCATCAGTTGCTCATTGATAATTTCATACCAGAGTTTACGATCTGTTTGATCAGACTCGACCTGGAATCCCGTAGATAATTTTTGTTTGATCGGCTCGATTGTCGCATAAGGAATGACTAGAGTAATTGTTCCATTTGCATTTTCTAATTCAACGTCAAAGGTCGTAGCAATCACTACATCTGTTGGCGGTACAATACCCACGAACTGTGGATTAACTTCAGTTCTCTGAAAGCTACAGTCAATCTTCTCGATTGGTGCCCATGCCACTTCAAGATCATCAATGGCGAGATCGACAATTTTTCTTACAATAGCTAATTCTATTTGGGTAAAATCTTTTCCCTCGATCTTAGTATAAGGACGATCTGCACCCCCAAAAAAACTATCGACGAGCGCATAGGCTAGCTTACTTTCAATCACAAACAAGCTTGAACCGCGAAGGGCGTTGAATCTCAAAACACTCATGCAAGTTGGCATGGGAAGCGTATTCACAAACTCTCCGAACTTCAAAAAGTCCGTACTGGCAAGGTTCAGAGTTGCAATCTTTCTAAGTGCTGATGAAAGACTTATACGAAATGAGCGCATGAATTTTTCGTAAATAACTTCGAGTTGGGGAAGACGACCACGTATAATACGATCCTGGCTCGTAAGATCGTAAACAACAACCACTTTATCATCGGCGCCGGTCGTATCACCGACAGAAGATTGTTTGCCTCCACCACCGCCTCCACCACCGCCTCCACCAGAGCCGCCACCAAACGACGATGAAGATGGAGCGGAACTTCCCCCACCACCAAAATCACCTTCAGATACGGCCGCTAATAACGCATCGACTTCACTTTGGCTTAGCACCTGATTCATTAATGCGCCTCCTAGTTGTACATAAATTCAGTGAAGTAGATTTTGCGAATTTTGCCTTTTGTCAGGAATCCACTCACTGTATCGCGAATCTCATCCCTCAGAGAGTCTTTCCCTTCTTTATTGGCAACTGCCTCATAGCTTTTACTTGAAAGGATAATTATTATAATGTCTCGAATCTGAGCGGAACGAGCCTCGATCTCATCTTTGGCCTTTCCATTGTCGACTTCTAATTCGAGAGTGACACGCGCTAAGCGACGACCTCGCGAGCCTGCTAAATTCACCACAAAGGGTTCAAGGCGAATCATTTCTTTAACAAAGTTCATTTCCTGCTTTGCATCTTCGGCTTGCGCTTCATGCTCGCCTTTAATCACGTGTTCGATTTTTGGCTCTGCCGCTTCTTTCTTTTTTCCCATGTAAAGCATAAAGCCCACGACACCAACGACTGCCATATTAATAATAGACAGCAGTATAAATAAGGTTGGTTTAGACCCTTTAGAAGACTGTCCGCCTCCTTGCGCTTCCGCTTTTTCCTCAGCCACGAGCTCCCCCTGTAATGATGACAAAACTAAGTAGAGCAACTTAGATGCCAACAGGACAGAAGCTTAGGAATAGTTCTTATTTCACCCCATCAACCTGGAAATTAACGGGAATTTGCAGACCTAAGTATTAATGGAATGTCACTTTTTTGACTGAACTTTTTTGAGCTATTTAGGTTGTTGAGATAATTTTGACGATGTCGTCATGAACGTAGCTATTGCTGGCAAGCAAAGTCTTAAACCATGGATTATAGTTTCCACCGTCAAAGGTTGAAACTCTTCCTCTGGCCTCCTCAACCAGGAGTTGCCCAGCAGCCACGTCCCATGGGCTTAGCTCCTGTTCCCAGAAAAAGTCAAAAACCCCAGACGCGACCATGCATAAGTCAAAGGCTGCAGATCCTGGTCGCCGCACGCCTCTGACCTTGCGGACGAGTTTAGTAAAAATATTTAGTTGAGTGGAAATAACCTCTTCTTTTTCGGCATTAAATCCAGTGGCGGCCAGACAATTAGAAGGGTTAGAGGTCTTGCTGACCTCTAAACGCTGGCCATCCATATAAGCTCCATGCCCTCGTCGTGCCCAATAAGTATTATTTAGAATTGGAACATCAATAACCCCAACCACTGGCTGTCGATTAACAACCAAACCTATGCTAATACAAAAGATTGGGAAGCGATGGACATAGTTTGTTGTTCCATCGAGTGGATCAACCACCCAAAGTCCCTTTTTATCGTCTAATTGAAGTTTCGTGGGGTTCGCATAGGCATCTTCTTCGCCCAAAAATGCATATCCTGGGCTGGCATCAGCCAAATGAGTTTTAATGGCAAGTTCTGCGGCCCTGTCTGCCTCGCTAACGAGACCAGCCTGGTGTTTAAACTCGACCTGTGACAGTTTCCCATAATGATCAAGCAATACTGTTCTAGCCTTTTGCGCTGCTTGTCGTGCCACAATCAGTTCATGTTCAAAAGTTTCCAAGATGGCCCCCATTGTTTTGTGGTAGTTTCTACTGGACCAAAGTTTGTAGTCAAACCATTTACGATATTTCATCTTGGGAAGATCCCTCGGATCACGATAAGATTCTTTTGAGGGCATATCCCTCTGTCATATAGGAGAACGTAAAATGGCTGACTATAAATCATCAGGGACAGACACTGTGGTTAAGATTGTATTAGTATTTTTTATTAGCTTGCTCTCATTTTCGATTGGAACTTTTGTCGGCAAAAAATTTAGCGACAACCAACACAAAATGATTGCAATGGAACCCGGCAAATCTGCTCAAGGTGAACACGCCGATGAAGCTCAAGTCGAAGAGGGCAAGCATACTGAATCAACTACTAGGCCTGAAGGCACTAAAACGACTTCTACTCACGAAGCAGAAGTCTTGAATGACGATCAAGTTGCTGCCCTTGAAGAAGAAATGGTTACCGAAGAAGAGCTATCAAGCACGGCTCCAAAGCATGAAGGAACGGCAATCGCTGAAGCTCCAAAATTATCAAAAGTTCTCGCTAAGGAAGTGGCGAACCATGGTTCGGGCAGGTTCACAATTCAGATTGCTTCTTATCCAACCCAAGAAGAAGCAGAAAAAAAAGTTTCGGAGTTAAAAGGTTTGAAGTTTGAGTCGTTTGCGACCGAAGCTACCATTAAAGGTCATCAATGGTATCGAGTGAATGTCGGAATGTTTGCTACCATTAAGGAAGCGCAAGAGCATAAAACACTTTTGGCTGAAAAAGCTAAAATCTCGACCGCAATAATTCAAAAGCTCAACAAATAGGGGGCCGAAACACCGTCGTCAATAAGGCCGCCGAAATGGGCCAAGTCGTTTTGGCTGGGCCTAGGTCTTGCTATTTTGACTTACACTACAAAAAGCTTTAGTTTAGTGGTCCACTTTAAATAGATTCTGCTGAAAAAGAACCAAATTCAAGGCACCAAGCTTCAGATCGAACGAGCCGTAGTTCCCCTCTAACCCTATATCACATCTTTACGCAAGGTTGTGCTTGGGCCGGGGGCTTCTCGAAATCCTGGGAAAATGAGCTTGGAAGGCAACGCGTCACGCTTTTCGGAGCCCTCAGTTTGCCTTCCAAGCTCATTTTCCCAGGACTTCGAGAAGCGTTGCCTCAATC
>CAZYOE010000026.1:0-39911 GCA_964648725.1 uncultured Pseudobdellovibrionaceae bacterium | reverse complement strand
CATTTCGGGTAGATACACTAATTTTTAACCGGACTTTTTCAGCAGAATCTACTTATTTAAAAATTTTATGGGCGACGTGTAATACCATCTCCATTTAATTCGTAGCCCATCGTTGGCTGCGTCGTCCGAGGTACCCCTTCACAGATGCGAAACCCGCCTCGGGTGCGCCTTGGTCTACTTTCTAACTGGAAATGGTATGACGTACCAAGAGTGCAGCGTAGAACCCATCCCAATTATTATCCTGCGGCATAAAGGTCTTTTGTTTAATCAAACTGAAATCTTTATTATTTTCCAGAAAGCGCGCTACTTGTTTTTCATTTTCCGATGGAAAAATACTGCAAGTTGAATACACCATCTTACCACCTGGTTTTAAAAGGCGCGAATAAGAACTCAACAATTCTTGCTGAAGTTCATTTAAGCGCGTTAATTCCTCTGCTGAAAGCTTCCATTTACTGTCGGGATTTCGGCGCAAAACACCGATCCCAGAACAAGGCACATCCAATAAAAGGCGATCCGCAGTTTCCGCTAATCTCTTGATGGTTTTCTGGCCTTCAATAACCTTTACTTCAATGATATCAACGCCATCCCGAGAAGCGCGCGTGCGCAATTCTTTGAGCTTCCATTCATGAATATCCATAGCAATAATTTTGCCTTTGTTTTTCATCAATGCCGCCAGATGCAAACTCTTACCACCCGCTCCAGCGCAAGCATCAATCACTCGCATGCCTGGTGCGACCTCTAAAAAAGGTGCCACATGTTGCGATGACCAGTCTTGTACTTCAAAGAGTCCTTGATGAAAGGGCTTAGTAACAAAAACATTCTTACGCTCGCGAAGCACCAATGTTTCTGGTTGTTCTTCAGAAACCAATTCAGCCTCAACCCCTTCTTCGTGCAAGGCTTTGATCAGATCCGCTGAGTTTGTTTTTAAGCTATTGGTACGCAAATACACCCGAGCTGGCTTGTTGAGGTAGGGCAATGCCTCAGTCCACTTTTCACCGAGTTCATCAAATCCCCGCTTTTGCAGCCAATCCGGGATGGAATAAAGTACCTCATGAGGTGGTTCTAAATTCAGTCGTTCCTTGAGAGTTTGCATATCAACTTTAGCTAAAAAGCCCTCTGGTGCTTCCCCCCGATTCCAAGCCCACCAATAAGCCCATAGCGTTTTTAGAGCTGAAAGCTCCATGTGTGGTTCTTCATCTCGAAGCCACCAAAGATAACGCCACCAACGAACGATTTCGTAAACCGCCTCCGCAAAAAAACGGCGATCTCTCGAACCCCATTTACGTTGGTTTTTTAAGTAATATTCGATCACCTTGTCTGCATGCCTGCCTGTTTCAAAAATATCTTGAAGGGCCTTAGCGATTGCCTCTACGAGCAAGCCATGGATACGTGCTGGTTCATTTTTTCGAGAATATTCATTCAAAGTTTAAACACCGCCCCGGCCGTCAAAAATTGGCTAGTAAATTGTCCATCCGATAAGACATGTAAATGATCTTTAATTCCGCTTTCGATAAAAAAGCCGCTGTTGTGCCATATATCGTTCCATCGAACCCCAAAGATCAACTGATAATCGAGACTTAAGCTCGATTCTTTGGCCATCTGACTTAAAAAGATACCTGGCCCTGCACCAATTCCAAAATAGAGCGGAAAATTGGTCGCAGAATCAGGAAAAGTCAAGAGGGGCAAAAAGCTAATCTTAATGGGTCGCTCCCTCTCAATTTCAAATTGAAAGTAATCGACCCTTAAATTGAGATCCATTGTCTGCGTCCACTCTCCAATTTTATAAGTGACCCCTGTTGTCTGCACGCCTGCTTGTTCTGCTGAAGCGCGATTCCCCCATTGATAGGCCTTGGAATGGAGGTAACCTCCGATATGCAAACTAAGGAGTCTTGTATTAATATTGCCCCCAGTTTGGACATCCTTAACAAAGTACTTTTGCGCGGCCATACGTCCCACGGAAGTACCCTTTTCAATGGTTTGGCTGGTTTGCCCCGAAGCTGTAGGCACCGCATTCTCTTCCACCAAGATTTTAGCTGCCCGAAGGGGGATCGTTAACAGGTTTAGGGCCACAAAAGTGGCCAAAAATAATTTGGAGTTCTTAATTTTTTGCGTCGCTTTTAAGTTTGTCATGATTTTAGGATAGAAGATCCACAAACCTTCTGTCAGTAAGTCTTGCCCGGCACTCATAAAAAGGCTTTTTAACTCAGACTTAGGCCTAGCACCAAGGTCCCCGAAACTTGGAGCCCTTAATTTGGCTTTTTTTCAGCTCAATCTCCATAAAGAAGGCTGCAACGTGGCCGACGGCTAAGAACGCAGAGTTGTCTCAAAGCGACGCCATTGAGGTTAACGCGAAGCAAACTATTGAAATGACGTTCTTATTGACCACCTTTCCTCTCCTCTCTAGAAGGATGTGCAGAGGAGATTTCTGAATGAAGTGCCCTTATTGTGGTAAGGATGAAGATCGAGTTTTAGACACTCGAATTCAAAAAGAAGGTGAAATCATTAAGCGGCGCCGCGAATGCCTTCATTGCAAAGGCCGCTTCAGCACTATTGAAACCCTCATGGTCCAATTTCCATTTATTATAAAGAAAGATGGCCGTAGAGAGCCCTATAGCCGCGAAAAACTTTTACGCGGAATTCAAGCGGCTTGCCAAAAGCGCCCCATCAGCTTAGCTCAGATGGAAACGATCGTAGAAGTGGTCACTCAATGGGTTTTAGGACGCATTGAAAAGGAAATTTCCTCCCAGGCCGTTGGACAAAGAGTAATGCAAGAGCTTAGGCGCCTAGATAACGTCGCCTATGTTCGCTTTGCGAGTGTCTACCGTACCTTCAAGGACGTTCAAGAATTCCTGGAAACACTTGAAGACGATACCTCTGAAAATAAGGAACAGATTCATGCGCCGCAAATCCCGTGAGCTAGCTCTTCAACTTTTATTTCAATCTGAATTCACTGAACCTTTACGCCTTGAGGACCTCATCAATTCACAAGAAGAACCTGCAGAATATCCTGCCGATATTCAGCTTTATGCCAAGGAACTCGTGCAAGGTGTTAAAAACCATAAAGTAGCGATCGACAGTCTGATTCAGCGCCATAGTGCTCATTGGAAATTAGACCGCATGGCAACTATTGATCGTAATTTATTACGCCTTGCAGTCTTTGAAATGAAATTCGCGTCTTCACCTTTGACTCCTGCCATCGTCATCAACGAAGCTTTGGAAATTGCAAAGATTTACAGTGGCACAGACTCCTCTAGCTTTATTAATGGCTTGTTGGATCAGGTGGCGAAGGGTTTATAATGCCGGTTATACTGGAACATTCACAAGCATTTGATTCAGGCAATACCTTGTGGATGCTTCCTTGCGAACCAAAATCAACCTGGTACCAAAGATTAAACTGGCTCACTAATTACCGACTCACCGCCAATGAGCTTCACTCTCGCCCCAAAATGCATCCTTGGCTTTTAAAAATTTTGGAAAGTTGTGAAATCCCTGCTCCTGACATTCCTATGGCGGATCCACTCTTGATACCCATTGCTCAATGGCTGCCAGCAGAGTGGCTTGTGACGATTCCTTACAATGAAAAGAATGAAGCCGAGTTTTTCCAGAAAATCAAACAGGTTTGGGGACAATTCCAACACCCGTCTTTGAGACTTTTTTTACCAAAAGCAATGTCGCTTCAAAATTGGGAGAAACATTGGAATCAACAAGAATTATCTAGTGACGTGACTTTGGTGTTTGAATAAGCTCCAATCATGAGTTTAATAAATCCAGAAAAACTAAAAACTACTTTTAAGAATTTGGAAACCGAAATTCATCAGCTCTTGGAGCCGCCTAAGGCACCAGAGGTTCCCTACCAAGTTTCCTTGGACTTTGAAAACGATCGGTTTCAGTTCGAAACTTCTGATCGCGAAGAATTCTATATTTTACTATTCTCCCGAATGGCCAACTATTTTGAAAGAGGCTTTCTTCTCGAAACTCAAAGTCTGGCTTCGGGCTCTCTTTGGTATTGCCCACTTCACTTTTCAGAGGGGCAAATCTATATGGCTGAACCTGTCCTAAATGTTGAGTTTCCCGTTCCGTCTCCTGGCCCTCATCAAGTTCTCCGCGCCTTACCTTCACAGTGGATCTTAAAAACTAAGGACTGGAATCACCTTATACCTCAAGACAAAGAATGGACCGCATTAATCTTTGAAGTGGCGCCAGGAATGCGTTTTTTATTTTGCACCAAACTGGCGGAACCATGGCTACAAGTGCAAACTGAAAATGCCCATCATTTTATTGAAAAAGCCTTAACGGTGCAACCATGAACACAACCATAGGCAACAAAGGTACCATTTATATTATATCTGATAGTACGGGAGAGACCGCTGCCACAATGACTCGCGCGGCGCTTGTGCAATATCCAGAAAAAGACATAACGATTGTTCGCTATAAAAAGATTCGCAATGAGCACCAGGTGGAAGGCCTAGTGGAAGAGGCTTTTCAGGCACAAGCCATGCTGATCTATACTGTAGTTTCACCGCAACTACGAACCAAACTTCGTGACCTTTCCCGCGAGAAAGGCCTTTTCTCTTTTGACCTTCTAGGGCCATTGCTGGGAGAACTGGGTTCTTACCTCGGTGTCACCGATGAACAACATAAAGTGGGTGTCCTCAGGGCTGTGGATGAACACTACTTTCGGCGAATTGAAGCCATCGAGTATACCGTCAAACATGACGATGGAAAATGCCTCACGGATCTTGATAAAGCGGATATTATCCTCGTCGGCATCAGCCGAACGAGCAAAACTCCACTTTCGATTTTCTTGAGCCACAAAGGCTGGAAAGTAGCCAATATCCCGTTGGTCCTCAACCAGCCTTTGCCCGAGGAGATCTTTAAGCTAGATCAAAGAAAAATTGTTGGATTGTTGATTGACCTACCGAGCTTACAAAGAATTCGTCGTAATCGGCTGGAAAAGTTTGGCACGGACCCAGGTGGGGAATATGCATCGATGTCTTACATTGAAAATGAATTGGCTTACGCCGAAGAACTCTTTCGTAAAAATAAACGCTGGCCCGTCTTTAATGTAACAGAGCGTGCCCTTGAGGAAACCGCAAGTGAAATCACTCGCATCGTGGCTTCCCGCATGGGCTGGCCTGACTCTGCACTTTTTTAAACGCGATCTTGTGCCACTAAGGCATTATAGAAGTGATCAACTAAGGCTTGTTTATCAGCGGATGGCTGAGCATAAAACAGCAAATCCACTTGATAGCTAAATTCTTCCACATGGATTCGTTGTAATCGGCCAAGCTTGACCTGCTTGCGAATACTGTGCGAGGGCAAAAATCCCCAACCTAAGCCTGTTTCTACCACACGTTTAAGAGTTCCCACGTTAGATGACTCAAAAACAACTTGAAGGCTAATTCCTGCCGCTTTAAGTTTGCTATTCAAAAGTTCATGGAAGGTATGGTATTCACCATGAAATAATATGTGTGGATGATTGGCTAACTCATCAATTTTGATTTCACGAGGAACGCCTTGTTCTTTTCCAGAAGCCACGAGCCAAAAGTCCTCTTTTTGCAGAAATCTTCCCTCAACCCCGTCTAGTTCAATGCCAAACTCTTTCTCAAGATGCGGAACAAGAAGCACATCGAGCTGATTCTTTTTATACAGCTTTAGGAGATCCTCAACTCGACCATATTCCAACTTCATTTGCACACCTGGATTATGCTTTAGAAGTCTTCCCAGAACATTGGTCATCAAATGCAGTCCTATCGAATTGAGACATCCCACTCTGAGCTGGCCCGAGAGCTGCGCATTCATCATTGTTACTGAAGCTTCAGTTTGCTGTACCATTTGGAGAATCTTCTTCGCTTGTTCAAATAAAAGTTCGCCCTGACTTGTAGGTTTAATATGGCGAACGCCTCTGACCAGGAGTTCAACACCTAGGCCCTCTTCGAGGCTTCTTATCTGCTGACTAACGGCTGGTTGGGTGAGGTATAGTTTGTCGGCAGCAGCCGTCATGCTGCCTTCACTAACGACCGTTACGAAACTTTGTAGCTGGTAGAGGTTGATCACTAAAAATCCTCCTGTATAATTTAGAATAAAAGCAGAGATTTTGAATTTTAACAAAAGAGAATTTCATGAAAATGAGAAATTTAACGGCCTTCGTCCTGTTTTTTAGTTTTACACTCCTTTCGGAAGCTAAAATGTTTCGTAATGCCTACCTTGCTTTCGAACTCCCTGAAGGCTGGAACTGCTCCCTGGAATCGACAGAGTGGATCTGCCGGAACCAGGATCCAAAGTCGACCAAAGAAGCCATTATCATCTTTACCGCTAAAGAAGTTGGCCCCACTGACAGCTTCGCCATATATGAACAAACTATAAATACTCCCAAAACCGTTACCGATAAAACCGGAAAAGGGGTTGTTTCTAACGTCGCCATTAAATCTAAACAAACTAAGATTAATGACCAAATGTGGGTCGACGGTATGCAAAAAGGCAGCGAAATTCCAAACTACTTTACTCGCTATGTGGCAACTTTAAAGGAGAAGATCGCAATCCTTGTGACTTTCAGTGCCCATGCCGATTACTTCGCGAAGTACTCCACGGAGTTTTTTAAAGCTGTGCAAAGCCTCAGAGTTATTGCGTCAAAAAACCTGTTGGCACAACCCAGCGGTGGAGCTTCCGGTGTGGCAAACACATCGGGTGTCTGGGGTGCTGCTAGCACCGCGCCAGGCGGCTTATCGATGGCAGGAGAAGCCCAATTCGGAAAGAAAAAGAGAGGAAGCTCTAATAACCTCACTTTTATTCTCATTACGGTTGGAGCTTTGCTGGTCGGTGCGGGAGCTTTCTTTTTCATGAAGGCTAGGCGCCAATAAAAATAAGTTTTATTTCAGATTGATTACCTGAAACAGCGTTGGTGCGATTGCTTAAGCAAAAGGGAGCTTCATGAAAAAACGAACGACCTTAGCAGTATTTTTATTATTAGGCGTCTCAGTGATCAGTCACGGCAAGGTTTTTCGCAACGCCTACCTGGCCTTTGAGCTTCCAGATGCTTGGAACTGTGCCCTTGAAGCTACAGAATGGATTTGTCGCCATCAAGATTCAAAACTGTCTAAAGAAGCACTCATTATTTTTGCGGCCAAAGAAGCGGGCCCCGCAGACAGCTTAGCGATTTATGAACAAGTGATTAATACCACTCGCTCCGTTGCCGATCGCTCTGGAAATAGCACCCCATCATCCGTAGCTATTAGGGCTAAACAGACACGTATTAAAGATCAGATTTGGGTAGATGGCCTTCAAAAAGGCAGCGAGATTCCAAACTATTTCACACGATATGTTGTAACAATTAAAGATAAGATTGCTGTTTTGATCACGTTTAGCGCGCACACTGATTTCTTTGTAAAATATTCCGCTGAATTTTTTAAAAGCGTCCAAAGCCTCAGAATTGTGGCGGCAAAGAATTTATTAGCAGAGGCCCACACCAATGCCCCATCTACCACCGGCGTTTGGAATGCGACTGGTCCTCAAGATGGATCTATGACTATGAGTAGCGTTGATGGATTTGGACGAAAGAAACCTTCAAAGTCCAATCGTCTAAATCTGATCTTATTGGCAGTAGGCGGGATCATTGCCGCAGCCGGCGTCTTTTTTGCTTTGAAATCTCGATGGCGTTAGACCTTATGAAATGCTGATTCCAACACCTAAAGTTAAAACCAGCCGTCCGAATTTATTGAAATAAGTCTTCACCACGTTTATGCACAGCGGTTTTATAAGTAGATAGTGTGTTGAAAGTTTTGATAATCCAGTTTTTGTGGAAAGCCACATTGGTATAGATCGATCCAAACTTACATTGGTCAACCCAAGACTTATAGGAAAAGACCGCTTGAGCCACGCCGATAATCCGGAGACTATCTCCTTCCATTCTCAAACCGGGACCGCCCGAATCGCCAGCACATACGCCATCGCCTTTGCTTTGGTCAAACACAAGGTTTTCAACGGAGTTTGAGTAGTCAAACTTGGGGGTCATCGCTTTTATATAGTCTTCAATTTCTTTGCGTAATTTTCTTTTGAACTCTTGCTCTTCATAATAACCAAAGGACTCCCCTTTACGTAAGGCCTTTTTACGTTCATCTGCTACAGCCTCATTAACAAACTTATTATAAACCTTGTCGGCAAGACCCGCATAATAGTTCAAAATTTCAGATTGAAAAGACGAATCATTATTAGGGGCAAGGAAACCTATTTTCAACGGACGATCATCTGACTCTGTTCCATCAAAACCCTGAGTTTTTCCATAGCCAACAGCTACTAATTTTTCTCTTTCCGCAAAATTGTGAGTATTACTGTCTAATGGATAAAATGTGTGCTCCCCGGGCACTACTTCACTCAAACGAACAAGTGCAATATCACCCGTTCGTTCTTTTTCTAGAAAGGCCTCATTGACTTTAACTTCATCAGCCGAAATCCCCTTGTCCTTTTGACTCATTTGACAAAAAGGTCTGAAACCCGTGTAAACTGTAACCTTAAAACCGATATCGGAAGGATTTATGTCTTCTATTTCAGGAGTTCCAAAGCAGTGAGCGGCTGTTAATACCATATTAGAATCAATAAGTGCACCCGTGCAGGAAGCCTCAGCTAACAACTTATTAGTGGTATGTTCATAATAAGAGGTAATAATATAAACAACCCCTTTTCCAAGCTTCGAAGTATTAGAGAGAGTTCTCCCGCCAACGATACCAAAACTGTCTACATCACCTTTGCCATCGCACCGCACGACTTTTGTGGTATCTGACTTTGGCGAATCATTGCTTGACGTGCATCCAATCTGGAATGCGCTCACAACAAAAAGTAACGAAAGCGAATATTTGATTTTTTCTAGAATCACGGTACCCCCCATAAATAGATTTTGTTGAAAGAGGGCCAAATTCAGGGCGGCAAGCTTCAAATCGAACGAGGCGTAGTTCCCCTACGTTGAGTGAGAGATGAAGCGAAGCCAACGCAGAAGTTGGCCTTTTTCAGCAGAATCTATATAGTTAAGTGTCATGGAGGCTAACCGATCCTACCGAGAACTCGCCATACGCATTTCACCTAGAAACGCTTGTTGACCGAGTCGGAAGAAGTGAAATGTATTCAGGGTTAGGCACACCAATGAAACCACCATGAAAGTATGCGATTTATTCCACAAGTCATCGAATAAAGTCTCTTGTAGAAAAAATTGCAAGCTCCCTGGTGATGCCGTCAGTGAAATGCAACAGAACAAATAAATTATATGTCGGGCGGGGCTAACTGCTGCTTGTGCCAAAAAGGTATCCCCATTTCGCGCATTTTCGCGAAACCAAATTTTTAAGGACGGCCATAATGAATACAATAGGCCTAGTAAAAATACGATTGAGAATCCCAAATACGTTTCCTCAATAAAATCGATGTAAAAAAGGTGTATCGCCGTTAAAACTAAGACCTGAGAAAGAAACAAATTAATAACCTGTTGCTTCACTTTAACTTGGGGACGAATAAAATAATAAACAGCCAAAAAAATGCTAAAGAAGAGCAATAAATACTCCCAATGAAAGCTACCCTGCCAAAGATGTTTCATCACGAAAAACAGGGCAACTCCCAAAAAGAAAATCAAACTTCCATCCCTCATCATTACAAAAACACGATCTAAATAAAAACCATTGAAAGCATGAAAATAAAGCTGATTCGGAAGTAACTTAAAAAACTTTCCGAGCAAATCAACTCTCGAGTGATGATCCTCTCTAAAAAAGTCTTCAAAGAAGCTGGAGGATCGCAAATAATTCCACGTTCGTAAAACATTATGACCAACAATATGCCATAGAGCCAAACTATAGAGGCCTAATGCCAGCTCAATATAAATCAAGCCAACCTGAGAAATTGAAGCAAATGCAAAGGAGGTCTTAACATCACTTCTCGTGGAACCCACAAACAGCCCATAAAAGGTGCTAGTTAGACCGATTAACCCCACCAAAGCACGTAACTGCACAGATGTATCCCAAAGATGAGAATGTTGAATCAGTAAGAACGCACCTAAATGAAGTGACAGGCCTCCATAGAAGACGGTGCTTGAAGGAGTTGGTCCTTCTAAGGCTCTATAGAGCCACGAGGAAAACGGAAACTGGGCACTTTTTGCTAACGTCGCCACGATCAAACAGGCACCTGCCAGAGTGTGTTCCTGAGCTTCCTCCAAAAAAATTGCAAGTACAAAGAAGATATCGCACATCTTGTAGTTTGCCAGAGCAATGAGTGAGTTTTCTATACTGCGTACATTTGATTGGTAAAAGCCTATTAAAAAAAACGAAGCTAAGCCCACTAATTCCCAACCAATAAAAAATGTCTCGAGATTTCCTGCAAATCCACATAATAAAATACCCGTCGCGAAGAGGCTATATAAAAGCCAGTATCGGGTTTTTCCGGTTTCCTGGTAGAGGTAATTCTTAGAGTAAATTGCAATCACGGCTAGCGTGAAAGCGGAAAGCAATACAAAAAGAGGTGCTGCCCCATGAAGTGCAAATGCATACTTACTGAATAAATGAAAGTTCATGTTTAAACTCATCGCTAAGATCCTTAGTTAGGACTTCAAATTTCAATGTCTTGGGATCAATCCGAATAAGATGTATCCAATTATTTTTGACGATCGACTTCAAGCGAGGGGACTTAGTGATCGCCAGTTCTAAATGCTCCGCCTCACAGTACACAAAGGCCAAAAGCCTTAAAGGATCGTGCTGATCGACCATTTGCGTGGCTAATCCAATTCGCAAATCACCTTTTGATCCAGGCATTAATCCAATCCCCGAAGCAATGTTCAGCGGCAACTTACTTCCAGCACCCATGGCCTCAGGAAATGCACTGGAGGTGAAATAGTCGAGATTAATATTGGCGCAAACTGGCAAGGAATTCAATATATCAAAAGCTAAATGCCTTCCGTCGGGATCAGTGCTCGGTTCATAGGAAACAAGAAATGCTCTTCGTTTCAGATCGAGGCCTTTCGTCAACCAGCGCGGCCCAAAAACACTCAACGCGACACCGGTGTGACCAAACTCTGGCCGCGGTTGCGACCAATCTGCCGACCGCTCAGGGGCAGAAACACTTCCAGGTAATTTAAATTGCTGCCAACGTTCTGTTTTATTCTTTTGTAAGGCTAGAGCCATGTCTTTTTGAAAGGTGTTTAAAATCGCTCGGTGATTCATATCAATTCCATTTACCGGTGCATAGTGAATCTGATCCGAACAAGTATCATGGCAGGCGGCTAAAAAATAAACTGAATCAGCGATTTCAATATTTCGTTTTTTTAAACCCGCTCGCACAGCGGCATCATTTGCAAATTCAGCGAAAACTTTAGCATTCGAAAATCCTGATTGCCCACTGCAAGCGCCACAGCCATAAGACTTCTGAAAAGGATTATTGGTTGTTGTCGCCGCATGGCCAACTGCAACCACAAAGTTGGATTGAATCTTATGAAGCCCAGCACCGCCTAAAATGTCGGCGACTAAAGTAATTTTTTCTTCCAGTGTGTATCCATCAATAAACTGAATGGTATTGTGACCGTCAAGATAGTGATCCAAACGGAGCCACTCACGAATTACGTGATACAAGTGAGGAGAAAAAGAACGCATCGTCAACGCAAAGGCATAGAGGGGCCAAAGTGTAAGTGCTAACAATGGTTCAATAATAGTAAATCGACTCTCGTTCAAATAAGGTATTGCCCGCCTGATTTTCTGTAATATCGTTGGCTTTTCAAATGCCACAAACTCTTCCGCCCTTTTTCTCGGATTTATAACAGGGGGACATTGAGGTTGAAAAATAACATGCCCTGGTCTTTTCAAGGAAAAATCGATGCCGTAAAAACCAAGGGTACCATAGGTATCATAATTGCCACTAACTTCTTCCAATGCTCGGCGCAGCGACTCTTCGCGATCATCAAGGCAAAATAGCACCTGAACGTCGGGCACCGCCTCATTTGCCGGTCTTCCTTCACTGGCTTTATTTTGAATCTGGCCTATAATGTGCTTTTCAAGAATTTTTATGGTATTTTGATAATAGCTAAGCTCTCTTTTTTTAATTCTGTTGAGGCGTTTTCGAATAACCCTCTTCCGGTGTTCAACTAAATCTAAATTCCAGAGAAAGCGATTCGAAAGTTTTTTCCTTTCACTCAAGGCATTTTCAGCTGTAACCAAAATAGCAATCCACTCTAACAAAGAAACTTTGTAGTTTTCAATTGGGAACAAACTCGGGTTTTTCTCTAGAACCTGAATCATTCCACTCCAGCCTTTGAAATGAAAAATCAAAGTCTGCAGATAAAGAACCCATTGTTCATTACTGGAACAACGTTTTCTTAAGCCTCTTGTAATGACCTCGAGTGGTGCTGCAGTTCTTAAAAACTCCAAATCCCCTTTTAATTCAGACAAAGCTTTCGATTTTAAGCTCCAGCTAGAATCGATGAAGTTTATATACCAAGACCACAATCCATTTTTTTGGGAAGGGTTTGTCCAGCGATTTAAACCTTGGTCAAAATAAGAAAGTACCAAAGGAATTACCAAATCTTCGAGATCCCTCCAAATGACCCGTGATCTGTCTTCTTGCGCGTTTTCATAAGTTAAAACAGCTCTCTCAATTCCCACTTCAAAAGCAAACTTTTCCCAATACTGAAGCGGGTTATTATGGACAAAGAAAGGCATCGGATTTTGAATTGGGAGCGCCGGCCGAAAATTATTTATAATTTCTTCGACCTGACTAAACTCCCCTAAAGTCTTAGATTTTTCCATCAACTCTGGCATTAACATAAAACCTTCAATTAGCTGATGATATCAGTGTTTATACTCGGCGGAACAACAGTTGAATGACCTACCTTAGCAAGAGCCACTGTTGGCGCCATATGAGTTGCTTCAACATACTCCAATTTGCTGGCTCCAAGATCCTTCCAAAGTTGTTCCAACGGCGCCTTAATCACCTTACCACCTGTTTTTTCGTAATTCTCTCTCCATGAACGAACGGCTTCAAGAGAAGCATGATCCATGTGATCGATGTCGAGAATCATTTGCAGTGTTTCTCCTCTTGGAAGAGCCTCTAGCTGGCGGAGTAAACTTGGGATTCCCAGGAATGTGAGCGATCCAGTAATGACCACTCGACGCGGTGATGAATCCATTAGGGTGTGAACTTCAAACTGGCTCATTTTATAAATAAGCATCACAAGTGCTAAGCCAAACCCAATTCCAATTCCCCACAGGAGATTTATAAACACCACTCCACTGAGAGTGACGAAATAAATCAGAGCTTCGTTGAACTCCATTAGTTTTTTAATTTCATGAAGTTTAACAAGATTAACTCCCGTGAAAATGAGTAATGCCGCTAAAACTGAAAGCGGTATATAGGACAAATAACTGGCCATAAAACTTGCGAACAAAAACAGCCAAACGCCATGGAGAATCGCCGAAATTTTAGTTTTGGCTCCCGCATTGATATTAGCAGAACTTCGAACAATGACGCCTGTGACGGGCAAGCCGCCAAGAAGCCCAGAGATAGCGTTACCAATGCCCTGTCCAATGAGCTCACGATTCAAATTTGCTCTTGGTCCCGTGTGCAGCTTATCAGTAGCCACGGCACAGAGAAGTGATTCAGCACTCGCAACAATCGTTACAGCAATAGCTGAAAGCAACAAGCTCGGCAAATCAGCCATTGAGAATTGTGGTAACGCCATTGAATCAAAAATATTGGCACCAATGGCTACGCGTGGAACATCGAGAGAAAGGGCCGTTGCCACAGCCGTTCCTAAAATAACAGCAACAAGTGAGCCAGGTATAAATTTGATTTTTTTGCTAACATACCTATTCCATCCCCAAAGAAGGGCCAGCGTCAACAACCCCAGAGCAAATGCCTGGTGATTACGACTCATAAAGGTTTCTGGTAAATGAGCTAAATTAGTGAGTGCAGACCCTTTCGGTGTCGATCCCAATAAAACATAGGTTTGCCCTAATGCGATCAGTATCCCAATACCTGCTAACATTGCTTCGATTACGGCTGGTGAAATAGCTAAGGTAAGCTGCCCAACACCAAATAAACCAAGGAGAATCTGCAATCCACCTGCTAGAAGAGTTACAAAACATGTCGCCTGAAAGCCAAACTTCTGTATGAGACCACACACCATTACTGTTAAGCCGGCCGCAGGACCACTCACTTGCAAAGGCGCGCCACCGAAGATTCCTACGGCAATACCACCGACAACGGCTCCAATAATTCCAGCTTTAATGGGAGCACCAGATGCGAGGGCGATTCCAAGTGACAACGGAAGAGCGATCAAAAAAACTACAAAAGATGAGGGGAAATCCACTTTTAAATTTTTAAAGAAGTTCATCGATTCGTCCTGTTATGGAAAGTGAAGACCAAGCCTTTGTTAAAAGTGCTTGCTCTTGTATTAATAGACTCTGCCGGATTGGCAATATCCAAATAAATAGATACTGCTGAAAAAGGCCACCAACTTCTGCGTTGGCTTCGCTTCAACTCTCATTCTACGTGGGCACCCCTTCACAGAGGGGATACCTTGCCCTACTACGCCTCATTCGATTTGAAGCTTGCCGCGTTGAGTTTGGCTCTTTTTCAACAGCATCTAATTAGTGGAAGTGATTTCTTACTTTTTTGCCGGAGCTGGAACTGGAGTTGGAGTTGGAGCGGCTGTTGCAGGAGCTGCCGAAGCAGAAGCCTGAACAGCGGCAGCCGCGGCAACGGGCTTTACTGTTTTTTTTGTTGAACTAGCAAATGCCAATCCTGAAACTACCATCATTCCAACGACCAAAGATGTCACTTTTTTCATACTTAACTATCCCCTTTTTATGAGCTCCTTATTTAAAGCTCTATTTGTATTTTGAATCTAACCGAGACGTCTTAAATAGAGATGAACAGCTCATTAAAACTTTTTAATGACATATTGCGTTTGATTTCTGAGAAAATGAATCAACCATTATTGGGTAGCTATGTTATTTTCGGATGAAAACACTCCACAAAATTCCCATAGATCTCTTAGACGGAGGAGAAACAATTGAGAATCTTACTTTTGGAAGATCAGAGGAAGACCATCGAATTTGTTGAAAAAGGGCTTACTGCCGCTGGATATGCCGTAGACTGCTTTCTCAATCCCACTGATGCCGAAGAAGCACTGGCCGGAAGTGAATATGACCTTTTGATTGTGGATATTAATTTACCCAACAAATCCGGCTGGGACTTTATCAAACAGGCCCGCCAAGATAAATATGAAGGAATTATTTTAATCCTGACAGCATTTTCAATGACCGATGACAAGGTTAAAGGACTCGACGTTGGTGCTGATGATTACATGACAAAACCATTTTCCATGGACGAATTATTGGCTCGCGTGAGAGCACACTTCCGACGTCATGGGAAATCAGGTCAAGGTAGCCGTTTGGTTTTTGCTGACGTAGAACTTGATCTCGTCACCCGAAAAGTAACTCGCGGTGGAATCCCTCTGACCCTGTCTCAAAAGGAATTTGCTCTCCTCGAATATTTTATGCGAAACCCAGGTCGGCCACTCTCACGCCCACAAATTTCCGAACACGTTTGGAACATTGACTTTGAAACGGGGACAAATGTCATTGATGTTTATATTAATCACTTGCGAAAAAAAATGGAGAACCAACATTTTCCTCGCTTGATTCATACCGTCACCGGAATTGGCTATGAACTCCGCAATCCTTAGAAAACTCTGGGACGGTCTCGGCTTCAGAACCCGCATCACAGTTTGTTTGAGTGGTGTTTTTACCATTATTCTAGCCGTCGGATATTGGTCACTTTTTTTAGAGTTCCAAGACGAACTTCAGAGCGAATTTGATCGATCTCTCTACAACTACGCCACTGATTTATTGCAAAGTGTTGAATTAAACTCGGGTGGACAAGCGGATTTGCCCTTTGAAGTTATTTTCAGTGCTGACAAAATATTTCCATTTCCTCATGGGGATGCACTTGTAAAAATTTACCGCAAACCCTTCAATGAACTCTTCTCTTTTACTACGGATAAAGATGCGCCAAAGAATCTTTCAATTCTTGGTGAGAGAATTCACTTAAACCAAGATAATCAATTTTTCGACCTCACCGCCGAATCCGGAAGGATCTGGCGAGGACTTTTAATGCAAGTGGATGACGCTTCTGTTCCGGAAGTTTATTTCTTTGTAGCGGTTCCCCGCGAATCTCTGACCAATCAAGAAAATAAATTTCGATCTATTTTTATTGCTGGCCAAATTGTGATCTTAATACTTTCCGGATTCATGATTTCAGTTTTAGCAAAGAGTCTTCTTAGATCATTAGAGGGCCTTACTCAAAATATTCGTGAAATGCCGATCAATAGCCCGAGTTTTAAATTTGAAGTTCCTGCAGGCCCACCTGAAATTACAATTTTGGCCAAAATATTGAACCAACTACTGGCAAGAATCCAACAAAGTCTCTATGCTCACCAGGAGTTTGTTGCCCAGGCCGCCCATCAACTGAAAACTCCACTGACCATTGCCAAGGGCCATCTTGAGCAACTCGCAAAACTCCACCCGACTGATCCCAACTCAAATCTTAAAGTTGCCCTGGACGAAGTAGACATGATGTCGAGCACAATCTCTAATTTATTAAATCTTGTTCAAATTGAATCTGGCTTTCAAAATTTTTCAACCAGCGACGTTGATCTCTTAGATCTTGTTATGTGTGAAGTTGATCGACTTGATTACTTGGCACGAAAAAAAGCTCTGAAATTCCAGATCAAATGCACTGATCAAAATCCCAATAATTCAGATTGGACAATAAAAACCGACGCACAACTCTTGACCATCATATTTAGCAATCTTTTAGAAAATTCTATTAAATATGCAATTGAGTCACCCATCGAAATCAACCTTGCTTCAACGGGCAATCTTTTCATCATGACTATCAGCAATCACGCGAAACCAAATTTTCCGTTCAGTGGCACTCTCAATTTCAAGGAGAAATACATTCGTGGCAATACCCCTGAACCCGGCCAAGGCCTTGGACTTTATATCGCTTACAAAATTGCCTTGATCCTTAATATTAACCTCATTATCGAAGAATGGACCAATGATTTTAGAGTGAAGTTGGAGATTCCGAACCTACTAATTAACGACAGTCATCCGATATCATAAAACTTCTTCCCTGTTCATACCCTTTCCATTTAGTTCGTAGCCCATCGCTGGCTGCGTCGTCGGCTTGCCGTCTTGGTCTACTTTCTAACTGAAAATGATATCAGTCATTCACAAAACGAAACTCATTATCCTTCACTTGAAGGCGACCAATCTTAAATTTGAAAAGTAACTAATTTCAATACTTTTTGTTCCCAAAATAAGCTCGCTTTTTTCTTAAACAGATGTCATTTGTGGCACAACATTTTTTACGGCATCTGTGATTTTCACAAATGGAACTAAAAACCAAACACTTTCCACTGGAGGAAATTGATATGTCAGTAAGTAAAATCTTCATTCAAACTTTGGGCATGAGCTCGCTGCTCCTAACCGCCAGCATTTCCTTTGCGGAGCTTAACAGCGATATAGCCTTAGTTCGTAGTTTAGCTCCTGAAAACCATGATCTTGCTCAAGTTCAAATTGGAATTTTAGAAGGTGAAGACGATAATGAAGCCGTGAAGAGAGGCGCCCAAAATTATCTATATCAGGATGTAAACAAAGATGGATTAAAAGATCTTGTTGCTATATACGAGCAAAATCCAACTCTAAAAAATATTGAAACCGAAGCTCCCTGTGATAAGTTAGACTATGCCACTGGGTGCACTATCGCTTATGGTCCCAGAATCATCAACATTTACGTTGGCCAAAAAGATGGCTCCTTAAAACTGGCTCTTTCTAAAACTGGCTATATCATCGCTGCTGATGATGGCGGAGTTTATGGAGATCCACTGGTTGGATTGAAGATCAATAAAAAACAAGCTTTCTCAGTTGAACTTTACGGTGGATCCAATTGGCGCTGGGGTTACACCGACACCATTCAATACCGCAATGGCAATTTTTATGTCATCGGCAAAGATTCAATTTCTGGTTGGACTGGAGACGGCCGCTTCGAATCGAAAAGCGAGAATCTCCTTACTGGCCTCGTCATCGAAAAGTCAGCTAAAGATGCCGAGTCAGAAATAGTGGTAAAAAAATACCATGTTTCTGTAAAGCCATTGGTTAAGTTCGCAGATTATAAAGGGCAACTGGAATAGCACCTTACGGAAGAGTCAACCACGGCGTGCCTCTCTATGGGAGACACGCTTGAATTCAGTTCTTTGAACTTAACGATATGCCACTTGGGTCAAATCAAAGCCGTAAAAATTTCTGAAGTCATCTGTTACTAAAACAACTTTTATGTAATCGCCTCTGATAATGGGACTCCAGCCTTTGCCGGTTTTACCCGTCAAGATATAAATACGGTGACCGTTGTTATCAAACAATTCCACTCGGTCTACGCGTTTCTCTAATTCAAAGTTTTCAAAATAAACCGCTATTTCTTTGGCTCCGTCGATTTTGACTTCCCACTCTTGACGAACTCGGTTTTCATACGGATGCGATGTCGAGATACTCAAAGTCTTTTTATTCGTCCAAAAATATGGATCATCGTTATCTTTTGATGGCGTTTGTTGTGATAAAGCCAAAAATGCATCGGCGGTGGCCCCGGTCATGGTTTTACCTCGTAAATTAGCAACCGGACGCGCTGTTTTTAATATACGATCTTTAAGTTCTTTAACTGTCAGCAATGGCTCTTGCGCCATAATCAATGCTGCTATTCCGGAAACATGAGGCGCCGCCATTGAGGTCCCTGTCATCTTTCGGTATTTATCCAACCAAAGCCCCCACACTTCGACACCTGGTGCCCCTATGTGTACAGTACTTTCTCCATAACAAGAACCATTCCACAATTGTCCTTGCTGATCAAATGCAGCCACACTCAGAACATTTTCATTTTTTAAGGAAGCCGGATAGATTGGGTTCTCAATGTTGTCCCAACCACTGTTTCCGGCCGCCGCGACAAACAAAATATTCTTTTTATTTGCCTCTTCAACAACACGAGTGAGTATTTCCGAATAACCCTGCCCACCCCAGGAGTTATTAATAATATGCGCTCCCATTTTGGTCGCATACTGAATGGCGCGAATTCCAAGTTCCAGAGTCCCTTTTCCCTCTTTTGAAGCAAACTTCAGTGGCATGAGGGAGACTTCCCAACTCACTCCTGCCATTCCAAGTTGGTTATTTCCTCTTGAACCGATGATACTGGCAACATGGGTACCGTGGCCATGATCATCCATAGGATCACCATCGGAATTCACAAAATCATAGCCATGAATATCATCAACATAACCATTATTATCATCGTCAACACCTGGCTTACCTACTTGTTCAGCCATGTTGATCCAAATATTTTCTTGGAGATCAGGATGGTTATAATTGATGCCCGAATCAACCGTAGCAACAATGATATTTTTTGAACCTTTTTGAATGGACCAACCCTTCGTCACTCCTGAATCAATACCGACACGCCCAGGTCTTCCCCAACCATCCGGTTGGCCAGTATTCTGCAATCCCCACTGCTTTGTTAAATCAGGGTCACTAGAGATCACGTCGCGTGAAGGAGATGGCTCAGCCTCTAAGTTATAAATATAATTGGGTTCAAGAAGTTCAACTTCTGGTAGACTCATCAAACGATTTAAAACCCCCTGATTGTACATCCATTGAGACTGAGGAATGCGAATCAGACGAATCGACAATTCGCCAATTTGTTGGGAATCGACTTCCAGCTGTTTTATCATCTTACTTTCTTGAAAGCTCGGTTTAAGCAAAACAACAAATTCACCTGGAACAGCCTCTTGAGCATTTGCAATAATGGAAAGACTTAGAACTAAAAAGCTTATTAGTGCGGCCATTACATTCCCCCTTTGACATTTGTACCTCTTAACTGAGGGTATTCACAGGGTCAAAGTAATCACTTCGAAAACGCGCACACGACGCATTCCGCTCCAGTGTTCACACTGCTGAATAAGCTAATGTTATAATGACTATTAATATCTTGATAATCTATAAATCTGCATCTGCAGCGATTGGCTTTACAAGCACTCCAATATCCTTAACATGGGACTGGCTCTTGATAGAAACCGATGGGTTCTGCACCACACGTTGCTGCAATTTTGCAAAAATAGGTTCCCGAATCTGCAAATTATTATCTTGAAGCACGCATTGGCGAGCAATACGAACCTTTACATTGATAAGAATTGGAGCTTTTAAGTTGGCTGTCATTTGAGTTGGATCATCAGGAATTGTGATGATAGCAAATGCTCTTGGACGTTGACCAGCTTCTAAACGAAGAGATTCATTGTCTGTCTTAGTAAGCATGGGACTGTATTCTGATGCAAAGATCTCAGGCTCCAAAACTGGAAACGCAATATCTGGAATTTCGCAACTCTGTAGCCACGCAAAAATTTCGTCATTAGGATCGTCGAGCAATACAAAGCGACGCAAATCATTGAAACCAAGGATCCCCTCTGGAAAATTAATGACATCCTCTTGCGCGATCTGAACCTTTCCAAATCGTGTCGTAGTGATAATCACAGTCCCTCCCGTTTAAGTAGAGTCGCTCCCATAGACCTAGTCCTTGGTATCTTTTCCGCGAAAGCATTAACTCACTCTTAAAATGTCACCTTTATTTTATAGGGAAACAAGATAAATCTAGACCTATCTAATTCAATGCATCAATAGACATGCCCGAGGCAGAAAATCCTCGGGTCAGATAAATTTTATTTGTTGAAGCAAAGATCAATCAATTATCCTGATTGATCTTCCTTTTTCAGCATTCTTGAAATTGAGCGAGTCTTATCTGAACTCGAGCTAGCAGCCTGCTGGTTCTGCTCTTGAATTGCCATATACACTTCTTCGCGGTGAATCTTCGTATCTTTGGGAGCTTCGATGCCAAGTCGCACTTGCTTACCCTTGATTTGAACCACTCGAATTTTGATATGATCGTCGATGGCGATGCTCTCTCCCAGTTTCCGCGTCAACACTAACATGATTACTCCTTCAACATCCAGGTCAAAGTCCTCTCGGATCGATCTGATCACATCTCTACTG
Source organism: uncultured Pseudobdellovibrionaceae bacterium (assembly GCA_964648725.1). Taxonomy (GTDB): domain Bacteria; phylum Bdellovibrionota; class Bdellovibrionia; order Bdellovibrionales; family Bdellovibrionaceae; genus CAUJGP01. The sequence continues at coordinate 18,801 of CAZYOE010000026.1, read as the reverse complement.
CAATCTCTATGTAACTTTCATTCGAGAATCGCAACCGAGTGAGGATGACATCCTACTTATCGGCAACTCTAAGTGGAACTGTAGCTATATTTTCTATTTTAGAAAGTCAAGGAGACTTGGTTGGATCAAACGTCCTGAAGTCTCTAAGGTTGCCTTTAGGGCCGTATCGGCCCGATTGATATCACTGACCAATTGAAAGACATCCGCATCTTCCAACTGAGACGCTGTTGTTTTTGAGTCAACGACTCCTTTTTGAAGCGAATCAAGGGTATTATTGAGTGCCATGACTCGCGCACCAACTTGCGCACGCGTGATAGTCACTTGATTAAAGGCCTGATCAAGTTGATCCAAGCTTGATTGAATGCCCGCTTTATTGTCGGTCTTTAAAGAAATCACCAACTGCTGTAGCACATCAAAAAGATTAGCCCCTTGAACCGTCATAGACTTTGAGTTGTCTCCATCTTCGGCGGGACCTGGGACCGAAGCTATTCCCCGAGTGGCACTGTTTCTGCTATAGACTTGAGCTAAAGGAGTGAGATTTGCTTTGCGCTCTTCCTCTTTTTGATCCTGCACTTTAAATTGTTCCAGCTGCTCCGAACTGCGAGGAACGTCAAGATCATCGACGCTACCTTCGTTGCCACCTTCACCAAGAAACACTTTGTTCCCTGGCAAGTTCATCGCTATATAGGCCTCTTTGTTCACTTGAATTTTAATTTCACCATCATCGCCCTGATAGCTGCCATCCTTTAAAAATGGAGTTTGATTGGTCCTAAATCCCCCAAAAATATAGCGATCACCCAACTTACGATTCGCCACTTGCACCGTTTGCATTAAAAGTTGCTCCACTTCAGTTGCAACAACTCTTCGAGTATCTTCATTGGAAGAAGCTTCATTGGCCTGATTAAGAGCCAGTTCTTTGGCCCGACTCATGATCTCACCAACCTCACCGAGAGACTGATCAGTGAAATTCAAAAAATCCTTTGCAAACTGCAATGATTTTATAAACTGTTTTTGGGTTTTCTCTTCAGTTTTTGCGCTAAGAACCCGAGTGGCAGCCAATGGATCATCAGAAGGCTTATTAATACGCCGCTGAGTGGAGCTCTGCTCCTGCAAATTATGCATATCGGTTCTGTTTTTGGACAGACTCGCCTGCACCTGATTGAGAGCCATTTTATCAGCGATCCTCATACCTACGTCACTCCCTTTCTGCTAATCAGAGCCTCTTTAAACTCAAAACCGTGTCAAACATTTCATCGGCGGTGCGAATCAAGCGAGCCGAAGCATCGAAGCTTTTTTGATACTCAATCATTTTGGTTGCCTCTTCGTCTAAACTAACACCACTGATACTCTCGCGAAGATTGGTGAGCTGGCCTAATATATTTTTTTGGGCCTCAGATTCTTTTTGCGCTCTCTGGGCCAAAACACCAATTTTACCGACCGAGGATCGATAAAAGTCATCAAGCGTAGAGGTCCCATCCGCCAGAATAGAGCGATCCTGCAAATTGGCAATTACATTGGCAACCGTATTATCAGCAACTCCCTTTTCGCGCATGGCTGTGACAACACGATTGGCATCTTTCTTCAAAGATTCAGAGATCGCCATATTCGCGGCAGCTCCTTTTATATCTTTGGGCTCATCAAAGAATGCTTGGCCGGGACGCCCCAGCAAATCAACTCCCTGTTGGTGAATCTTATTCACTTCTTTTGAAAACGTATAAGCCAGGAGATCAACGTTTTCTTTGAACTCTTCAATTGTCTTATCCCGAGTTTCCAAAATCGCACCCAACTTACCTCCTGAAATACTCTTGGTAATTGGAGCTAATTGATCCGACGATGTCTTAAAAAAAACATCAACACGATCACCTATTCCAGCTCTCTGAGCGGTCAACTCTTGACTAGAAAACCCCGAGACCAACACCGCATTTTTTGCAGCTGTAATACTTAACTGACCGGTTTCGTTCTCTGCCCAGGTGATGTCAATTTTCTCATTGAGACGCTTTAATAGAAGATCTCGGCGATCCCTCTCATCGTTGGCCGGAATGCCCTGTATCTCAATGGAAGCGATTTTTTCGTTTAGATTCGCAATTTCTTTTGTTGTCTGATTGATTTCTTCGACGTGGACCCTAATCTGTGTGTCCAGGTCTTCCTGAACCGCAGTTAGGTCTTTATTGACCCGCTGAAAATCATTCGCTAGAACTTGGCCTGTTTCGCGAACTAAAGTTCGCGTGGCCGTGCTCTCTGGATAGTTGGATAACTCACGAAATGCATTGAAGAACTCACCCATGTACTGGCTGAGCCCCTTGTTCATTTGTTCGTTATAAATCTGCTCCACGCGCGCCATTGCATCGGCACGAGCGTCAAGAAATCCACTATGCGAACCTTCTTTTTGGATTTGCTTTTCTAAATAAGGATTATTTATACGAGTGACTTGAGCAGCCTTTGATCCAGTGCCGATTTGTAGCCGGCCTTCGGTGATTGGAACATTTGACTGAAGCTCGACCCGCTGACGTGAATATCCTTCCGTCGACTTGTTGGCAATGTTATGACCCACAGTTTGTAATGCCGTTTGGCTGTTCATCATTGAACGCTTGCCGGTATCCATCATGAGAGAAATCTTGGACATCCTGTCTCCCTTTCTCTAGTCGCGAATCGCGTATTTGCGAACACGGCCTCGAGTGCATTTATGCTTTTCGCAAAAGTTCAGACATGCGGTGCTCGCCCTACGGGCTCCGCTCCGAACTCACTTTTTCGAAAAGCATAAATGCACTCGAGTCCTATGACTCTCTATTACTTAGGCTTCTCGACTGATAAGATTGCCAGACTGTTCCGCACCCTTATCTTTAAGGCCTTCACGCTTGTAAGTCTTCGGACCTGAAAGCGTTTCTTTAACGTTATTCATCGCCCCTTTTATGTGAGCTAGAGCCGACTGAACATACTGTTCATTTTCTTTGTTTAACTCAGGGATTTTCTTTATCAAAATTTCAAGAGTCGCATGAACACTTCGCAGTTTGTCCGCCCGTGGGCCACCGATTTTTCGCGCGATCTCGAGGAGTCGTGGCTGCGCGGGATCCAGCGCCAATTGCGCGGCGAGATCCGACGCATATTTAGCACGTAAGGCATCTAAACTTTTTAAGCGCACCAAAATATATTCTTTTTGTTTATTACTTTCTTCGATTTTTTCAATTTCAGCATTAATGAAAAATTCTTTTTCTTTGCGCAAAAGATCCAGCATCTGCCGATAAAATTTTGTCATGTCTTCAAGATTATTTTCAAGTTTCAAATAAATTCTATCTAAAGAACCTTCTTGAGCTATCATCCTTGATACTCTCCCTCAATAAATATGAATTAAATTTATTCACCTAGCAATAAGTGTTCATCAACCATTTTGTCTGCCACTGCTTGGGCATCAATTTTATACTTACCTTCATCAATTAATTTTTGCAATCGAGCCACTTTATCGGCATTAACTTCAGGCGCAGCCATCGCGATATCCTTGATGCGCTTCATATCTTGAGCACGCGGAGATAAATCTACTTTTGCAGCTGAAATAACATCTTCAGAATTGGCACCACCAACTGGTTTCTTTTTGCTTTTGAGATCAACTTTATCGACTCTCGTGGCCTCAAGACCTGAAACATTGACCGGTGAGTTTTGAACCTTCATGGTACCCTCCTATTTTGTGAGACCTCCGAGATCTCTCTTAATAGTGTATCAAAGTTAGTCACTTTTTGCTGCAATCGACAGCTTTTTTTTAAAGAGCTAGACTAGGGACTAGCCTAATAGCCAGTCTCGTCAGTGCTTGTAGTAGTCACGGTTCACAAAAAATGCAATGGCTCATTCGCTTGTGATTCAAAATTAAGGCCAGCTTACCCAGTTAGAGATATTTAAACAGCAATTTAATGCGCTTGGATTCCCCGTCCTTTAAGGTAAAACTGACTTCCGACCATTTGGGGGTTGACCCAAGTGTTCGACGAATGTTTGAAATTGCAAATCGCTCCTTGGGAAAGCCTAAAATATTCTTATCCAAATTTTCATTATTATTTGTATCGTGGAAGGCCGTAATCGAATACTCACCTGCTGACAATTCAAAGGTGACTTTCCTATGAATAAACTCTGAGGGAGAAAGCTTTCCTAAAGTTTCTGATTTATCGTTTTCCCAGTTCTTTTCAGCATCAAATAAAAAAATATTAATGAGGCCACCTTCTTCAGGGTGACCTTCTTCTATATCAATAATGATAGTGCCCTGGGCATGAGCCAGAAAACTTAAGAATAATACAGTTGCCGAGATAAATAAAAATTGTTTCACTCACTCACCCCAGCCTGAACAGGACATTTTGACAACACAGCTCGATGAGCTAACTTATTTTTAACCTTCACAGATCCTCCGTCATCGTTTTAAATTTAGACAATATGGCCCATTTATGACCTTTCAAAAAGGTCGGGCATACTTCAAAGTCCATAAAACCTCATAAATCTGAGTTCAGCGTTTTCATGAAGCGGGTATGCGAATCGAATGCCAACTTTAATCAAATGCTGGTCCCCGTGAGGATGCAATTCCTGCCAGTCACATTCACTAATTGATCCTTAACTGGACTTAGAGACCGGCGAATTTTCATTGGAAAATGCCGAAAGAAATAGTGATGAAAAAAACACTACTTATTATCACTATTGCTACAGCTTGTTTAAGCTTTTCTAGTTCTGCCCTCTCGGGGGAAGAAGTAAGAATTAAAATTTCGGATGAAGAACTCAGAAAACTCGCCAAGTTTGAGAAAAGCCGGGTTGACAATGCCTATAGTAGGGCCCAAAAGGCCTTAGAAATTGCGTTAGCTAACCAAAAGAAAACAAAAAAAAGATGAAGCGACTAATTTTGTTAATGAGTCTCATAACTCCATTTTGTGCTAAAGCAGACATGCAAGAACTCTTCACAAAAGATGGAACAACCCTTACAACTGTGCAAAACGCCATTCAGAAAGATATCAATGGTAAAAGTCTTACCATAACGGAGTACTCTAAGGCTTGGCAATCCTATAATCCAATCTTCGACTACTTCAATCCAGATCACGCCTATAGAGACCTCGGTTTTGAATTCATTGACAGAAACAATAAAAAACAAAGTTTCAAATGTTCTGCAGCTTTATTAACGAACTCCGGTGCTTTTTTTATTTTTAACTGCGTTGGCAACGATAAAAACCTTCGTGAGTTCAATAAACTAGGCCGCTATGGGTATCAAGAAGATTCGATCATCCTAAATGATATTATTGATCGTTCCCCCGATCGGGACAAACAGGAATCCTCATACTCAGCCACAAAATAAACATCTCAAAACATGTCACGTTAGTTTTGGTCGATCTCTCAATCGATAGCTTGATGTTCTGCCGCAGCGATTTTAGAAATTAAAGCCAAACTGCAGTGAACCGTTTCCGGCGGTAATGTAAGAGATATAGAAATCAACGCTGCTGCCCATGATAAAAAAGCCTAGGCCAGCGAAGCCTCCTCCAACAGAAGCTCCTGCGCCAGAATGATCTCCCGACTGCGCCGCCATACCGAGGTAAGTTCCCCCTTGCACATAAGGACGGAATGTCCCCGAACTGAATAAATACTTTAAGTTTAAATCTCCGCCAACAGCAAGGTTCACGTTATTGTTTGAAGTGTTAGAATTACTATTTGCTGATTTGCTTTCTGTAGAATTGATATAGCCCAATCCAACTTCAAAGGCCCAATTAGTCCATAAATGCATGAAGTTAAGTCCAAGCGTTGCATTGGGGGGATTGTGATAGCCAACTCCCCAAGACCATCCTGAACCTGCCATCACTGGATTTGTCAGAAAAAGTATATTAACAATAGTTATCATTGTGATTCTCGATGCAAACTTCATCATAGCTGTTCTCCTATTCTATTCTCCATAAAAAGCTTTTTGAATTTGGTGCTAAAGTTCCTAACCCCTCACCCGCACTTACTTGATCTCCAACGGCGTGGTTTCCAAACTGAAAATTACCCACCAAAAGGGATTTAACGCCATCATGCTGAATTTTTGCCGCCTGAAGGCCATTGTCCAACTGAAAATTTCCCAACCACTTTCCATCCCAGGGACAATCGACGGTCACGGGTTTGCCGTCACCTTCGCTTTTTCGAGTAAACTGAATCGCTTTATTTTTTTCTTGAATCTCACCATTCCATTGATCCTGCTGTTTGAGAGGTAACGGGCCCTTCAGTTTTTCGCGTGGAACGCGAATCCCCAAACGCTCGCCATAACGATCCATCAGTTGATCATAAATCATCTTGCCAAGACCAATTCCACCGCTATCACCCCATGATTCCACGTATTGATGATCCAGTTGCTCTCGGTAATACTTTTCTCCAAAGCTCGATGGCATTAGCTCACTCTCAGTTACGGTTGAGCGCATTTGTTTTAACATCTCCCGTAAGAATTGTTTTTCGTAAAGGGACGCGACATCACGCAGCTGCTTCTCTGCCGCTGATACATCCATACTCTTTGAAGCTTGAAATGTCTTAGCTTTGATATCCATATTTTTGAGAAGAAAAAAGTGGGGAGGTTAAGTTTCAAATCATGTGCATCCTGCACTGACTCTATAAGCTTCGGCCTATTATCACCAATCCTTGGTGTGCTGACCTTGTGCTCTTGTTTCCTGCAAAGAAACTTTTTTACTCTGACCTTCCATGGTTCGTGATTCTTACTCACCCTCCCCGAACCCTAAACACATCCATGTGTCTAAGGTATAAAAATCCAATCTATAAAATTAGTGTAAATAAAAATGTCGAAATCATATACAACTTTCTCACAAAATCTGTAATTCCCCGTGCAAAGCTCCAGCTGCCTTTATGGACTGAAGTATAGTTATCAGGTCTTTAGGAGAGATTCCGAGCTTATTCAGCCCCTGGACCAGCTCCCCAACGCTCACGGCACCACCAATGATAGCCAGTTTTTCTTCGCTCATCGCTTTATCCTTCTTTCCGTCTCCAGCTCCAGCCCCAGGAACTTTGATCGAGATGGAGCCATGACTCAGAATAACTCTAGAAATACGCACTTTATCACCAATTACGACGGTTCCAGTTTTTTCATTAATAACTACCTTAGCCTGCATATCTGGATTGACTTCAATAGTTTCAATGGTCGCTAAAAAATCTACGCCGCGGCCTTCAAAAGGGGGAGGAACGATAATATCAATTGTTGCAGGATCTTTTGCCGATGCATAAAGCCCGCCGAGTTCCTTATTAATGGTAATCACGGCCCTTGCCGCTGTTGTGAAGTCAGGATTATGAAGTGTCAGTCGAAACATTTTTTTAGAATTAAAATCACTTGTTATATCTTTTTCGATCATGGCCCCATTAGGAATTCGCCCAACCGTGGTGTGTGCGTCTTTTTCAGAGCCAACAAAAACAGGTCCCTGTGCAACACCAAAGACCTCCTCGTTCGCGGCACGCAAGGGAGTCATTATCAAAGTTCCACCCTGTAGACTGGCGGCACTTCCAATGGAATTGACCATGACATCAATGGTATTTCCAGCTTTTCCAAAGGCCGGCAGAGTTGCTGTAACAACCACTGCGGCGATATTTTTACTTTCGAGATCTTGATTATCAAGTTTCATTCCCAACTTATCGAGCATTCGGATAAAGCTCTTTTTAGTGAACTCGTCCTTGGTGTCACCAGTCCCTTTGAGGCCAATCACCAACCCGTAGCCAATAAGTTGATTCTCTCTAACGCCGCGAATGTTGGCAATATCTTTCAGACGCGAAGCCCATACCGGCTCAAGAAAAAGCAAAACAAATATGGCGCTCATAATTGAACTGCAAGTTTTCCTAAATAAATTTAGATGAATACCTGCAAACCTTGATTTGAAACAGAGGGAACAATGGTTATGTTTCATTGTAAGCTCCTTCTTAAGCTGACGACGTCCAATTGAGGATCTAGTAGCTTATTCGAACTAATTCCTTCATCAGAGCAATCTACAGGACGGACTAAACCAGTTAAACTGACTCGCAATTCTTTCTTTCCAATCATAAAAGACTGCTGACCTTTTACCCGATAGTTTCCATCGCCCATTCGTTCCGTCACGCGTGTTGGTATACTATCAATATTAACAGGTGTTTCCGCTTCATTCGCTGTGTCTGTGGGTTTATTCAATTTAGGAGCAGGCGCAGTGGGAGTCGTTGCGGATGGTGCTGTGGTCAGCGGAGTGCTAGCTGCGGGCTCTCGATTTACAATGGACTCCCCCGCCAAGGGAGCACCGGCAGTACCATCCGTGGGATTCGGCACTATCTCTAGGCGCGCCAATAGTTTTTTGATCACTTGAATCTTAGTATCAACTTGCGTTTTCGCGTTCCCCTCAATTTTTATATTTAATAAGTCACCTTCTCGATGAAGTTTATTCTGTGTAAATAGGTACGAAGATGGTCCCTCCGTATTCCAAAGAGAGCCCGCGCGACTGCCAACATCACTTTCTTCTTCAATGGATTTGCGTGTTACGCGCCGATAGCGCCGTTCGTTAAATGCACCGATATTAGGATTTTCGGAAAAACGAATTGGTTCTTCACCATCTACTAGCTTTTTTTCGGGTTGAGTTTTTGTCGCGACTGGCCCGGTTTGACTGGCTGATTCGTCTTTTCCCCACCACGATGCACACCCTGTCTGTGTTACCATTAATGAAATTAGCAATAGTGTACGTATTTGACCCATCAGTGAACCTCCACTAATCCTTTTCCAAGAACAACACCGGAAAAAGTTTTCTGGCTATCAAGGTTTTTTATCTTTACATAATCTCCAACAGAACCGCTCTGTTCAGCGATCGCTGACGAGCTAACGATAAAGTTATCTCCTTGATATTGAACTTGAATGATTTGCCCTTTTTCAACAGGAGTCTCGGCCTTCAAATGTCGTATCTGAATTGGCTCTCCCTGCGAAACAGGATAAGTAAGAGTTCTTCCTACTAGATCTTCTATCTTTGAGACATATCCGGGAGAAAATGTTATGTCTTTTCGTTGCAGTTCTATATCATGTACATTCAGTTTTTCATTTGGGGAATAGTTTCTCAAAACCACTGGAATTTTTTGAAAGACACGAAACTCTCCGGTAACTCCATATTTTTTATCATCAGCCATTAAGAAAAATCGGAAAGTGTTTTTACCCTCCAGACGAAAGGCCGCCCACTTGATTTGATCAACTTTAGCACATTCGATTCTTGGCAATTGAAGTTTATTGATTTCAATCTGCCGTCCAGGAAGTTCTAATTGAATTTGATTTTGCAACCATAATGTAAAAACTGTCTCATTCAAAAAAGTTTGCGACTTAAGATTCAGCTCCGACGGTATTAACCACTCTATCCCCTCAAAACACTCCGCACGGGATTTTTTTAGTGCATTAACAATAAAAGTTCGATCGATCTCTAATTTTTCAGTGCCGGCGGCTCTAAATAAGTTTGAATTACCCAACGGACCTATGGCATCCATACACTCAAGCTCATGAGGCACTAACTGAGGCAAGACTGAAATCCATGAAATCACTTTGCCACAATAGCTAATTTCGTGAGATGGAAAGGAGATCACTCTAACTTCCTTTGACCAACTAAAAATAACTTGCGCGAGAAGGGCCAAAAATATCATTAACTACCTCAAATTATTTATAGCTTGAAGCATTTGGTCCGCTGATTGAATGACCTTCGAATTTGTCTCATAGGCTCGTTGTGCAGTAATCATATTTACCATTTCATCTACAATATTCACATTGCTGCCTTCAAGTTGTCCCTGTGCCAAATAGCCGGAGCCGCTGAGGCCTGGGCGAACGGTTGTTGGAATCCCGCTCGCTCCCGATTGAACAAAGAGGTTTTTACCAACCGCTTTAAGGCCAGATGGATTTACAAATGTCACAATATCGATTTGACCAATTTGTTGGGGTGTTGTTTGCAAGTCTTGAATAATACTGACCTCGCCAGAGGGGGCGACTTCTATTCCCCGAGCGTTTGGCGGAATAGTGATTTCAGGCTGAAGGGCGTTACCATTTTTATCAACGATTTTTCCAGAGGGATCTTTTTTAAAAGAACCATCTCGTGTATAGGCTATTTGGCCATCTGGAGTTGTGACTTGAAAAAAACCACTTCCCTCAATCTGCAAATCCAAAGTACCTTTGGTGACGATAGCCGAACCGTGATCAAAATCCTTTTGAATGGCAGCTGTTTTTACGCCGAGACCCGTTTGAACACCTGTTGGAGAAACTGAATTCAATCCCGTGACGGCACCTGGCTCTTTCACATTATGATACATCAGATCCTCAAACTCGGCTCTCGATTTTTTAAAACCAGTCGTGTTTACGTTTGCTAGATTGTTCGCAATAACATCGAGATTTGTTTGTTGGGCCTGCATTCCAGTTGCAGCTGTATTCAAACTTTTTATCATAAAAGACTTTCTCCCTATCTACGCTTTACTCACTTATTAAACTCATTTCATTTGGGCACGACATTTACCAGCTTATCAGCCATTGAGTCATAGGCCTGAATCGCTTTTTGGGTGCTTTCAAACAATCGTGTCGCACTGATCATATCTGTCATTTCCTGCACAATATTTACGTTACTTGTTTCGATAAATCCTTGTTTCAGATTTGGGTGAGCCACATTGGTGATTTGTGGATTCATATTAGGTTTAATGCTGTAGATGGAGGAACCTTCTTTATGAAGTGCATTTCGATCACTAAGTTCAACTAAGGATATTTGTCCTAACACTTCTCCATCAATGGTAACGTCACCATTTTCTCCAATGGCAAAGGCAGCTCCCACCGGGATTTTTAAAGTTCTCTGATCAGGAGCAACTCCTGGATCTGCTTTTTTTAAAACAGGCCAGCCTTCTTTGGTGACCAATTGCCCTTGTCCATCGAGACTGAAAGCTCCGTTTCTTGAGAATCGTACACCATTCGGAGTTGCGATCTCAAAAAAACCAGAACCATCAATTGCTAAATCAAGAGCATTTCCCGTTGATTTTAAGCCTCCTTGGGCAAAGTCCGAAAAGGTTCCAACGCCCTCAACATAACTTTTATCGCCACCTTGCATGTCATAAAAACTTTCAATGGAGGCCGGAACCTTAGGAACTTGAATAACGGAAGGAGGTTTTTCGTTGGCGGTCAAGTACTCTCGAAAAACTTGACTATCACGCTTAAACCCAGGAGTGTTTACGTTTGCCAAATTGTTGGCAACAGTCTCTAGCCTTAAGTTCTGTGCCATTGATCCACTCACCGCAGTGTATAGTCCTTTAATACTCATAGACCCCTCTTCAGACTATGAAGAAAGCAACATCAATGCCATTAAACAAAACTGGACGATCGACGAGATTAATATGGAAATAGATAATTTAGAGATTCACCTTCGTCCTATTTTTACGAGTGATTCCGTCAAGAAATGAACAGGTTGACGTCAAAAAAAATGTCGGGTCTTAGGTCTACGAATCAATAACCGCTAATTATTCCCTCGACCGTCTTTTGTTTTAACCAGATACTGGCTTTATGAAAATAACTAGTTTTTGTTTGATCAGTTTTGCTACGTCAGCAGCTTTTGCCTTACCAATGCCGAAGGCTATAAAGATAGATTCGCCATCGATCACAGAGTCTCTGGTCAGAGAGCCCTCTTCTCCGTTAATCTTTGATATTCCTGTCACTTACAATAGTAGTGTAAGCCGTTGGATCAAATATTATCAGACCTCCGGGCAATCGATGTTCAAGCGTTGGCTTGAGCGCTCCTACAAATACTTCCCAATGATAAAACGCGAGCTTGAACGCAATAAACTTCCTAAAGACTTAGCTTACATGGTGATGATTGAAAGTGGTTTTGCTCCTCATGCCACCAGTCATGCGGATGCCGTTGGCCCTTGGCAGTTTATTGAGTCCACGGCTAATCGCTATGGTTTACGTACACTCTGGTGGCTCGATGAACGCCGTGATTTCAAAAAAAGCACCTTGGCGGCAATTCGTTATATGAATGACCTGTATACCGAGTTTGAATCTTGGTACCTGGTAGCAGCAAGTTACAATATGGGAGAAAATGGTCTTAGGCGAATTATTCAAAAACACAAAACTAAAGACTATTGGAAACTGATTGAATTGAAAGCACTTCCAGCGGAAACGGCAGAATATGTTCCTAAACTTTTATCTGCCATGCTAGTGGCCAAAGCTCCAAGTCTTTACGGGTTTCGCTCTCTTAGAACTTTAGAGCCGGTTGAATATCAAGTTATCAATGCCCCAGGAGGCACTCGCCTTGATGATTTGGCTGATTACTTAGGGGTCACACACCAATCTCTTCGAGAAATTAATACAGAGTTGAAACTAGGCTTTGTTCCTAAGGAAGCTCCAATCCACCCTATCCATGTTCCTCATGGAGCACTTCGATTGGCGAAACAATTTATTGCCCAGTTCACAAAAAATGTGGCAATGGAATAGGTCTGTTTAACACAGGGCTATTAAAATGAAGACACTTGTTAAGAAGTACGGTGGGGCCACTCTTGCAGATCCGGAAAAAATAAAAGCTGTTGCGCAGAACCTAAGTGATTGTCATAAACGGGGCGAGCGGCTTGTTGTGATTGTAAGTGCGATGGGGCAAACTACTAATAATTTAATTCAACTCGCACAACAAGTGAGCCCAAGACCGAAACGGCGCGAAATGGATATGTTACTAACCACTGGCGAACGGATCAGTATGTCTCTTCTCAGCATGGCGTTGAATGATCTCAACTGCCCAGCTATCAGCTTTACGGGCTCGCAAGCCGGTGTTTTAACTGACGATGCCCATCTCAATGCTTTTATAATCAATGTGAATTCTCCCCGCGTACAGGAAGCCCTGAATAACAATCAAATAGTGATCATTGCTGGCTTTCAAGGTGTTTCGCCGAAGACAAAAGAGATCACAACCTTAGGACGAGGCGGTTCAGATACAACTGCTGTGGCGATTACTGCCGCGCTCCATGCTGATCATTGTGAAATTTTAAAGGATGTTGCTGGCGTTTATTCAGCCGACCCTAAAATCTGCAATTCAGCTAAGCCAATTCATAATCTTACCTATCAGCAAATGCTAGAGATGACATTCTGGGGCGCTAAGGTTTTGCATTACCGCTCTGTAGAACTCGCAATGAGAAGAAATGTTTCAATTTATATTGGACCAGCTCATAACTCTCTTGAAGGAACTTGGATAACAGCAAAGGAAATCAATATGTTTGAGTCTGTAAAGATCCTATCAATCAATTCTCACTCCGAAGTTTTACAGCTAACACTGAGAGACTCCAATCTCGCTGAAAGCCTTGCCAAGCTTCAGACAGACCTACGGGCCAAAGAAATCTCATTTCCTCAATTGTTAACCACGGAATCATTTGGGTCTCAAGGGGATAGCATATACTTGGCTGGCCCCCAAGAAGTTTTAACGGCCATTAAACGTGAACTTACCACTTATGAAATTTCTAAGGAGGCTTTGAGCACAGTTACAGTAACCTGCTCTGGGGCTTCTACACCTGAAATTGCAGGACTGGTTTCCAAACATCTTCTCAGCATTGGTATCACCCCACTGAGGCTATGGATGTCAGGAATGAGCTGTTCTGTGCTACTAAAAAGTGCCGTGCGAGAGCGAGCTATCGCTGCACTCCATGAGCTAACACAAATAAATGTGACGCGGCAGTGATAAGTTAGTGCTTGCTGTCGGCTTGGTTAGTCTGTTCTAACGCCCAGCTTTCAAAGATCTCAACAAACTCACGAACTTGGGCTTGTAGGACCTTTTCAATAGTACCCTTTCCCATTGAACCTATCATTTTTAGATTTAATAACTGGATGGAGTTTGTATTAATAAGAAAATGGTTTTTATTTACCTTATTTATTTTATTCGTCGAGCCTTAGCCGTTCTCCAACTTAAAAACCAGTTCATAGAGCCACCCTCATCGGCATTCTCAGCCTGACCAAACTTTAGACGCTCGCACACTGAATTTGAAAACTTATTTTATTTAGTTATTCAAAACACTTAACTCAACCTGGTGTCTATGAGATGTTCGTTTTTTTTGCGGCTGTATACCTAAAAATGGTCCTTATGCTCGATGAGTCCGGCCTCGGGTTTGCTCTAGTAATAAAGCAGGACTACTACCCCACCCTGCCATGGACGGCGCCCATTTTCTCTTAGCAGACTTTTCTTCTCTCTTTGGTCTCTAAAAATCGAAAATATTTTACCCATATGGCATCAATTTCCATTTTGTTGCCCTTTGAGTCAAACACATCACCCGGGGGAGTAATATTGGCTTCATTGAATTCTATACCAAAGCGAAAGAGCACCTGAGCTTCTTCACCGCTTTCCTCGCAGTAATATGGCACATAGAATGATTCCACAACAGCATTCCTCGGCAGAAAGCCATCTACAATATTCATTTGATCAACAACAATCTTAGGGCACTTCGAGTAAATAATTTTAGCACTTTTCTGACTGCTAAGCCATCGTATGAGTTCTCTTATGCCAAATGATTTGATCCCATTGACCTTTTCAAAGTTAACAACAATTTCTTTTGCGTCAGTAATTTCCACTTTTTTAAAGGTCATATCCTCATCAAGAGATCCACTGATCGAAACAATATAGCAGTCACCCTTTTTCTGAACTTCAATAAAACCCTGCGACATGGATATGGCCTCCTAGACTCATGAAAGTGTGGTTATACTTCTATCGGAAAAACCAGACATTCTTAAATAGGCCAATTTCTTTTTGTGTAAACCATGAGACCAAAACTCTATCTAGGTCGGGATATTCTAGGTTTGATTAACCATCGCTCTGACTCAACTGATACTCGAGCAACGTCGACCTTAAGTTTCGGCGCACGGTACCCTCGATCGCTGGATCATTGCTTAGGTCAAGATAGAACTGATACGAACCTGAGTTGACAAACTCGCCCAATTTGGCTGAAACACTCTCACGAACAAAGAGACTTCCCGTTAAAAGACAACTGCGAATGCTCTGATGCACAAGAACTGCTTGGTCCCCTTCAAGGTGTCGTTGAAATTCTGCTACAGCTCGTTCAACTAAGTTACTGTCATGGTACTCAAAAATTCCATGAGCAATGGCATCAACGTTTTGTGGCTCAGGTTGCTGTGATAAGAGCAAATCAAGAGCTTGTTCCTTAATTGCACCATCATCAACATTCAATAGTTCGCGCGCCAGCAAACTCACTTCCGAAGACTGCCAACCCCTTTGCTGCACTTGAGCACTAAATTGTACCAGCTTTTGTTGCAAGAGTTTTGTATTCGTAAAATCTTCGGCCCGTGCATCACTATCATCAGAAACACAACCTCCCTCGTCATAACATTTCTGATAAGAGACGAGTCCATCCTTTACCTCCTTAAGCAAAATACCAAAATCGCTATGCGCAGATAATGATGGTACCATACTATTTTTGGCCGGCAACGGTGCTGTGGTTGCCGAAGAGGCTAAAGTTCGCTGCTCAACGGCTTGTGACTGGTAATGATTGCGTTTAGGTGACTTTTGTTTGAAGGGTAAAAGACTCGCTCCTACCACAAACGTCAATGCAATAAAAAATAGCTTCGTTTTCATAACACTATTTACCGATCACGGTGGTCCATTGATTGAATGTTTTCTCGGGTAACGATCTGCCAGAGTAAATATACCCTAGTTTATTTTGAAATTTCGTTTGATAATACAATTCATTATCGTCGGTCTTACCAATCACCTGCTGAACTGGCAAAATACTCTCTATAGGAGCTGTAGCAATAACATTTCCCCCAATACTATCACGAATATTTATTCCGCCAGAATGAATTACTTTTATCTTTTGGCCAACCATTGCGATGAGGGGATTCGTAGTGCTTAATGTTGTAGCCTGAGTCCAAGACTGATAATCAGTTTTATCTCCAGCATAAATGAAACCCCATTTGCCGGACCAATAGACTTGGTAATAACGCTTCAATTTCATTTGCTCGCGAACCTCGAAATCAAAAATTTGAATAATCGCACCACTTGGTACCACTCCAATAGGGTTTCCTGCAGGAGTTCCTCTCAAGTTTATATCCTTAAGAAGCCTGATGGTATTCCCCATATCATAAATGCCAACATCATTATTTCGGAAACAAAGTTCGTGGCGATCAAGCAATTTCTTTTGTTCCATTTTTTCGGTTTCGGCATCGAGAACATTGATTTCACCATTTGTTCCCCCCACTGAGTTTTGCAAGCAGGCAATATCGCGCATCTGTGCTATACATTGAAATAGACCATCTCTGTAGACACAAACTTCTTTAGCAGAGTTCTGATAAATTTTTCCTTCAACGGGAGTTTCATAGGAACTACTCGGTGATCTCAGCGGACAGGTTTCCTGCCCATCGACGAGACAATCCACATTGACTTGAGATCTTTTACCTGGATCTTGAATATAGCTAATCCAACTTTGTTTATCGTACTTATCAACAAATCCTTTATCATTTCCCGCCCATTTGTCGGAAGGATTTGTCCAACGACAGATTTTTGAAGATCCGCCGTTGTAAGCACTATAAGCGGCCCGAGCCCGAGCGCGATAATCATTTGCATTTGGAACGCACTTTGCTTGAATGGCTTTTTCCCATTGGCTATAATACATCTCAAAGGCATAAATCAAGTTATCAACGAGATTCCAACCTACCCCTTTTTTTATGGCCACAAAATGCCAGCGATCATCAACTTGCATCATACCGTGACCATGACCACTGTCTCCTCTCATCATTTTCAAACGGAGATCAGAGTATTTGCGATAGTGCGACCAATAACTCTCCTGATGAGCCATAGCAAAAATAGCACGAACGAAACCTGCTACTTCAGACGTACTGACCTTTGGTTTACGTTTGCGAATGTATAGGGTGGCGGATTCTTTAAGAACCGCCGCCAATTCATTCATATAACGGCCCCGCTCAGAGCTAGAAGATTTCTTCTCGTTGTAAACTACTGGAATGTAGGTATCCCAAACATAATTGTCTTCTCCGAAAACTCCGGCATCACATCCGGCAGGTGCTATACCAAACACCCAGGAGCCTCCCACTCGATTTTCGCACTTCCAATTGTCTGGGGTTTTGTTCTGTGCAAATCCAATGACTGAAAAACTCAATGCCACTAGACCGACTACTAACCAACTTTTATTTAAATTTGTCTTCGACTTCACCATAGTCTATTCAGCGGCCAAACATCCTGAAAACTTGAGGTCTAGGGATGGATAAAGATTAAAAATTATGCAAATCTAGACCAAAATCTGTCCTCTTTGCTGAGCGTGCCGCACGAATTAACTCATATACCTTTTTTTTAAATTTATCTTGATTAGGCCATCATCGAGGGATCACTGCTTCTTGCGACAACTGGGGGAGGGCTTGAGATGCAACCGCACCGTACTGACGTCGTAACTGAAAACAGAACCGTTGATCCACCGAAACAGTTGGGTCTTTGATCATGTTTTTTGGTACTCGCCTCTTAATTATGGCGAATGACCTCATAAATTGTAAAACCAGCTCCTCATATGGAAACGCTCTAACGTATAATTTCCTTCGCCATCAACAATTCATCAACATATGAACCATTTTGATACTTGATAAATTTTTTACGGAGGCCTTCCGATTGAAATCCTAATTTTTGATAGAGTTGAATTGCTCGCGTATTATTTGCTAAAACAGCTAACTGCACCAGTTCAATATCTGAAAATTTTTCGAGCCAATCGAGCAAATTGGAAAGTAAAATAAAACCCAACCCAGCACTTCTCCACTCGGGGATTATTCCCATTCCAAAATGTCCGGCATGGTATAAACGACGACGTTTTTCTTGGTGAAAATCAATAACTCCAATGAGTTTGCCATCATAAAAAGCGGTTAATAATAGTTCGTTAGGATTGGCCCGAGTGCTTTCAACCCAATGCCTTTCATCCTCAAGCGTTGGTACAAACTCCAAGTACTCAAGGATTTGCCCTTCACCATCAAGAGTAATGGCTTTAAGAAACGCAATTAAATGCTCAGCATCCGTCTTTTCGGCATCTCGAAGTGTTATGGTTCTATTGTTCTTTAACAAAAACTGTTTAGTTCCGAAATAACCCACCTAGGCCTCACTCATTTTTAATTTTCAACTGATAGCCCTCGATCTTCAAAAGTTTGGCTTTGGTGTGAAGACCACCATGTGCCGTAAATCCTCCTGGCCTTCCACCACTTGCTACAACACGGTGACAAGGAATTATCAGAGGAACTGGATTTCTTCCCATGGCTGTGCCAATAGCGCGACTGGCACCCGGCATTCCAAGTTTTATTCCAATTTCCTTATAGGTCATAACTTTCCCTGAAGGAATCTTGCGAACCAGCTGATAGATTTTTTGTTGAAAGTTTGTTCTCTTCTCGAATTGAACAGGGATTTTTGAAAAATCTTGTGGAGTGCCCGCAAGATGCTTCTGCAAGCTTTCAATTGTTTTTTTTATCCATTTAGGAACTTCATTCAGAGCATATAGTTGCGCCTGAGTCTCGTCCAGCCGCTTCCGTAATAAACTTTTTCTTTCTTCTGGTAAAACGACACTGACGACATAATCTGCGGACCAAACTAGGCCACAAAAGCCAATCGCAGTTTCAAAGACACAAGCATTAAATTTACCCATTTTAACAAATCCTCATGTTCAGTACCCCATGCAACGAACCACATATGCCTAATCACGGTTATAGTTATACAATTTCCATTTAGTTCGTAACCCATCGTTGACTGCGTCGACCGAGGCACCCCTTCGCAGAGGGGAAACCCCGCCTCGTGTACGCCTTGGTCTACTTTCTAACTGGAAATGGTATTA
>CAZYOE010000025.1:10804-39945 GCA_964648725.1 uncultured Pseudobdellovibrionaceae bacterium | reverse complement strand
GAAAAGCGAAAATTTGAATTTGGCACTCTACAATCACATGAGGACGATTTAACTGATACCGGGTTTGATTTGAAAGAAATCGAAAAGATTTTATCCGAAAACGATATCACTACTGAAGAAATTGAAGAAGAGACTATTGAAGAGACGGCTGCAACCCAATATATTGTGGCAATTGAGTGCAAAGACGAAACCGAAATGAAGCAAATTTACGATGAGATGACTGCACGAGGTCTAGAGTGCAAACTTATCACGTAAAGTTAACCAGCCCGATCAGCAATTCTTTTCGGGCGGTTCGTGCTGCTAATTCGGTGGATTTAAATACCCAAGAAAAAGCTATTCATGAATTATCAATACGTACAGATCTTAAAACCTATTCTATCGGTTTAATTTTAGGCGCATCGGGTTCGGGAAAGACGACACTTGCCAAAAAGATATTTGGTGATGATATTTTTGATTTCAAATGGGATGAGTCGAAGTGCATCCTAGATTTGCTTCCCGAAGCTCTTACTTATGACGAATGCGCCGAGATGCTAAACGGAATTGGATTGACGGCCATTCCATGCTGGATAAAGCCGATCTATACATTATCAAATGGACAAAAGGCTAGAGCGGAAGCCGTTTATAAAATGGCCATCTCAGATAAAATTGTTCTTGATGAATGGACTTCTGTTGTTGATCGAAACGTGGCCAAGGTAATGAGTCATTGCGTTCAAAAGTTTGCACGTCGTAGAAACAAAACTATTACGCTGCTTTCCTGTCATTATGACGTCGTTGAATGGCTAGATCCGGATTGGATAATTGATTGTAACTCTTCTCGATTTGTTGATCGGAGGTTACTTAGTGAAGGCGAACGAAAACGAAAAGAACAAATTAAATTCGAAGTACGAGAGGTTTCAAATACAGCGTGGCAAATTTTTAGCAAATATAAAAACCTTTCGGGCGGCAAAAATTGGTTTTTTGGACTCTTCATTGATAATGCCATTGTGGGCTTTTGTGCGTTCTCCAATTACATACCGACCCGACCGGGAAATGTTCCTATTTACCATTCCAATCGCGTTGTCGTTCATCCCGATTATGTTGGTTTTGGTCTAGGTTTAAAATTAGTTAACATTGGTTGCGAAGAATTGCGTCGCATCTTTCATGGACGCGTAGACTTGAGGGCCACGTTCTCATCCGAAGCAATGTACCGCCTAAGAATGAAAGATAAGAAGTGGAAGCTGGTCGATGCCAAACGCAAAATTGGTAAACATCCTCCGCCCGGAAAAACAATGGATCGTAAAACTGGGTTTCGAGAAAACGTAAAGCTCTTTACATTTCTGTATGTCGGAGATCTGTCACAATTTCCTCAAGTGTGTGGTCCATGTGATAATCCTGCTCAAAGCGATTTATAATATAATTTGCGAGGGCAGTTTTTTCTTCCTTTACATCGCCAATCAATCCCATCGCTAACTTAGTTCCATTAATACGCAGACACTTCAAACACGTTCCGCAGCCTTGGTATAATGCAAGGTGTGGATATTTTTGCGCCATCTGCGCGTGCCTGTATTCTCTAAAGTTCAATTGCGTATAACAACTCGACGAAAGACTCAAAAGGTCTGGATGCTTTGAGATGATCTCTTTTGTTATTCCGTACTCATTCAGCTTTTCGGAATCAACATGGCCATGGATTTCAATTTCTAATCCGTATTGCGCCAATGCCTTTTGCCAAAATCCAAAAGCCTCTTCGTTGCTGCCATAAAGAGGCGGATTTATGTTTTTAAACGACTCGTGCAGCCCAAAATAAAGTTTTGATATTTTTCTTTGAATCAAAAACGGGACTACACAAGTCGCTAGGAGCTGTTCTCTAAGCCCTATGTTATGATTTGATCTATTTAATACTATAGAATTTGACGCTGATATCATTTCTAAATCAATTTCTAATTTCTTACAAATCTCCACTACGCTTTGCTGTTCGTAATGGGTTTCGCTTTTATTAATATTTTTAATATAAAAAGCGGTTATCTTTTTTGCGCCGTGGCTCTCGATCAGTTTCAGCAGAAGGTGAAGGGAGTCCTTCCCGGAAGTAAACATAATCCCAATACTGTCCGATTTAGGATACACAAACTTGGTTATCTTTTTCTTTTGCAGCTCCCCGCGCACCCGATATTTAATTTTATTAAGGGTCAAATACCGTTCCATCAAATTCAACAACGGCTCGTTCAATAAGTTTGCGGAGATTGTAAGAACCTTTTTGGCGCTACAATAATATGCGTAAATCATTTGCGCATAAAAATCGCCAAACCATAAGGGCACAATTTCCGCCGGATATTTAACGCTAAATGTTTCATGATCTTTAGACCACGAAAAAGACTTTAATTTCATCCGTTTTTAACCGTAATCAAATCTTGAATGCGCGGATCTAAGGTCATTGCCGCGTATCTAACCCATTCGGACACATTGCCATTTGTATACTTGTCCGCTTTACTTTTTATTGTTTTCATTTCAGCGTTTGAACATTTGATCGTTAAGAGATTTTGTTTTTGTGGTTTAAGCGCCGATCTTAATAGTGTTTTCATTCAACCCCTTTTAATTTTCACGCGGTCTAGACGCGTAAATCTATACCCTCGTATAGTCGTATCAGAATAAGACTTAGGCAAGAATATACGAATGCCAACGGGCACGAAACAAACATATGCCCTGGATTTTATTTTTCTTTAATGTGATTAAGTACTTCCGACGTTCGCGAATTTTGGTTTGGTCTATACTTGAGGTATACTAGATGCATGTAGTCGAGAATCAACTCGGCACAATACGCGTGAGGTATATGTGAAAAAGCTAGGACGAACATTTAGACGTGAGACTATCGGACAAATCAAGACAAAGGCAGTAAAGGCTGCGTCTATACTTGAGTTAGGACATGGCTACTTAATACTGGCCGTAGACTCTGGATCTGGTAGTGTCGTACCGATAGCCGGTGCAGACTCCGAGGCTAAGGCCAAGTATATACGTAGACAACTACGTCGGTTCTTCAAGAGAACGGTACTTGCCGCCCCTAGACTTCAGATACAGAAAGTTTCTTAATACTTAACGTATTCTTAACGTGTAATATTTACATTAATACGCCTAGGTAATACGCCTAGGCGTTCTTATTTGACTAGACGGCCATAACGCACAGGGTCTAGTCGCTCCGTAGACGCTCCACGCCTATACTCCACGCTAGCCCAAGGTATATACTTCAGGTATAGACCTTTTCACAGCTAAGGGGGTTATGTATGGCGTATAGAGGACGATCTATCTCGCTAAGAATTAAGAAAATCTATTTCGACCGTATACTCGAAGGGACTAAAAAGGTCGAGTATCGGGCCTGTAAGGACTTCTATACTAGGATGCTTGACGAGACTGAAGGTCCTATCAAGCGTCTAGTCTTACACTATCAATCGGCGCGGAGACTTATCGTCAAGGTCAAGCGTATAGACCTTATTGAAACACCGGGGCACCTAGACCGCACGTTAATACCAACAGAACAAGTCTACGCTATACACCTTGGCAAGATCCTCGAATATATCGAGGGTTAATTCAAACCAACTAGCTGACTGTCTATACATACGAAAAATAAGAAAGGATAATTTATGTCTTATAACGGATGGGAAAATTACGAAACTTGGAATGTTGCTCTCTGGATTGGGAACGATGAAGGTCTCTATAATATGGCAAAACATTCTCGACACTACGGCTATTTACATTTTGTTAGATCTTTAAAAGAATTAGATTTGCAAATTTCAAATAAAACTCCGGACGGCGTTAATTGGGATGATAATTCATTGGATTTAACTGCACTAAACAATTTCATTTTAGAGTTATAAGGCGAGAATGATGTATTTAGATAAGAATACAAATGATAAAAATGTGATTTTTGAGTTCGAAATTACGAATTGGGAAAAGTACAATAAAAAGGCCCGTCCAAGTTATCCCTATATTTTTCTGTCAAAGCGGTTCTTTGAGGATAATGCGGTGCAAAGATTGCCAAATGGCGCAAAGCTTCTTTTTATAGGACTACTCATTTTGCGTGGTCATGAAACCTCGAGGTTGGTCAGAGGTTCATACGAGGTTCTGCTGAGGTTTGCCGGAGGTTCGGGTCAGGTTGTGCATAGGTTGATGCGTCAGCTTGAGTCATTTCAATTAGTTACCTACCGTCTTCTTAGTATAAAAGAAAAGAAGAGAATAGAAAGTAATACATCTCTTCGAGATGGCGAACCGATCGCAAAAAAACCGACTGAGAGCGTTATAAAATCAGAAAAAAAAGCGGTTGCAAAAAAATTGAAGCCGGTGCAAATTTCAAAAACGCAAAACGAACCGACGCAAATTGCTGCTGTCGCAGTCGCCGCTAAAAGCGTCGAACCCCAATCAAAATCAATTTTAACAGTTTCATCAAATTTAGATAAGACAACTTTAATTTCTAAAGACTGCGCAAAAGCAATCGCTTGTTACGTTACTTGTTTCAAAAATAAATACAAAGCTCGACCAACTATTCTAGGAAAAGATCGCGGAATATTTCTGCGTCTACTGAAGGATATTCCGATAAACCATTTATGCGATTTGCTTCAAGTTTATTTACAGATGCAAGACCCGTGGTTTGTAAAGACTAAACACGGTTTGTCTACGTTCGAACAAAACATAACAAAGATTTCCGTTGCTCTACAAACGGGTAAAGACGACGACCGAAAAGAGAATCCATTTTCATTCTTTGACGAACAAAACGAAACGTCTCTGGATTCTATATGACGCAATATCAATTCACGACACAAATGACCCGCATGATTACTACTTACGGCGACAAGGCATATCCAAAAGCAAGAATGGATTTACTTTGGTCTCTCGTTAAAGATTGCGATGCTTTTAACTTTCAAAAGTTCATAGATGAATCCATTTTAGTGCATAAATTTGCGCCAATGGCGGAGCAATTTAGGGAATTTGTCGATAAGGATAAATTTCTGAGGCTTCAAACAGAACGCGCAGAAACCCTACGCCGCCTCAATAATGGCTTAGGCTGCCAACTTTGTGGAGACGATGGACGCATTCTTGCGAGACAACGCACTACCGGCTATTTGTTTACGTTTCTTTGCTCGGCTTGTTCAATGGCAGCAACCAACGGGCATATAAATACAAATATCGCCGAAAATGGGCAGCCACGACAAGGTCTCGTCAAATGGGATTACTCATATACGGATCGTTATGAATTGATTTCTCCAGCGCCAAAAATAAAAGCTGCCTTAGATGCAGAGTTAGGAAAAACATGAACTTACCAAAAGTAGAGTCCGGTCTTTCGTTTGAAGAATACCTTGCCCGAGAAGGTTTTGGTTCAACGGCGTTTACAATTTTGAATAAAAGTCCTAAAGCCTTTGAATACTTTTTTTTGAAAGATCACAAAAGAGAAACAACTGAAGAACTAAACTTTGGGAAAATGGTTCATTCCGCAATTTTGGAGCCTGAGGATTTTAATAAACGATTTGTAATACAGCCCAAGTTTGATCGACGAACTAAAGAGGGTAAGTCGTCTTTCGAAAAATGGGCCTCTGATCTTCCACCGGGAGCAATGGTTCTTTCGGAAGATAAGGCCGCGGACTTAATCGGCATGATTGAAAGTATTAAAAACCATACGAGAGCCTCGGATTTATTAAGACG
The DNA here is from genome assembly GCA_964648725.1 of uncultured Pseudobdellovibrionaceae bacterium. Lineage (GTDB taxonomy): Bacteria > Bdellovibrionota > Bdellovibrionia > Bdellovibrionales > Bdellovibrionaceae > CAUJGP01. Next base: position 34,284 of record CAZYOE010000025.1, on the reverse strand, counting down.
TGGCGAGTCAGAGGTTTCGGTCTTTCACGAGATCGACGGCGTACCTGTAAAGGGGCGATTTGATTTCCTCGTTAGCGATAGCGACGCGTTAAACCAGCGAACCGGACTTTATATTGTGGATCTCAAGACTACGCAGGATGCGGCGTTTAGAGCGTTTAATTCCAGCGTGCTGCGTTACGGTTATTGGATTCAAGCGGGGTTGTATTCTTGGCTAGCAGAGAAGGCTTTTAATTTACCGGTAATTTTCATCTTCCTAGCCGTTGAGAAGAAGCCACCCTATGAGGTCGGACTTTATGTTGCTGATGAATCGGTCATTGAATGCGGTCGAGAGGCAGTTAGAAGGGGCATTAAATCCTACAAAGAGTGTCTGAAAACGAATACTTGGCCCGGCATTTGCGAAGACTTTAAGAATCTATCTATGCCTGAAAACATGATGAATAACTATATTTCCACAGAGGAGGACCCAAATGTCTGAGACGACAGAACAGTTACGAGAGCCCGAGAAGCAAACGCCAAAACCTGAAATCATGGCGGTTGATGATAATAAAGTCCTAAGCCCGACGACGGCAAGTGAACTTAGCAGCTACCTAAGTCTCATGGCTCAAGGCGGAGCCTTCCCGGAGGCCTTCGACAACCAAGCAAAAAAATTGGCTGCCTACAATTTAGCTCGCAGTTTAATGGGTAAGAATTGGCAGCTCGCAATCAATAATATTGCCGCGATCAAAGGGAAACTCACAATTTACGGCGATCTTCCGAGAGCAATTGCCGAGCAGACTGGGCAGGTCGAGGAATTCAGGCTCTACACCATAGATTCGGATTACCAAGAAATGGTAAAGGAAAACAAAAATCTTGACGCCGAAGTTTTTGCTGCGGTCTGTGAAGTGAAGCGAAAGGGCCGGGCTGCAAAGCAATATGCCTATACCATTCAAGATGCAACAAAAGCAGGGCAACTTCCCGCTTCCCGAGCAGACTCACCTTGGAATAAGCATAAGAAAATTATGTTGATGCGAAAAGCAATGAACCTAGGAGTGAAGTTTGAATTTCCGGACGCTTTACTAGGCTGCCCGATAGCAGAATATGACTATGACATAGCTCCAGATTTAGAAAAGGATGTTACCCCACCTAGTCTAGCTGATACTTTGAACAAACGATTTGGAGGTTTGCGTGAGTAACAAACTGACTGAGGAGCTAGACAGACTTTCTCGTCTAGCTACTGAACTTATGGATGGGCTTAATAAAATTAAAACAGTCGCCTATATAGTTTACGGGGAGCCCACGGAAGAGCGATCCCGTGAAATTAGAAAAGCAGAAGAGGTTAGTTTTAGGCGTGGGTACTTCGAAGGATATGAAGAAGGCCTGTCAGATGCCGATGACTACGACGACAACCAACTCATGATTCAACTTGGACGATTGGCGGTGTGGAAAGATCTTGACCCTTCCAGCATGATCCAACCACCGCCGATCGCCAAAACCCTACAGGACGAAATACAAAACAGCGCAGCCGTGAAAGCCGTTGATCGAGTCATTTCGCTATTAAAACATGACTGATGTATATATTCCAAATCTACCATTTGAAAAGAAAGTCTGGGTTGTTAAGCTTGTTCCAGCGTTAAAAACAAAAGCAACAACATATGAAATCTTTATGAGAAGTGGAATTGTTGGCGTCTTCTCATCAGAAGATCTAGCGCAGAATTTTTCTATTTCAATGAATGAAAAGCGACGGGATCGTAATTTCGACTACTTAGTGGATGAGATTGTATGGGCTTTGACGACATGAACCCGTTTGTATTTTTCTGGATTGCTATTGGTATTTTATGTTTGTGGTCGATTGATAGGACTCTTGGAGGTTAGGTGACAGACGAACAATTTAAAACATGGGCCAAATCATTTCTTGAGCGCACAGATACCTATAGCTCTTGGCGTGGCGCTGCGGTTGAGGCTATTCAGATGCTTGAAGATGAGAGGGCTAAAAGAAAAGAAGCAGCACAACAACTCATGTCTTTAGCTCAAGAAGGACTTTCTATCTTTGATCAAAAAGAAGCAGAAACTCAAGTTGTTTTCAAGGAATGCATTAAGCTAGAAAAGGAGCTTGAAGTCGAGCGAGCAAAGACCACAAAGCTTAAAGATGCGATTAAATATGCCCTCGATGAGGGTGCATTAAACGACACATGGGAATTTGCTCTCCAAGAAGCTTTGGCCGTTAACCAAGCACAACGAAAGGGGTGAGGGATGCCAAGGGAAGGGATCGGATCCAACAAGGACGGGAAGCACTATTGGCTAACGCCGCCTGACTTGCTTGAGGCTTTAACGAAGGAGTTTGAAATTGATTTTGACGCCTGTCCATATCCTAGGCCTTCTGATTTTGATGGTCTTACCAGCGATTGGGGTAACTCTACATATGTTAATCCCCCGTTCTCAGGACCAACGGCATGGGTTAGAACAGCACTGGAAGAGTCTGAGAAAGGGAAGCGAGTAGTGTTTGTTTTCCCAATCTACAAATGGATATTGATGTTGTTGAATCATCCAAACTTTAAGGAAGTAAGAAACCTTAAGGATGTAAAGTGGTGTGCGATTGAGGATGGAAGTCCAGGCAAAGGCATAGGGCAACATATCGCTATGTTTGTCTTAGATGGAAGGAAAGAGAAATGACCACCCCAAAAGCAAAACGAGGAGTGAGGAAATGAGCAAAAAGCGCGATGAGATGGCAACGAAATTTTCAGGTAGGTCTCGATCGGTGATTGATGTCTTATATCATTGTGGGGAAGAAAATCATTGGGATTTGAAGGAAACTGCATTCAAAGCAGGTTGGGAAGCCGCTGTTCAGAATGATAAGCGAGTATTGCAGGCGCTTCAAGAAGCTTCAAAAAGATCAACCTATGAGTGGACCGACGGTTATGATTATTTTCCGTCTGATCATGCCAACGAGGGCCGAATAGCTCTTGCAAATGAACTATTAAAAATTTGGGATACGCCATGAAGTTGGATTTTGATGCTGGAAGAAAATCGCTTTTTATGCTGTTTTTAGTAATTTGCTATCTCATTTGGTTAAAGTTAGGAGTTTTTTAAATGACCAATAAAGAAAAATTAGAATCAATCGCGCTCTTCTTAACTACCGGGCAGTTTGAAAAGCTCCAAGTATCCGACATAGTATGGCTAATTGAGGAGTTACAATACGCCTGGATAGCCCATGACAATTGCCCAAAACCAACGCTAGCAAAGGAAATTAACGATAAACTAAACGACGCCAGGGGCATGTCAGAGGAAGAAGCTTGACCGAAACCGAAGTCCAACTGTTTACTTTATGTGCGTTTCTATTGGGGCTATGCATAGGTTTATTTTTGGGGGGAGAATGAAATATATAAGCGTACTTGTGTTGCTGATGGGATGTAGTGCAGAACAAGAATTAAACGAGCGAATAGGAAAAATGGAAGACTGCAAGGCCTTTAAAGCTAAAGTAGATCAAGCTAAGGTTTTAAATCCGCCTGCTAGTGTTCAAGACAAGATTGACGGCTGTAAATATATAGGTGCTTGGGAATGAAAACTCACTTAGAGACACTTCTTTATATCAGTTTCGGACTTTTAGTTTCTTTTGTAGTTGTTTTTCTAACCTTGGGATGTGGAACAACTGACCACAAAAAACGACTCTTAGAGCAAATGAATCCAGGATGTGTGGTCACGGATGACCTAACTATTATTTGTGAACCACCAGACGAGGACTAGATGGCATACCTTTGTTGTTTAAGTTGCGCACATACACCTAAACTCATGTCTTTTCTTGAAACCGAATGCCCTAAATGTGGCGGTCGATTAATCATAGAGGATGCAGAGTCAGACGACGAAGACCACCACGAAGAAGAAAACGAAACAGAAGATGATGAAACAGAAGACTAGTCTGAATATATTTGAAGCCAAATGCCACCTTTAGGTAAGCCGATCCACTCAGTTCGAATTTGAATTATTATCGAGTAGTTAAAAAATAAGTTGCGCTCGCGCCTATGAAAAAACCCAGAACCGCAGGCCAAATTGTCGGGCCATCGTTTCCCTCGCAAAAGCTAGAATCATTTAGTTTTTCACTTAACATGTCTCTCTCTAAAATCATCGATTGATAATAGCGATAATTAGATTCTGGGACGAGAATTCCGTTACTGGGAGCCCTTGTCCCCTTCGGAAGAATCACGTCTAATTCGTTTGATGCGTTCGTTAGCCTTGGCAACAAGATCAGCGAGAGGACGAGAACGAATGTCTTCAATGATTTTTCTAGCTTCTTCATCGACTTCATTTAAAACCTCCTTTCGTCTTGCTTCTCTTATTTTAGAATTTAATTCTTGAATATAATAAATGAGATAAGCTGCTCCACCCAAACAAGCTAGAACAAAAATATTAGCTAGGGTTTTGGTCAGTTCCATCTTTACCCTGCTGTACTTTTGAATCCCATACGTTAACAGCCCCGTAAGCTACACCGATGCTTCCAATGATTCCAAGCACCATCATAACGATAGAGTCACTAACCCCAAGCTGTTTATAAAGAGCGGGTGCTGCTATACTCGAGACCATCACAAGAAGTGAAACAATAAACTTTCGCCCACCTAATGAAGCCATAATTTGATTCATACTATGCCCACCTTTTTGTAGTTCTCTATAAACGTAGTGACTTTATCCACATACGATTGATTTAAAAATCTACCCCTATCATCTTTTCGGGGACTTCCAGCGTTGTAGGAAGCTATCAATTCGCTGTCTTTCTTATATTTTTTTGAAAGCCTAGCTAGCTGTTTGCATCCATATTCAATGCCAAATTCAGGTAAAAGAAGTTTGGTCAAAGGTTCATCATAACCGAGTTCTCTTGCCACCCCACCCATAACTTGCATCAATCCCCACGAAGTCTTCTGTGCCATCTCCTCGGTCTCTATCGAAACCCCCCAAGCTTTGGCATGTAGAAGGCTTACCGCTCTTGGAAGAACCCACTTATATTGGGGTTCGTACCTGATGGACCATGGGTCGCCACTGCTTTCTACCTGTATAACGGCATAAATCAGAGACTTATTTAGCTTGTGAATATTCGCATTCTCTTCGACCAAGCTATCAACATGTCCACCAGGAGTGAAGCTCACGCATCGATCCTTACAAAAGCAGCTGCCCCTGTAATGTCTATTGTACTTGGTGCAGTTAAATGAAGCCCTTCAGGTCCAGGATGGATATACTGTTGTGTCTCTCCAGCCTTAACATTTAACTTAAGTTCTGCCACCCCTGCGCCGTTAACTACTACAGTTACATCTGCTGCTGCCGCAGTTACAGTCATAACCTTCATTCGAATGTCCTGATTGGCTTCAATAGATTGAGCCGCACCTGTTGTAAAAAGTTTTCTCATAATTCCTCCTTAAGCATTTCCAAACCAATAAAAGCCAACAAAACCATCTTTACCTGGAGCTCCATTTTGGCCGGCAACTCCAGGGTTATTTGACCCGCCACCACCACCGCCGCCTGAGCCGTAACCGGTACCAACTAGACCTGGGAATGGTCCAGAAATCCCACCAATGCCATCTCCACCAGCTCCACCGTTTCCAAACGACGCGCCACCGCCGCCACCGCCGCCATTTCCATATGATCCAGGAGCTCCAGCTGTACCCCCTAAACCCAGGTTGCTTGATGAGCCAGCGCTGTTAAATGGACCGCCAGCAATATTATATTCAACTGGGCTAAATATATCGGCAATTGGCGTAGGTGTTACGACTGTGTTGCCACCTTTAGCAGTAAAGATAAGTTTGCCAGCTATAGTTAAAGTTGAATTCCCACCGTTTGAACCAGCTGTTGCAGGGAAGCCAGAACCACCCTGAAGTCCAGCAGCACCACCGCTTCCAACCACAACATCAACTGAAGCAACACCCTCTACGTTTAAAACAAAGTCATGCACCTGAGCGCCTTCGCCGCCCTTGCCGCCGTTTCCGCCAACAAAGAAGCCCTCGCCTCCGTCTCCCCCTCGACCACCGCCAACAACTCTCATGACAAAGAATTTAACCGCAGGAGGCACAGGGAAGTTGTAAGTCCCTGGCGTTGTATACTCCTGTTTATTAAAGCCAGTATTTAAAATATAGTTGATTGCTCTACCGATTTTTTGAGCTAAATATTCGCTAACAGAAGCTTTAAATCTAGTCTCTTCGACCTGAATTAAGCCAGGAAAGGTTGAGGGTAGGTTAGACATTTTTAACCTCCAGCTTTTGCTTCAAACGAGCCCTATAAGCTCGTCTTGTGATATTCCAACACGCGCGGCAAGTGGCGCCATTAGAGCGTATCATTTTGTTTTCATCTAAAATAATATGTCCTCTAAAGCACTTCTTTTTAATTCTTCTTCCTTTTCGACAAGCATCTAATAAATTATCCCTTTGAGTTCCTTTAAAAAGATGGTCGGGATTTACACAAGCTGGAGTATCGCATTTATGACAAATTACAAAGCCTGGTTCAATTTCACCAACAAAAAGTCTGTAACTTTCTCGATGAGCATATGTACCGTTGAGATGACCATAAAAAAAACCTTTTGTAACTTCAGTTGGATTATCCCATAACCAGCAGCCAGTGTTTGGTTCCGGAGTGGATTTTTTTAATATTTTATTCTTTAACTCTTCCAAAATTTCTCCGTTAAATTAGCCGATATCCGGCGCCACCGTCTTTAAACCCCGCAAGCTCCATTCGATCTCCAGACGCAGGAATGAACCCAATCTGGTTGACCGATCCGCCAGGGGTTACAGATCCAAGTGTAACCACGTCACCCACAAGGTCAATGATCTTCAAATCTGGACTAGTAGTTCCGTTGGGCTTTTGTATGTAAACTGCTTGCCCTATCTTAAATTTGATAGCTTCGCCAGAGTCTAAAGTGAATACAGTTTGGCTTGAACCAGAGAAAATAAGCCCAGAAGGATTGAGAGCTGGATGAACAGCCTTTGCCCTAGAGTTAACATCTGGATCAGTAGCATCGTATTCTGCCAATTCAATGATGTCATCAGCACTTGGAACGAATGGTAGGGCAGGTGTTACTGTCATGACATTGGGATCTGAGTCATCAAAAGCGAACTGAAAAGTAGCTTGATATGTCCAGTTATCGTCATGAATAACAAGGAAATGCCCTGGATAATCAGACCATTTTTTGAATTCTTGAGTGCCATAGATAGAGTAAAAAGAGGATTTTATTCTTAATTTTGTAGTTGTATTTGCATAAGTTCCGTCTACCAACGACGACGGACCGATAACCCCATAGCGATCTGTAACATCAAATCCATTGTTTGAAAGCAATCTGATTCGAGTTGTCGCATCTGAGATGTTGATTGTTCTCTCTTGTACTTCCATCACTCGGTTTTCAATACCTCGAGAACCAGAAGTAGTGTTTGTGATCTGAAGAAGTGGAGGATTTGTATCTGATAAAATGGCGATATCACCAGCATCAACTAAATGGCCAGTGCCGAAATTAGTTCTTAATTCAACTGTCTCAGCTGAATATTGATATCGCTGATCAAGTCTTGCAGCCCGCTGGGTTAAGATCGTTTCAGATTCAAGAGAGTCATTTAAACCCTTAACTTCTATTTCCAGAACTGAAATTTGCCTCATTCTAGTAGCAGCAGAAGCATTAATAATTTCTAATGTTTTTTTGTAATCATCAGCAATTGGGTCCCACGCATATTTAAAACGAATCACATTATAGAAAAATCTAGTATTCATTCCTCGTTCGACCGTTATTTCAGTTGGTCGAATCACATTTGAAGGATCAAGAATCCTAGTTAAATCATCAACCAATGGAGGTCTTGTTAGGCCCATGCTTATTCTTGAGCCTTGGGTTAAGCTATAAGCACCTATTGTTTTAAATAGGTTGGTTTCGATCCATGTTTTACCCGACTTATCTTCACCAATAACTGGAAGATCATCAAATTCAAATTGAATAAACGTGTCTCTAATAGATTCATGTGCACTTACAAACACATCATCTGGTGTTAAACGTAGTCCCGCTGTGGTTGGATATACGTCGTACTTAGATCTAAACGCTGCAACAGTAGTTAAAAATCCAGAAATTGGCGGGTTTTCTTGTAACAGAATTCCCTTTTCAACCACTGTAACCGTTCGCCCATCGTTATCAATTGATTCAACAGTAAAAAGATCGTTGTTGGTTGGGATAGATGAGCCGCTTAAAGTGATAAAATCACCCGCTACAATGCCGTAGTCTCTACTCAAATCTACTGTTTGACCAAAAGTTATTGTATCGGGAGCAGTGCCGCCGTTGTCTGTATTCACTATTCCACGAAGTTCTAAATCTTCAATCCATGGTCCATTAAAGCCTGACAACATAACTTTCAGGGCAATATTGATAGGATTGTCACTAAACGAGATGAAGCATTCAACTTCAGTTCCAGCATCATGTGCCGCTGCTGTTGTATTTCGAGCACCCCTAGTGACGTTTTGAAGTTGTGTGCCTGAAACAATATCAGCGTTCTCGTAGTAGATTATTTCGTCTTCAATTCGCAAACCTATAGTCACGCCTGCGTCTACATTCCCTAGTGCGTCTGTGATTGTTTGATATAGGTTTGATGTAGAGCTTAGATTGATCGTTGTGTCGCTATTCGTGATTGGAGCAGTTAAAGTGCTAACGGAAGAGTTAAAAATAGCTTGTTTTCTTTTAGAGGATGGATCTGTAAATTGCAAAAGCACAGATCCTTGCATAGCTTTGTATGAGTTAATATATCCAGTAAACAAACGAATATAGTCTTCTGGAAATGAAATATCTTGATAGCCAAAATATACTTTAACTCGTCTATTGAGAATTTCCTCAATGATTGAACCTGGAGTTATGACTTGTGTTACTAAGCCGCCTACATCTACCAATTTAATTGATAGCGTCTCAACAGAACTCTTGCCGTCCCATTGTTCTAATTTTTGACTGATAGTAGAAAACGACCCTTTTCTATCAATGTACGATTTCATCAGATCACTACTGATTGGTCTTAAGCCATCGTAAACATAGGTTCCGTCATAGTAGACACCAGGGTCATCGTAGCGAATTTTTGTATATACAGTATTAGACGAGAATCGAAACGGAAGTCCCTCTATCTCAAGTATGATCACCGGCTCTTTAGTATTTTGAGCATTTTGAATATCATAGTTTGAGGTGGTGACTTTAGCCATTAGTCCTTAACCTTAACATTGCCCCAATGTGAAATACGCTGCTCTTGTCTTTCAATGTTCTTTTCAATCTTTGAAATAGTGTCTTTAAGGAATTCCATCGCTACTTCATTACGAGTATTAGAAGCAGAAAATGCTTCTTTCATCTTAACGATTTCAGTCTGTAGGTTGGTCAGAGTTAATTTTGTTTCAATTAACGCCCGCTCCTGCTGTTCCTTAGCTGTAGTGATGGCTCTAAATATATCTGCCTTCAAATCATCCGTATCTTTTTGGCGACGATTTAGAGTGAAGACATAAATTCCCCACCCTAAAGACATTGCGCCCATTATTAATGAAATGAAGTTTGCTATAGTCATCTAGGTCCCATGCATATTATTTCAAATGCCAAGTCGGCGGCCCCTGAACCCGAAGTGTCAAAAGTACGAACGCGAATCGCAGAGGTGCTAATAGTTGTCTCAAAGGATAGTGGAACTGCAAATGAAGACCTGACGCCTGTCGCTACGCAGGTTGGCGCAGCAGAAAACATTCCTGACGTAATATTTATAGTTGTGTCTCCTGTTCCGTTATCTGTAAGAGATGAAATCCAAGAACCACTTTGACTTGAAATTGTTGGCGTTCCGGAGTTGGTTATTTTTGCCCGCTCTATCCTTTCGGCATTTGTTGAACCACTTGTTACACTTCCAATTAATGTAGGAGCTCTTTGATTAGCAACCCACCCAGCAATTGGTACTCTAGCGCTCAAAGTATATGTAAAACCAGATGCCGCCAAAGTGTTACCGTTAATTTTATTTAGGTTGCTAGTAGATGAGTCTCTAGAAAATGTAATGTAAGTTACACTAGGCTCTATCAATGCTGCTAAAACACCAACACTGGTAGCATTCATTAATAAACTACCAGCATGTTCAAGTGTTGAAATACTAGAAGATGAAGTTAAGCCCGTAGGCAAGGATACACGCGCCTCTGAAGCCGAACCACCCGTGCTTGTCACAAACTTACAACGGATTAAAACATCCGCAGCTATTCTTGAATGATAACAATCTGTGGAGCTAACCGTTCCAAAGTTAGAGATGGTTGGCGTATAAGCAGTCCAACCGTAGTCTGTTTGGTCTGCAGCAATCGCACCGCTAGGTCCCCATCCTTGAATTGGAACACGGATTTCCATTTGAAATCCAAGGGTCGTGTTGCCAATCCCGTGAAATCCAGACGCAAATGCTTCATATTGCGAAAATGTAATTTCGCCCAAAACCCTAAAAGTAGTGCTAGTTGATAAAAATGCAAAAGCTCGTCCCCTTGCGCCACTTCCATTTGCTAAATGGCCAACGCCTATTTTTGAAGACTGAAGGGCAATTCCATTTCCGTTTGCGATAAGTCCAGAGGTTGCAGGGACGATGCTAGTATCTGCAACAAGCCCAGCAGGAAGGGCAAAAATATATTCTCCGGCACCCCCGGAACCTGCAGATGTTTGTTCGTATTGATAAAGAGCAATTAGGTCTGAGCCTTCTCTTCTCCACAAAATCTTGTCCCTATTTGTAGCGCCTTTGGTCGGATTTGTTGTTGATCCTGTAATGGTCATAGCCCCGGCGTCAGTCCATTTAGAACTTATCTCATTGCTAAATGAATTGCTTTTTCCAAGATAGCAATCGTCTATATCAAGATCTGCGGCATCGCTTGCTGAAATAATTCTTATTCGTATATTGCCAGAGGTTGGGAATGAAAACGAATAGCCCTGAAGCGAATAATCTGATGTTGGTACAATTGTAATTTCGTTACCAACTACGTTAGTTCCATCATACGCTTGAAGCTTATAATCTGTGGCAGTTGTTTTAAATGAACACTCAACTCGTCCTACATTCCCTTTAAGTCCCGCTTCAATTGCATAGTTGGTTCCAACCAATGTTTGCGACGACGCGGAAGAGTTAAATCTGCCTGCCCTCAATCCTTGTCCCATTCCCGAAGTTATAACCGTGAATGATCCACCACTTGCAGTCCAGTTAGTAGTCCCATTCTCAAAGCCAGGATTTATGGTTTTATTTTTATAATACAGATAAGCCGCTTGTTGATCGGTAGGAGGAACTCCTTGGCCCTCTGCAACCATTGCAGCAAGTGTAAGAATTAATAAAAATACGATCTTCATAGAAGCCTCCTAGACAGTATAATTGGCGTAAAGTTCCATACCCTCATCTAACGCAGAACTTCCAGAAGAAGCATAAGCGCCAAGAAAAGTAATTCGAGTAACCAGAGCAACAACAGACAAGGAATAGTGAGTACCTTCAACCATGAATTGCCGGTTCGAATCATATAGCATGAGCGAGTTAGCAACAGCCTCATCCGCCAAATCCTTGTAGCCATTTGAAATGTCTAGAGCTACCAGAGTCAAGGTCTCTTTAGAATAGGTAGGAGTAGCGCCTATATCTCCGTCTAGGATGGCCTGAGAGAGAGTTTTTAGAAGCGATGTAACATAGATTTTAGAGGCATTTACAAGCCTATTTGCACCGCCCGCTTGTGTGGCGTCTTTAACGTCAGCATCCTGTATGTATGCCATTCACTATCTCCTTGTGAACGGTCGGGGTTTGAGATCAACTGGCCCGGCATGAACACGTTGGAGTCAGAAGACCCCAAACCCCTTCCAAATTAGTAACTAGCTTTTATAAACGAAATCCTTAAAATATTTCCGGCCACTAATGCGCTCGGGCCGCCTGTAGCAATATTGTTCAAGAATGTTAATCTTGAAACTCCACCTACTACAGACATGCTAAATTCTGGTAAAGAACCACCCTCCCACTGACGTGATCCACCTACAAACAATTCAACTGTGTTTGGTTGAGCTATGAAAGCAAGATCGACATATTGGTTTGTGATATCACCAGATACCAATGTGATTTCTTGGTTATATCTTTCATTCAAACGTCGATAGTCTAAAACAGTTGTACCTAAAGTGATCGCAGCAGATGTCATCAAAACATAATCAGCACCGCCATAGACATCACCAAATTTAACTGGAACTCTTTGACCAAAGGCAAATTCAGAAGCTACGTCCGCATCAGTTGCACGTGTTGATGTACCAACACCAGTGACAACGTAGATACCTCTATCTTGGTTTGAATTAGAGCTACCAATATAAAGAAAACGGTCTCCAGTAGAAGCTGTGTAACCATCGTAAGAGCTTCCAGATCCAACACCAGTAGGCGCAGAACCACCATCGTAAACAAAATGAACTGCCATTTTAGCAATTGCTGAAGCAGTTCCACCGCCCACCTGAGCGTCTACGTATGCTTTATTTGCCAGGTCATTTGCGTTTGACGGAGTGCCCGACTTTTGAGGGAATGAAGCAAACTCAATCACATCTGAGGCATTAACTTTCATTGTGTCAATGTCAGCTGAGTCTGCGGCGTTACGCGCTCTCAAGTAGGCGTTGTTTGAAAGACGTACCTTTGTATCCGTTACTGCATCAGCTAGAATTTTAGCAGTTGTTACTGCATCAGTAGCGAGCTTGTTAGCATCTACTGCACTGTTTTGAATCTTGGCATTTGTGACTGCATCTGTAGCAATCTTTGAGGCGTCGACTGCTGTGTTTGCAATCTTCGCCGTCGTTATGGCCGAATCTTCTATAAACTTACCGAGAATTTGTGAACCTGACATATTTTACTCCTGTTAGTTGTTAGCTTACGTAGACGAGCCTTACCCAATTTCCGGCAAGCAGAAGCCCATCCAACGCGTATCCATTCCATCGGAACTCGTCGCTCACAATTGTATAGTCCGAATTGAAACGCCTCGCCCCACCGCTATAAAGATCTACGATTACTTTCGCAGGGTTAGGCGGGGTTACGGCCAAAATAAATTTCTTTGCTGTCTCTTCGGCTGGTGTAACTTGATGATCCACCACCTCTAAAGTGCCTGTTACAACTGGTGGAGGCGCAGGGGTTCCGCCAGTAGCATAAGCGGCGTATACTTCTTGGCCGCCAACTGGAATATATCCAGGTTGAAACGTGATGCTTAATCCCGTAACTGTATATTCAGTCCCATATTTACGCGCAATCCCATCGACAAAAACTATGACAGAACGGTTACTTGCGGGCGTATAAGTCAAAGGTCCAAAAGTATCATTTACACCGTTAACCAAACCACCAGGGACTTCCTGTTCAATAATGGTTCCGCCCAACGAAGTGAATACAAACTTGTTCCCTACGCGAGTGATAGTTAAGTTGGGACTGCCTTCTAATGAGACATCACCAAAAACCTCTACGTTCTCGACCTCTTCCTTAAGACTTCTTAACCCTTTGTGAGTGTGATCTGCGTTTGCTACAGTTGCGTTTGCAGTTCCTGCTGAGCCAGTTGATCCAACATCTGAAGGTGTTGTGGTCGGGAGAAGAACTTTTCCTTGTACAGCGGTTGTTGCTGGAACTACGTCGGCAGTTGAGTTGTCTGATGGTATAACTGCATACTCCGAGTAAGTTGGAGGATTGACCATCGGGTTATAAAGCTCTTGATAGTACCAACGAACATCACTAGAAACAGCAAATGAATAAGCAGTCTCAACACCAGCAATATCTACATAATAACTTAAAGTCCAAACTCCAACTGACTCTGTAAGACGGCCGTAGACAATATTTCCTGAACCATCTACGAACGATTCGTTTTCATTTGGTCCAGAAGCTTGTCTTATGACTATGCGGTTGTTTGGATTAGTTACAACTACACCCTCAACAGTTATGCCCGTTGATGGAGTTTTACCTGTTAATTCAGTAGAAACATTTGTAGAGGTTCCGGTAACTCCAGTTAAGTCTAACCCTTGTAAAACATAACCCTTAAGAGGGACACTGTCTAAATCAGACGCAGTGATCTTAGGAGCCTCACCAGTTACGCCAGTATGTTTGTGTCCTGTAGTAGCATTAAATCTTCCAGTCAGGGCATCACTTCGCTGAAATAAATTGTTAGTGTTTGCACCTACATCGTTATTAGTCCACGCAGGAAGAACGTCCTTTGCAGCATTTAATGCTTTACCTGTAAATGAACTAGTTGCGTTTGCTTCTCGTTGAATATTGTTAACTGTCGATCCAGATTCAGGAAGAGTGTTTGCAAAATCAATTCGGCCTAAGGCGGTATCATCGCCATTCGCATCTAAAAATGCTGGATTGGTATTCCCTGCTGAAACCGGACTGCCGGGTGCAACTCCCATAATTCCTCCTAACTTGGTATGAGTCGCATAGTCAGCAACCCCGTATCATAAAAACGGTAAAGTCCTTCACCACGTTGTTGTTTGAATTTAAACGCCATACCGTTTTGATCATCTGACGTTTTTTCTAGAGTCACTTGATAGAAAAGCTCGACATCTTCATAAATAGAAGGACTAAATTCAAATTTTAATTGGCGTGTAGCGTATGACATAAAGTCAGCCCACTCTGTTAATTGAGTGCGACCGCTAAAATTGGTTATATACTTCCACTGTCCTTGAACAAACTGCATCTGCGCAAACACCAGAGTCTCTTTTATCCCACTCGCAGATACGTTTTTAACACCATCGTTCATTATATTTAGTGTTGGTCCAAGATAATCATATGTAGCAAATTCAGGAATCAACACATTGCCAGCAGTTAATTCTCCTGTGTAGGAAGTAGCGCCTGTCTTATCTGTGTGAGAGTATCCAAGTAAATCTCTAGGAGAGGTTGCTGCGTTTACACCAGAACTAAACAATAAATCTAAGTAGGAACCACTAGTTGAAATTTGAAATCTAGGACTCAATCCACCGCCAAAACTCCTTAGAATTGCCACGGTGTATGTATTTACCCCATCAACATTGTCGAGTTGCTTCTTAATTTCAGACGCTAATTCTGTTGGCGTATAGTTACCAATGGTCAATTCTGCTGTTAATACGGGTCCCAACGATACACGTCGAAAGTTTATGTACTTATTAAAAACTGTGATGGTAAAGCCCCAATGAAATCTAGCTATGTCTTTCACGCGTAGTTCCTTCCCTGAGCTACGATTGCATAGTCTGTAACATCAGAGTTTTTCCTTAAAACTTCAGCCAAATGATTTGCGGTCTCTTGGCTGTTTAAGTAGTCGCCGTTTATGATAATTTTAGCAGATTTTCGCTCTAGATCCTCTGGACCAGCTTGTGTTATATTTTGTTGGCCCATTGCTCCACCACCGTAACCACCACCGCCAGCATCACCAGCAGCACCTGCCCCTGGACCAGCAGCGCCTACGATTGCCATACCCGCACCAATTAAAGCGGCACCAGCACCCATCTCTTGAGGATTGAGTGACGCAATACCCTTTAATAAGTGAAAAGTACCGGCCTGAATCATTTCAGTTCCGATCATTTCAAGGAATTGTTTGAGCATCTGATCCATGGCATCTTTGTGACCCTTAGCCATGTTTACAAAACCACGAGTCATTATACCGTGAGTCTGCATCATTCCACGTTGAGTGATTGCAGTAAAATTCCCGTACTGATTCCTCATTGTAGCTAGGGATTGGTTCACACCATTTTGAAAGTTCTTTTGTGAAATCCCGTGATACTGATCTCTGATCTGTTGAAGTCTCTGTTGATGCTGCTCTTCAGACTGTTGTAGCTGTTGATTGAATTGCTCTTTATCCTGAACTTCCATTTGAAGCTGCATCACCCTACGGTTCTGCATTTCAACTTCTTGCTGTGTCTCACGATCAACTTTGCGCTGCATATACTGATCGTTAGTCATTGCATTTTGTTCTAGATATAGGATTTCAGCGTTTCGTCTTGTCTCGTTAGTAGCTTGCTCTTCTTGAGCAATCTGCTGAACCCGTGCTCGTCTACGCTCTTCGATAGCTATTAAACGTCCTTCAAGATCCGCAGCACTAGTAGCTTTTGATTCTGCTAATTGCCTTTGTTCGGCAGCTTCAGAGTCAATCACTCTTCTTTTTGCTTGCTGTAGTTCTTGGAGGGTTTTTAATTCTGCTACGCCCTGTTGGCTAGATTCAGCGGCGGCTTGTCTTTCTAATGCGACTACTTGTGATCGAAGTTGGATTCGATTTACTTGAGCATCGGTAAGAGCTTTTTCAACTGCTGTGCCTTTTTCGAGTTCTGCATTTAAATTTTTCTCAGCTTGTACTGATTGATTTGTAGTTACTTCAAGGTTTTTTCGAGCCTCTACAAGCATTTCTTCCAAACGAACCCTTGCCTCTGAAACCTTCATTCCAGATGCATGCGCGCTGTTAGCCAATTCCCATTCTTTAGCGCCATTTTTTATTTGCTCATTAACTCTCTCTAAATCTTTTTCTAAAGCCTGTACTCGAGATTGACCCTTTTCGACATCGGTCATTAAAAACGGCTTTGCTATGTCTGAAAGGCTCTCACCAAGAAGTTTTTTAGAAGCTTCCCACATGTTTGAAAGAGCTGCTGTAGCTCGCTGTCCAGTAGAGTCAAATGAATCTCCAAGCTTTGAAACCTCTCTGGTACCATCCGTTAAAACCGCATTTAAGGCGGCCATACGATCGCTGGATACTTTAGAAATACCATACTGCTTAAGCATGGCTGTATTGCCGGTCTCAATCGCCCGAGCAAAATCTGCCATAATCTGCTCGGTTGATTTAGCAACACGCCCGCTATCAGAATAAGCAGACGCTAATTTTGTGAGAGTAGGAATATTTTTAGCCTGAATACCAGAGTTTAAAGCGTCAAATGCGATTCGATTTGCTTCTAAATCTGATAAACTTTCACCCGAAGCCTTCTTAACTCCCTCTAAAAGAGTCTTAGAACTTACACCAACAGAGGCAGCTAGGTTTTGTAATGCCTTTGCCTGGTTGTTAAACTTGTCTGCAAACTCAATTTGCTCAATACCGAAACGAACCGCTTCAATGGCTTTTTGGGCTAACTCGAGAGCTTGATTAAACATGACAACACTAGCGCCCATTCCAGACCAGGCTTGTTTGCCTTGAGCTGTGACTTGGTTAGTTTGGAGCACGACGCCATTCATTTTTATTTCGAATAGCTTGGTCTCTAAATCGAGCTCCATTACTAGTTTGTTGTCTGAGTTACCGCCTTCAGCCATTGTTGAACGCCTCCTTCAGTTTATTAAGGACCTCTAAAGGAATGTCTGGCTTAGAGTATCGTCTTGGTTGCCTATGAGTTAACCATCCAGCAAATGCAGATCTGTACTCTTCATTTGCTTGTGCTTGATCTAGGGCCTTTGATAAATGATCCAGATCACGAGCTTTCGCTTCATCCAAAGCAAGCCACAGCGAGTGACACTCATAGTATCCCATCGTCATGACTTTATTGTATGGCAAATGTAGCTCGCGCATCAGATCCACCAGGACCAGCTCTTCACGCGACGCCGAGTAAGGCCCCATCTCAACGTCGCGGCTTAATTTTTTTCGACGCGCTCGACTTTCGCCCCAAAGTGATCTTGCCCAATTTCCATAAGCTTATCCAAGATCGTGCCCAACTCTCGTTGTCCAAGACCCCGTACAAGCTCAATCGGAATTTGAGGAATATGCAGCTTTAGGGTTTTTATGTTTAATTCGTGAATTGCTTCGAGGTACTCAATGTTACTTAAGGTCTTAGACTTGGTTTCAAGTTCTTGTTGTTCCTTAAGGAGAGTCACTTTTTTAGCAAACGGGGGATCTACAAGTTTGTAGTCCTCCCCCTTCACTCTTAAAACAATGTCTGCGCTCTTTAACTCAAAAATGTCGGATGCCATGCCTCACCCTTCTTTCTTAAGTGTAGTTCGCTGCTGTAACCGCAATTGTGAACGAGTCACCTACGGAGAAGTCAGTCGCACCATCGCTGATTGTGAATCCAATTTCTGAGTTTGCTGGAGTAATTGTGTTTGAAACATAGGCAGAACCTACCGTTGCAACACCTCTTGCTCCAGTTACAGAACCAACAACTGAGAACAATCCACTGTTTGCAATCGCCGAGATGCAAGACAATGTCCATGTTTCTGTTTTGCTGAAAGTATCGTTTACGAAAATAGAACCAACGGTTCCGTTTCCGACGTTACCACCACCAGGGACAGCAGCTGCCGCAGATGCAGGGACTAGAGTTCCAGCAGATAACTGCCCGAAATATCCATAGTAACCTTGCGTCTGAGTAAAGTCTGGGTACATGAAATATTTTGCTTTAACTTGAATTTGCTTTTCTGGTCCATATCCAATTTCAGCATCACCAACAGGGGCTGCTTTATGAAATGTCCAACGTCTTCCAGAGTATGCTTCATCATCATTAGAGGCATAAACTTCCATAGTTTTAGCTAAAGAATAGTAGTTGTCTCCGATTTGCTTACCGAATTCCAAGCGTGCTGCACCACCAGAAGTGATGAGTTTTGCTTGTGGATAAGCCTGTTTAAGTCTGACGGCCGTATATTCGTCAAACATCAATTCCATATCGATTTGGTTTCCGACATAGAAGTGGTTAACGATTGATTTACCAGCCTGATCTGTCTTTGCTTCAGTTGTTAATTCTGAAACCTTAATCTTTACACCGCTGACCAATCCAAGGTTCACGCCGTCCAAAATAACGACTGCTGAACTCAAGAATATGTTCTCCGGCGTTCCTGCTATTGGGGGACGTGCCATGATTTTTCTCCTTGTTAAACTTCTTCGTTCTTTTCA
Organism: uncultured Pseudobdellovibrionaceae bacterium; assembly: GCA_964648725.1. Classification (GTDB taxonomy): domain Bacteria; phylum Bdellovibrionota; class Bdellovibrionia; order Bdellovibrionales; family Bdellovibrionaceae; genus CAUJGP01. Next base: position 15,531 of record CAZYOE010000025.1, on the reverse strand, counting down.
AAACTCTTAATCTTTAATTCTAATACCGCGTCCGACCTATACTTTTGCTCCTGGCTTGGCAGTCGGGAAGCAACAACACTAGGCGTTGTAGATCCAAACCGCGTCGGTACACAATACACTTTCAATCTTGAATCACTTGTTACCATTTCGGCAAGGTTGAATAGACGCAATAGGGCCCGCTGATATCGCCAAGCCTTGCGTTTCATGTTCTCAGCCCCGACCTCTTCACTTGAAATAACAAGGACGAACTGACTTTCACATATCTGATAGTTTGGATCTGTGTCGTATTGAGGTTCTGCTGGTCCATCTAGGATGTAAAGACAAGGTAAACTTAGACTCTCTACTTGCTGTGCAATTCTGATTGTATCAACAGGCTCTAAACTGATTCCATCGCTATATTGAAGATCAACATCCTGAAGCGCCGCATTCAAATCTGACTGGACTTTAGCTTGTATCAAAGCGGTTATGGATTCGGTTAAAAGAGGTGTTTTCACTTCTTCTCTCCTGCCCAGGCTTGTTTTACATACTCAGACCAAAGGGTTTTAATCGCTAAAACTTGCTTTTTAGCAAACCCCATGAAACGACGACGAGGCATATGCTTAGTCCCATTGATGTGATATCCGCCGTAAACTAGAGTTGTACCGTAGGCGAGACGCTTACCTTCCATGATATAAACATTCCCAGGACCACCCATTAGACTGTTAAAAAGGGCCCCCGAAGCAATCAATGTAGGCTTTGCTCCCCATAGCTTCTCTTTATTTAAGAGAGTCTTCATCTGAAGCGGCGGCCACTGAGAACGATCTACTGGATCAATTTTAGTTACAAAAGCCCTGCTAATCGAACCCCTAATGGTCCATTCTCTTGTGTCTCCAGGCTTACCTACGATGTCCATGAAGAAGGGTTTAGGGTTTTTAACCAGATCGATAGTTCGCATGAATTGTCTTTGAACATCTTCTGGGTTTTTAACTTTCATTTAGATGGCCCGTACCTACGAGTTGCTCCGAGCTTAACTCCAAATGCTGGCACGTTTCGCTGGCCCTGTCTCATATAGAAGTCGTCTCTCGCCCATTTAGCTTTGGTCCAGAATTCCTTTGATAGATCCTTCATGGCCGCTATTGTTTGACTAAACGCTGATTCATCATTGCCAGATTCTTCAACCAAAAACTCTTCAGAGTGTCGTCTGTTGATTAGATAGTTGATTAAAGAGTCCATTGCATAACTAGCAGAAAAATATAAAGCAGCACTTTTTAAACCAACTGTTATCTGTAGGTAAGCATCTTCAGGAATGTTTGTTGTGAAAAACGAAGTGAGTTCTGCACCCTTATTTAAAAAGGTTTTTAACTCTGCATCAGTCCACCATGTGAAATAATAGCTTGCCGTTACAGCAGAGTTGATTGCTGGTGCATCTGCCATTGTTACTAAGCCTTGAATTGCGTCATCTAAAGAGCTATCTGCGTCTACGTTGTTCACTTTTGTAGAGAATGTGCTTTCAATAACTCGCTTGTCATAAGTGTAGAATGTGACGTTTTCGCCATTCACTTTGCCAATTAAACGCTTATCAGTTGCCTTTTTGTGGTATTGAGTATCGGCTAAAAGCTGTCTTAATTCCGTGATCGCATCAGCATAACTCATTGAATCCCTGCCAAATCATGTACGCTCAAAAGATCTTGAATGCGAACGTAACGTATAGAATGTGCTTCTAATATTTTACGTTTATATACACAAAGCTCTTCGTCGTACTGTTCAATATCAATTGCTAATGACTTAGAAGGATAGAATCGATCTACCTCTAAAGCATAGTTCACGCCGTATTCGTTCTTAAAAAACCAAGCCCATCTCATTTTAACGTAGTAGTTCTCATCGAGCACATTTAGCGCCTTGCTGATTCCGTCTACATTTCGAGCTGTTCTTGAGGGCTGGTCTTTTGAAAAACCTTGAGAATCTTTAGAGCTTTTTAACTCGGAAGATAAAGGACTGACATCGTTAGACTGTTTAGGTCTTTTCCATGGTCCTTTTGACATTTATCCTCCTAGGTAAAAAGCCGGGAGGAGGCCTGTCGTGAGAGGCTTTTCCCGGCTATCCGCGACTACAATTAAGTAGAAGCGAATGATGTGTTTAGGTTAATTGTGAACTTTGGATCAATGAAGTCAGCTTCCCAACGTGAACGCTGTTTATAGCGGAACACTTCTTGAGAGAATGCTGGACCTGATTGTGGGTTCTCTTGAACGACTTCTGTAGCGTCTCTGCGTTGGAACGCGAAACCTTTAGGGTCGATCATTAGAGCGCCGTAGTCACGAATGAATCGTGTTGCTACGATACCAGCCAATCCCTTAATTGGGTTGATGCTGAATGTTCCACCAGTAGCTCCTGCAGTTGCAGAAGGAACAGCTGGGTTGTAATCAGACTGCATCAAGACTGTTGCAAAGAAAATATCTTGTGGGCTAACCGCAAGAATCTTAGGAGCAACAACCATTGGACGACCGCTTTGATCAAGCATCTTCTTAGCCAAAATCCAACCAGCTTGAATTTGAGACTGGCTCAAACGACCTGCTGCTGTAGCGTTAACACCGCGGCCTGAACCGTGGATACCGCCAGACGTTCCTGGAACACCAGTTACGTATGGGCTCGCGTAAGTAGCAGAAACTGGAAGAGCTTCGCCATCAAGAGTAGCTGTGCTGTCGTTGCACAAACGTGCCCAGACATAAGCTTCTTCATGAATACGAGCGTTTTCACCCATCTGACCTGCGCGCTGAACGATTTGACCAGTTTGGTCGTCGTCTAGCAATTCGCGCTCGATAGCGAACATCATCCCGTACTTCACGTTGATCAATTCGATATCCAACCCTTTGAAAGAAGTCTCTGGGAAGGCACCTTGTCTCTCAACTCTTTTTGGGAAACCAATTCTTTCGATTGGCGCGTAGAATTCTTGACGCTTGTTAGACGACACTTCACGAACCGCAGCAGTGTAAGTCACTTCTACAGCTTGGTACATATCGTTGAAAGCGTTTTGAACACCGGCACGTAGCAATTGACCAAGAGCCAATTCGCTTTGTGCTTCTCTAAGGGCAGCGGCTCTGTAAACAGCTTCGCGGAATCCTTTGATCGAGAATCCAGCTTTTGTGAAGTCTGTTACTAGCTTGTGCTCTTTTACACCGATGTAGGCAGCAGCTTCTTTAGCTTGCTTTTCTACAGCAGCAGTTTGGAATTCTTTCCAAGCTTTTTCGTTGTTCTCTTTTAGATTGTAAGACTTATCGATTTTTTCAAATCCATGTAACATGGGCTACTCCTATTCTGCGAAGCGCACATAGGCGCGTGTAAAGATTAGAACTGGAATTTCAACTCCAGCTGCACCAGTTACTGAACTTACTCCAGGAGGCAGAACCACTCGGCCAACTGCGTTTGTTGCAGCTACTTTTGTGACTCGCTTGCTGTTTGCACCGATGTAAACTAGATCACCAGTGTTGTAAACGTCAGCCGCTGTTGACTCCATTGAGTGAACTGCCGCAGCAGATACTTGAATTTGTTTTTCTTTTGGAGCTCCAGAATTATCGATATTGCTAGACACTTGGCTTGGTTGTTTTGCAACACCAAGAAGAACTGCACAGTTTGCGTCTGTGGTTGCTTTTTTTACCAAATTGTCTGCTGTATCGAAGTATACTAGATCCCCTTGCTCGATCGCAGATACTGCGTGATCACATGGACCTGGAAGGTTGTACCCACCTTGTCCATCAATCAAGCCGTACTGATAGCTATTAATTGATGCCATTGTTTATCTCCTTTTTATTTAAACAAATGATCTGTTGTTCCGTCTTCAGCCTTGGTCGCTTCAGTTAAACCGAAACGCTCAGTGCTGTGAAAATAAGCTTCAACGGTCTTCTCGGCAGCTTCAAATAGACGCTTACTTGTGTCCTTGATCTCTTGCTCTGACTTGCAAGCTTCAAGAACTGGCTTAAGCTCTTTTGTTACCATTCGAGGGAGTCCAGATTGAGCCAACAAAGTGTCGATCAACTGCGCACGCTCGCGTAGTTTTTTCTCTACTTTAAGACCAGCTTCAGACTCTTTTGCCTCTTTGTGCTTATCTTCTGATTCTTTTTTCTCGCCCATCATTGCTTCCATTTTGGCTTCGATCTGTTCCATCTTTGCCATCATTTTGCTGATGAGGTCTTTATCTTGTTTTTCGTCTGGGTGTTCATCAGACTCTTTTTTGTCAGCTTCATCGCCTTCTGCTTTTTTAGCTGGCATTTCGTCTTTCTCCGAGCCTTCACCATCTTGCTTTTGGTCAACGCTTTCTTTTTTAGCTTCAGATGCTTCCTTGTGCATGCGCTCTACAGCCTCTTTTGCACATCTAGCTTCGTAGGCTTCTTCACTTTCGCCTTCGTTTTTCTTCATTTCTTTTTTAGCTGCAAGCAAATGCTTAACCAAAGAGTCGGCTTCACTTATGCCTTCGCCCTCTTTTTTGTCGCCCATTTCGTCTTGTAACATTCCTTTGACTGCATCTTCAGCCAACTTTTTATCTTTCTTGCTGACTGCTGCTAACAGTTTTCGCATTTGCTCGATCATGTTCTTTCTCCTTTTTTCCTTTTTTTCTTGTTCCAACAGAACACGACCGCGCGCACCTGGCTCTGTAACCAAATCTGCGCTTACTGCATCTGTTAGTTTTTTAATTACGTTTATTGTCATTCCTTCAACTTGTTTTAACTTCTTCATTTCTTCAGAGGTAGGGCTTT
>CAZYOE010000025.1:0-10776 GCA_964648725.1 uncultured Pseudobdellovibrionaceae bacterium | reverse complement strand
CTCCATAGGAGCGCCTTCACCATCACCATTTATTGAGATCCCTACATAGTCTCTATCTGGGTATTTTTTCTTGTATTCCACTGCGTGCTCTAACAAAGCTGTCACGTCTTTGCTTCCAGACATAGGCACAAAGTCAGCTTTAAGAGCCATCAAACCGTATTCATCTTCTTCAGCTTTTACATTCTCGTAGTGACCAGCAATATCACGAACGGATCTATTAGGCATTTCACGCTCTCCAGTTGGAGTAGGGTGATCAAAATAAGCCTTTTTGCCTTCATAGACCTGTACTCCGCTTTGGATTGCATCTTTAGAATAGTAGTTTTTATCACTTAAATTCCCTAATCCTTGGGAAATAATGACGACTGGAAACGTGGTTCTGCCACTTTCATCTGTTTTTGAAGCTTCTAGTTTCCCGCCAATTTCCTTTAATCTCACGCACCAACTCCTGTCGCTGTTCGTTCGATCACTTCGATTCGAATATAATTTCGCCAGTCTGCATTCACCCAAACCGGCTTCATCCAATAGCGACTAATGTCTAGGCCTTCATTTTTAAAGTATCTTTCCAACTCAGTCGCTGTATGAAACGTGTACCCTCGGAACGACCAAACGCGTTTAGCGTCTTTGAGTTCTGGATGTGAGCTGTTTTCACTCACCTCTAAGAGGTCGTTAGGGTTGTTGATCCTGTATGGATTGACGTGCTTCAAAGTTTAAGCCCCTGTTTTTTAACGGACGTGCGATCAAATGCTCGTACCTTTGTAGTCTGATCGGGATCATCAGGCTGTGTCAAGTCCGTGTCCCCGTCTCCAAACATCCCAAGTGACTCATCGCTTATCGCTTGTTGCTCTGTTTCGTAATTGTACTTAGTGACCTTAAGCTCTTTAGCAACCATTTGGGCCATAGTCCTGTGACTAAACACATTGGCATCTTTTGCAGCAATGATGTCTGCGATCTTAGCCGTCCTGTCTTCTTCAAGAATTTCAGGGAATGTGATTTCAAATTCTGAAGACGGGTCCTGGCTGTTCCACTTCAACATGTCTTTAACAACGCGCCGAATTAAGAACTCCATCTTAAGTTGCCGTTCAAGCATCTTTTTAGCCACTGGCTCTGTTGCTACTAATGCACCGGCTTTTGTGTATCCGCCCGTCCCAAACGTCCCAAAGTAGTTAACTGGGATTGAAACAGCCATTGCTACATAGGAAAGAATATTCTGAGCAGTCTCGTCATTGGCACCTTTGCTAAACATTGGTGACAGAGGGGTCCTAGTGATCGATTCGTTGTGTACGTTTTCTGATCCAGGAGGTACGTCCACGATGCTCTCAGTGCTTGAAATATAGGCGTTCACATCTTCCTGAGATCCTTTAACAGTCACATCCCAGATGAATGCGGCTTCGTTTTTGGCTCTTAAAAGTTTAGCTGTGAGATAATCTTCGTAGTATTTAAAATACAGCAGAGCAGCCAGCAGATCAGAACGGCCTCTTTTTTCATATGAAGTTACGTTGACCTTAGTGTGGTTCATCATGTCAGGCGCAATTTGATTTATGATGTACTTGGTGGTTGGCACACCTGGTGCTCCATATAGCTGGTACTGGGTGTTGTACTGCTGATGGTAGTATCTAATGTCTGAAATATTCTCTGGATCAGTTACGATTTCCCAGATTGTAGATGGGTCGATAGACTTATGAATCACTCCCCTTGGCGTTGGGAATGTCCTGACCATCGATTCACCAAACTTAGTTAGATCATCGCACCAGTTTCGAGCTTCCTCTTGAATATTGCTCAATTCTTCGTAGCGACTCCACATGTCTTGTAGCTTTGGGTCTTTAAATGTGACGGTGAAGCCCTTACCCATAACAAAGTTACGGGTCATATCGACTATCATTTTTCCGATACCAGAGTAGTTAGAATACCAAAAGCACTTTGAATGCATCTCCCAATAGTCTTGGAGGTACATCTGCTTATAAAAAGGTGATCCAATTAGTGGTGTGTACTCTGGTCTATTAGGAAATGATCCTATGCCACTTGTCTGGAAATCAGAATCATAGGCAAAGGAGTCTTCCTTGGTCATGTTTTTGACAATGGCTGCTCGTTCTCTAAGAAAGAAATCTCTATTTTTTTCAGATTCTGTAATTGCCTGTTTCAGTTCCTGCGTGCTCTTAATCATCTTATAGCGGTATTTGCCGTTTGTTCCCCATTCGATGATGCGGTGATACCCCTGCGTGTCTAACTTCTCTTCGCTGGTTAATTTAACATCTTCGACAAACCTATGTAGTCTGCTCTCAACAGGTGCGTTAAGCTTTTCAAAAAACTTAGTAGGGTTTGCTAGCTTGATTTCGACTTCGGAGGAACGTCGAACCAGGTCTTTGATTTTGGGCTTTTTAATTTCCTCTGCCATCTTTTTAGGCAGCTCAACCTGAACCCTGGTTTCATTTTTATTTTTGCTCATGTTACCCCTCAACCTAAGAAGTTTTGCATGTACTCATCGAATGTCATGTCTTCAACACCGATCGTACGCTCCTTCTTATCTGCTTTGTAGACTGCACCGTCATTAGGGTCCCATTCAAGGTCATTGTTCTTTAGAACTGATTCTGACCATTCTTCGCTTATTTGAGGGACCAATTCACAGTTACAATTTGGATGTAATGGAGGAGGTAAGTCACGAAACTTATCCTTTATGTTCTTCGAAATCCAGCGCATGGTTTTCTCGTTGCGCTTGCTACAGATTTCACAGGTTGTTTCCTGGCGGTTTGTCTTCCAAACAAAATCTTCTACGCCCATCTGTTCTGGACCTATTTGAAGCTCCCCTTGATGAAGAAGAGACACAGCATCAGCCATTAGGCCTCTTTCAAGATCAGCCATGATTTTGTTGCGACGTTTCAAGGAGTCTGTAAACCAAGGACGGTACTGTCTATATTCCCAACCATTTGCTTTTTGGGCTCGAGCTATGAGATCCTTTAACTCGTCTTCTGTATAAACACCCTCTTCGATTTCAATTGATGGGTCCTTCTCGGTTTTAGTTTTTAAGACTTTTTTAGTTTTCGGCAGGTTAGCAGCTTCTTTAAGCTCGGTTCGTTTAAACATGAGTCGCACTCGAGTCACTATCTGGGAGGAGCTTTCATCTGCCAATGCCCCTCTTCTAACATTATCAACGATCTGATCTGCTAAACGGGACATCTGTGCATGTATGCGACCCGTCCGTGGGTCTATGTCCCCATCCTTGGGAATTCTTAACGTATCCCTAAGATTGAGTGTAACAGACTCCCATGGTGGGCTGGACTTTCTTCCGATATAGGACATTGCGACTCTTGATAACATGTCATAGGTTTTTCTCGCCTCACTCCAGTCATCACAAATTTCATCAGCCAGAAGCTCGAGGCGTTCGTTTACCTGAGATTGAATGCGCTTTAAAATACCAGTTGATCTAAGTTTTAGATAGGGCACTTTGCCGTCAAAACTGCTTACATTTGCAGCAACAATCCCAATAACATCTTGGCCCGCGTCCTCAATTTTGGATCCAATTTCTGCTGCGAATGTTTGAAAGATGGCATCTGCCTTACGCTGTACAAGACGATAGCTTTTATCGATCCGCTTCTGAAGCGGTGTCATCCGTTTACCAAGTCCTTAACATTGATCACGGTTAGCTTTTCAAACGGTATGATGTCTCCACCGACTTCTGTTATCAAAAGATCGATACCTAGGTCAGTTCCCAGATCCATCAAAGCTGTTTTAGCAGCAGAAACCTCAAAAGATAATTGTCCTTTAGATGCGTTTAAAACAATGATTTCGCCCGCTCCGTCTGTGATGGTGATTGGACTTGGCGTTCCCTTGAATCTCATCTCTAAAGTTGAGCCAGCGGGAATTGGATAAGTGTTGTAGAACTTGTCGTTGCAAGCATCAATTGACCTTAGATTGATCGTCCCTTTAAAAGTCGTTCCTCTGAAAACATCAATTTTTGCCTTTGCCATTTAGCACTCCACTTCCATGTCTAATTTAGGAGATTCGATTTCCATGTCTAGTCCGCCAGCAGCGACGATTGAATTCAAGGCCGTTTGCATAGCTGTCACTAGGTTATTTAGGTCAGTGATAATTGTATTGATGTCACCGATCTGAACATTCAACGTCGTTAGATATCCTGAAAACGTAGTTAAATCTGCAGCAAATGTGGCAAGACTAGAAACAAAACTAGCTGCACTTGCGCTTAATGAACCTGCGGAGGTTGAGATACTAGTAGCTGATGCAGCAAGAGAAGCAGCACTGGTAACCAGACTAGAGGCACTTGTAGAAATACTTGTCGCACTTGCTGCTAATGATGTTGCGCTTGATGCGATAGATGTTGCACTTGCGGCAAGAGACAAATTTAGCCCTGTCAGAGTCGTAATTTCAGTATTAAGCGTGGCTAAATAACCGCCAAATGTGGTTAGGCCAGTATTAAATGTGGATAAGTATGTATTAAATGTGGTCAAACTAGATATGAGGGATGCGTCAGTCGCAGCTAAAGAAGCAGCCGTAGCAGCCAATGAAGCGGCTGTTGCTGTTAAACAATCTGGCAAAACTCCTTCAGAGATTGCAGTCAGGACAGCCGTGTTAGTGTTTTCATTACCAACACCGTCCCTTGCCCTAACACCTAGCGTGTAGGTTCCATTGATCGCAAGGTATGTTCCATCTGCTAGTGTATAAATGTCCCTATAAAAAGGACCAGCCCCACTCGGTCTCCAAGACATTGTTATGTTTGAAGCTACGAACAGAGCCGCTGGGAGGACCGTCCCAGAAGCTATATAAATATCATAGGTGATAGGCAAAGTCAGATCTGTCGCAGTAGCCCATTGAGCTCTAAGTGAACCGTTTGCTTGCGGTGTTAAACTTGAAATCCCAGAGAATGTTGGCGGGGTTAAATCCGTCAAACAAGCTAAGGGAAGAGGCATAGACATCGATTCACTGTAAAACAATTAGGCCTCCTGGATGGACCAGCGAACTGGGACACCTGATGGACTTGCAAGGTTTAGTCTTAATTCTGTGGTCAAAGCTGTGTTCGGGATAGTCCCGAGAGCAACCCAACTTGTACCGTTGTTCGTCGTGTATTCGAATTCAGCAGCATTGGTCGTGGTCAACTTGTCGTAGATCACGGAGCCGCCGTCATCAAAACCTCTCACTCGCATCGTAGGTACGACCGAAGGATAAGCGACCTGAAGTCTGAAAGCGACCTTCGCAGGGCTTAGGTTGCTGCTGTTTGCCTGACTCAGGTTCCAACGGCTACTGACTTCTGTGAGCGAGCTGTAGCCAAGGATGAACTCATTCAACTGCGCAGGGATGCTTGTATCTAGTCCAAGGGTAGAAAAGCCAATCTTGAATTGAACTTGATCCCCAGGGGTAGTGATCCCATCCAGCGACTCGGCGAATGGGATTGAGAGCCAACCACCACTGATAGATCCAAACCCGCTTGTTCTATAACTCACATCCAATGATCCTGTGTAGTCGTAGAGTTGATCAAGAGTAGTGATGAACTTGTAAATGGATTGTGGGGTGCTCAAGACTTTCGTGACGATGTAACTGTAATCAAACCTAGAATCACTTCTCAGATCCGCAAGATAAGCACCTCTTTGTCCAACCGTGGCACTTGACGTGATGGCGAGCCATCCTTGCTCAAGATCCATAGCTGAAACTGCTGCCGTCTGAAACTCAACGACTTCATTCCCGACAACGGCTTCCAGATATCGGTTATTAACCCCACCAAAGATCACTTCAATAGAGTTGTTAGCAAAGGCCTTCATAACAAAAACAGCAGTGTTTGTCAGATAGACCGCTCTGTTTAGGATCGAAGACCACGCCATGAATGTGGCTGTTGGAGCGGTGATTTGGTTAACTGTTCCAAGAAGGTTACATGTCTGAAGACTTGGCCATGTGATTGCTGCTGCTGTTAACTCGGACAATCGTCCAAGATACATAGCCGAACTTGTTCCCAAGAACGCACAACCAAAGCCATCAATCGAAGGGTTAACAGAAGTTGGGACAGCATAGTCCTCTGAGTCAGATCCGAGCAAAGTACCAGTCAAGGCTGGAAGGTTCCCAGTCTTGTGAAGGAAATTTGAGACCGAAGTTCCAAACGCTCGTCCAACTGTTCCTGCCGTGATGTCTGTCGTGAAGTTAAGAAGGGCACCGCCAGAAGTAGCACTTAATTCATAGCTCACTCCTGCGACCGGGTTACGAACAAAATAAACCGTTCCAACCGTAAGACCAGCACCGCCCGTGATCGCTGTAAACACAATAGGGGCGTTGGCTCCGTATGAGTGACCAGTGTCTGTAATCACGTCAGTAGTTGAGTTGCCTGTTACAGAGTTTGAAAGATAAGTTGGAACAACGGAGGTGTCGTATACATAATATTGGTGCGTTGCCGCTACACCGTTATGACAATAAATCCGATTGTTTCCTGAGTCTAAGACAGCTCCAACAGTGGCCGTTTGAAGTTGGTTTGTTCCTCGAAAGGCTGGATCTTGATGGAAGTAAACCGCTTTTTGTCCGTTTCCTGTTCCAAATGGGATTGTTGGAAACCCTACTGGGACAAAATCTGATAGGGCAATGTTATAAGCCTCAAATAATCCACCATTGATAAGAACCGATCCAGTGGTGGCAATATAAACTCTCCACCCCGTGACCCCGGAATCTATAACCTTTAAGGCTCTCAGTGTGTGAGTAGTGGCTGCTGAGTTAGGAAGCGTGAGGTTTATTCTTCCCGTGTAGCTGTAGGCACCCGTCGTTGTGTTGAATGAGTAACAAAACAAAGGGGCAATACCAGCAGACAAGGTGCCAACGACAAACATTCTGTTGTTCGACGTTACAAACACTCCGATAGGAGCAAGCCCTGTATCGGCTTGAATGTCGATAAACTCGTTGAGTGGTGGACCCAACACAGTCTGACTGTTTATAGTCTTTGACGCAACCCGACCTTGGATTGTTGTTTTCGTTTGATCGTAACTTGATACAACATCTGCGACCAGATCAGCGTAAAGACTCTTCATGATTTCTCCACATGTCTAAAAACGTTTGTGATTAGCGATGGGCTGAAACCAATCTCTTCGTATATGCCTTCGCCATTGATCATTTTAATAAAAACATTCCCGTCCTCAATTTTAGAAATCTGAAAGGCATAACCCCACCATGGATCTGGTGGAACCACGCCTTCCACTGAATCAATCCAATCGTTTTTCCAGACAGTGCAACTTGTGCCGTCGTTCAAAATAATAGTAGCTGATTGTGTCTCGTCTGAATCTAAATCAGAATCAGGAGCAAACTCACCCTCTAAACCAAAATCTGCCAAGCAAGGCCTCCCCAAAAATCATCGCGTTGAAATATATGAATTGTCATTTTATGGGCTCCCCACCTTTGTAGCCTAACGATCAGAGACCTGCCATGCAAGCTCAGCTTTAACGCATGATTGAAACTACTGGACCGGACCTCATTCTGCTTGCTGCAATCATGGCATAATTCAATGCGTGACGAAAGTGGTCTGGGCCTAGCTTTTTATAAATATATCTTTTGGCCCCGGTTTCACGATTTTCTTCCGCTACTTTGGCTATGTTTGAACAATGCTTCGCAAATTCTTCTATTATTGGGTTTCTTTGCGGCAAAGATATGTTGCCGCGGGTAAAGGCTAATGTTCCTGCATCTAAGCTTTCAGTTCTATTTGCCGAAACTACCCGATCAACTTCATTCCATGAAAATGAACCTTTCTGATTGTCCGAGTAATAGCACATCCAATTATTAAAGCGTTTTCGGTCCACAAACTCTCTGCTTTTTCGTGTTTCTGGAAGCGCATCGATCACTGCTTGCTTAACATTATAGCGCAGCGCGATAGTATCGAGTTCTTCAAAGCTTGTTACTTCCCCTATAAAATGAACCTTAGTCTTGCTTGCGCTGCCTGTTTCTAGACAAACCACGTGTAATTTTGATCCAACATCAACTCCCATTGCGCAGGGATAATCAACTCTAGGTTGCGCAATTCGCATTGGATCACATGTTGCTAATACTTGGTCATAGGTTAAACGATCTTCTGCGGACAAATAAGGTAGCCCAAGAACGTGGTTATAAAAATGTCCCGGGAATTCTGTATTTTGATAATCAGCAATAATTTGATTAGGGCTTACAAAAGGGCTGTAAAGTTGGCTTATCTGATATCCACGTAGTGATTTATTAGGATATTTTTGAACCCATTTTCCATTTTTAATATCTAATTTAGCTTTACATTTTTTGCAGCCCGGATAGTAGTTTCCGAGTTTATCTTGGCAAAATGTATTGGGCCAATTTTCTTCAAGAATGTTCCACGTGGCACAGGAATTACATTTAAAAATATAATGACATTGATCGGTTTCTTGAAATCTTTTGTCTATACCAAAGTCTGGAATAGTGGGAACGGATAACTCTCTGCTTAATTTCACTTCGGAAGCTGATAATCTTTGTCTTGCCTGAGTTACTTGCGCTGGGTCTGCTTCATCAAACTCATCATAAACAGCCGCATCAGCCGAAATAGATTTAACACCCGTTTTGGATTCCAAACCTCTCCAATATGTGGGGATGCCATAGAAATATTTGAGACCAACATTATATTTATTATTGAGGGCTTTTAGATCTCCTAATTCGTCACCATTTTCATTAATAAAATCATCAACTTTGGTGGACGCAAAATCAGAAACTGCGCCTTGAGTGGGCAGCCAATAAATGAGGCCTCTTGGAACTAGTCGCATTTTGCAGATGTATAGAGACCAAATGATACAATAGGTGCTAACCCCCATTTGAGAGGATTTGCGGAACACTATCTCCTGGCTCTTGTCCTCCAGAATTGACTTCAACCACGGCAACTTGTCCCACCGAATTGGGCTGCCGTTCAAATTCAGCTCCAAGGAGAACATCAACGGGGACAGGAGCTTCAGCTTCTCTTCGTACCTCAAGTTTATGAGCAATTCTTTCCTCAATGATTCGAGACCATCGTTGCTCTGCGAGTTCAAGGTCATCGTGACTTATCCCTTCTCCATCCGATTCAACTTCTTTTACTGGTTTAACTAGGCCTAGATATTTTTTAACCTCTATATCGTCGCTATCAATCTTTTGAAGCATCATAATGGCCTTTGCCATCATTTCCATATCACCCTGTTCCTCGGCCATCCTAAACAGCTTTAGCCCTTGTTGGTAACGACCTTGGTTACGAATTTGCCATTCCAGCATGATGTTTTCTGGATTTAATAGTGAAGAGGCCAGCGCAAATTTTAGGTCATTCCACCAAATATGGTTGTCCTTAAAAAGATCCCTAACCTCATCAAATGTGCGCCCTGCCGCTATAAGCTTTCTAAGGCGTACAAGATCGCCCTTAAAGTCCGGATCGCTATATCTTTTGCGCATTCGCACTTCATTTTTAGCACGCTGCGCATCAATTGTATTAGGGAGGATCGTTGGTACAGGCACTTAGGCTTCCCCCATGCCGCCATGCAGCTCGTTTAGCGAAAAGTCGCCAAGTGATCCCAAAAGAATGCCGTCAGATTCGTTTAGAGAGTTATTAGGTGTCAAAGCCCAGAGTACCTTTGAACTAAAGGCCACAATTTTATCAGAGGGTCTAAAATAGACGATGTACCCGGCCCAAAGCTTTCCGTAGGCGTAAATTTGGTAAAGAGAATGCACTTGGTGGGGTTTTAGATCAGAGTGGGCGATGGTATTTTTTTGATATGTTTTGCAGTCAAAGCAAATGGCTTTTCCCTCGCGTACTGCCAAAAAATCAAATGGGCTTTTAATTGGAACCAAGAACGTCCCTCCCATCTTAGCTCTTACCATTTTAGCGCCATTTGGTATTTTAATTAAAATATATCCCTTACTTTTTAAAATAGTTTTAACTGCTTCTTCAAATCCGGCACCGTATTTATAGGCTTTTTTCCCTCGTATATGATTAGTGTCGGTCATCGTATTTATCCAGATTTATGTACTCTATATTGCAATTTAACATTTCATTTTCTACGAGTTTTTTTATTGCAATGGTCCAATAGTGGTTTGCACAAGCTTTACAGATAATAAATTTTGCAGCTAAACGATATACTTTAAGAGATGGCTCATCACATTTTTCGCATATATACATTTCTGGTTGCCTAGCTACAGTCATATTAAGAGCTAAGCCTATAATATTTTGATACTCAACCTCTTTGCAGTCCTTTAATTCCTAAAGTCCAGCCTTTGTTTCGAAGCTCTAAGTAGATTATTGGGTATTTTTGAATGAATTTAGTCCAACCAATAGTATGTTGCTCAGTATGATGTATTCGACAAAGTGCCAATAAATTAACATCTAAGTCATTCCCACCAGATCCTTTTGATTTAATATGGCAAGGATCGCATCCTTTTTTATTACAAATTAAACATTTAAAATCATGATATTTGGCTAATAGTTCTTGGTTTTTGATACGAATTGTTTTTTGATAGGCCACGGAGGCAATTATGAACAATTTTGAACCACAAATACAATGGTTAAATCCAGAATCTCTAACCCCTTATGCGAATAATACTAAGAAGCATCCTGTCGATCAAATTGATCGGATTGCGCAACAAATAGCAAAAGTTGGCTTCGATGTTCCAATAGTAGTAGATAAAAATAAAGTCATTATTAAGGGTCACGGTCGCCGGGAAGCCGCTCTACGCTTAGGTCTTAAGTCTATCCCTGTTATTGTGAGAGATGATCTAGATGAATACGCAGTAATGGCATCACGCATTGCTGATAATAAGGTTGCCGAAAGTGATTGGGACGACGAAAAG
>CAZYOE010000024.1:0-40482 GCA_964648725.1 uncultured Pseudobdellovibrionaceae bacterium | reverse complement strand
CTTAAACTCGACGAAAATCTAGACACTCATTCACTTTTTTGATGGAGAATCCATTTTCTGAAAAATTCGTAGCCTTGATTTTTAAGAGTGATAAACGTTTCATTCTCTATATGCCACTTCTTACGAGAAACGCGGACAAAAAAATCAATGTTGGATTCGTGAAGTGTTTGATCGGTTACCCAACTCATGTGAATCTTCTCTGCCTTTTCAATCACCTCAATTGTTACTTAGATTCTGCTGAAAAAGGCCAAGTTCTGCGTTGGCTTCGCTTCATCTCTCACTCAACGTGGGCACCCCTTCACAGAGGGGAAACCCCGCCCTACTACGCCTCGTTCGATTTGAAGCTTGCCGCCTTGAATTTGGCTCTTTTTCAGCAGAATCTACTTAGTCGTTGTTTCGAGAGCATATCATAAATCAATTTTGTATTGGTGAAAATGCGCCTGATTCAGTTGAGAAACTTTTTAGGGTTGTTGAGCAAATCACTTGCAATGGCACTAATGGTGAAACAGGTACAGGCTCTGGAGTGCATGGGAGGGCAAATCGAAGTGAAAAATCGAATTTCTCCTCCCAGCGGCCTCGGGGTGACTAAAGCAAACGACATTGGTATCGTTTCGTATAAAAAAGGAACGGCATTAAATTAAACCAATAATTAAATCTATAATTAAACCTCGCCGACAGTAATATATTGCCTGTACCAAGACTTAATCTTCGTCCTCTTCCTCATAGTCATCATCGTCTTCGTCCTCGTCCTCGTCATCTTCGTCCTCGTCCTCGTCCTCGTAGTCCTCTTCCGCCGAGAATTTCAAAAGCCAACCCTCACCGCCGGGGTCATCCATCAACATGGAAGGGTCCTCTACCAGAGTTGTATTGACTTCAATCACCGTTCCAGTCACGGGACTGTAGATATCGATTGGTCCGTCATTAGTTTCAATTGTTCCACAGACTTCATCCGCCTCAACGGTCTGTTGATCCTCAGGAAAATCAAAAGATAAAATTTCATCAAAGTCGGCAATGGTTTCTTCGGTCAAACCAAGAGTGACAACACCACCCTCACTTTGCACCCAAAAGTTACCCATATATATTTTTACATCATTACTCATTGTTCTCACCATGTGAAAGGATTGAATCAAGACTTTATCAATGGAAAATTAAAGTCACAATAATAGACCTATTTCATAACTTGTTGCGGCTAAAGCTATATGATTTCCATCAGATTCGGTTTTGTCTTTTCGAAAATATTATAAACTTTCAGAATTTTGCTCGTCCAATTGTTGATTATAATCCTCTTCCTTAAAAAGCGGGTCAGAGGAGTTCTTTTCGGAATCTCTGCGTGGTTTTACAGTGGCGTTTTTAAGAGGATTATTTTCAATAGGTTGTTGGTAAACCTGCCAATGAATATCCAGGCCCAAAAAGATATGTGTGCCATCACTGGAGTTCCTGCCTAAAAAAGTGTTGCCTAGACCTCCAAGGAAACCGAATTGATTTGTTACATTCCATTTAGCTTGGAGATCTAAGGAATTAGTGTTGGGGTTAGAGCTGCGATAGTTAAAGCTGCCAACGCTTGTCCGCTTGAGGAAAGTTATTCTCGTTAATTCATCTTCGGCATCCTGACCCACGCTCCCTGTGCCTTCCGCCGAAGCACTCAAGACCCAGTTCCCGACGCGCCAATTGAGGCCAGCCTCATACGGAATAAGGCCAGAGAGTCCTTCGGTCCGATAAAGGTAACCGGCCTTGCCATACCATTGGAGATTGCCCAGCTTCTTTATCAGCCAAATATTACCGCCAAAGGAGTGGGCACCATCGCCATAAACAGGTTTTGTTGAATTAGATTCTACCTGGTAGGCCGACAGATTAGCCACACCTTCAATGACAAAATCAGCGAGCGAAGTCTCTAATTTATGTTCTAGTCCACCACGTAGAGTCTGAAATCCTCCATTAGTTTTAGTGGTGGTAGAAACATTGGCTTGCGCTTGCACGTAGTTGATGCCGGCTGTCATCGCCCACCTAGAGTTAAAAACATAGCGTCCAGTGTAATCAAAAGTTGAGGTTTCCCAAAAACTATTGGCACTAGGCAGACTTTCAGGGCTACCTGTCGAGTTATAGTTTCCAACAGAATGAAAAATATCGTAATGAACTAAGCTTTCGGTCCACCATGGGCGAAACGCTTTGCTTAAGTGCGGCTTTGCAGAGGCGATGAGAGGAGTCAGAAGTGCGATTAATGCGAGCTTATTCATTAAACCATTGTACAATTTTGGGGGGCAATGACAATATGCCTGGACCGATTATTGATTGAAGGATTTGTCTATGAGCGAGATGAACAAACGAAAAGCATTAGCACCTAAAGTGTTGATTTTTCTAACAGTATTTCTTTATCTGATTGGCTTTGGAATAATTATCCCTATTTTGCCGCTATTGGGAAAAGAACTTGGCGGGAGTGCTACCCAAGTTGGATGGTTAATGGCCATCTTTTCGCTGATGCAGTTTTTATTTGCTCCTTTTTGGGGACAGTTGAGTGATCGTTATGGCCGACGAATGATTTTAGTTGGTTGTTTGTTGGCAGAAGCTTTTACTTACTTGTGGTTTGCATTTGCCCGAGATTTTTGGTCGCTCTTTTTGGCGAGGGGTTTGGCTGGTTTTTTCGGTGCCAGCCTTTCCACAGCATCTGCTTATATTTCTGATATCACCCCACCCAAAGAGAGATCTAAAGGGATGGCCTTAATCGGAGTCGCTTTTGGTTTGGGATTCGTGATTGGTCCGGCCATTGGAGGCTCAACGATTCATATCGCCAAACAATTTTCTAGTGACCCTCTCATTGGCTCTACGGCTGCCGCCTTATTCGTTGGAGCTCTATGTTTTGCGACTTTTCTTTTTGCCTATTTTAAACTTCCTGAGTCTCTTCCACCTGAAAAACGCGGCAAAGATATAAAACATAACTTTAACCGATTTGCGAGCATCTTAAATAAATTTCATTTACAGAAGCTGAGACCCTTGCTTTCAGTTTATTTTCTTTCAGGACTGGCCATGGCATCGATGGAGGCGACTTTAGTTCTCTATGTGGGTCAACAGTATGGTTGGACAACGGATAAGGTCAGCTACGGTTTTGCCTACATAGGTATCGTGATGATATTTACTCAGGGGTATTTGGTGCGCCGATTGATTCCAAAGGTCGGTGAGAAGAGCATGGCCGCTGCGGGTTTGGCTTCATTCGCTTTAGGAATGGGCGGGATCGCCTTGGCAGATTCCATTGAGCAATTAGCCATTGCGATGACGTTGCTGTCCGTAGGGAATGGTTGCATTAATCCATCCATTTTGGGCAGTATCAGCTTGGTTAGTTTGGAAACTGAACAGGGAGAAAACTTAGGGGTGGCACAAAGTCTTTCAAGTTTAGGAAGAATTTTAGGGCCTTTGATTGGTGGAAAACTTTATGATTCAGTCAGCTTAAAGTCTCCGTTTATAGCGTCTATGCTTTTGGCATGTCTTGGCCTATTGACTGTTCTCATTAACTTTCGTCATTTGCCTGACTCTAGGAGTTCAAAAACATGAGCTTAGCACTAGGCCAAATTGGTTTTTTTCAATTGTCGAATTTAGCTCGGAACAAAGTGCCATTTACACTCTTTGCCATCGACTTCAGTCCTCCCGAAAATTTGGCGGGTGACTTAAAGCTCATTATGGCAAAAGCCGTTGTATCTTCGAATTCGGAGTTATTAACCTTAGTTAACACAATGAAACTATCAGTCGATCATCCCATTGTGCTTCTTTGTAGAGAAGGCAATGAGAGCGCGATCTTATCGGCGCAAATGGCAAAAAATGGATTTCTTAATATTTATTGCGTAAAAAATGGGTGGAATGGTTTGTCTATTGAAGCAGAGGCAGTGGCAACCCGTTGACCTACCTTAACCTTGCAAGTTATTTCTTATTTATTGTTATACGTTTAAGGCGGTGTTTATGTCTGAAGTTATGTCGGATCGTTATAATCCTCAGGATGTTGAGGGACGCATTTACAGTTGGTGGGAAGAGTCTGGTCATTTTAAATCTCAAGACCGATCAACAAAACCCCCATTTTCCATCATATTACCTCCCCCCAATGTCACTGGATTTTTACACATGGGGCATGCTCTCGACCATACCATTCAGGATGTCCTTATTCGCTGGAAACGCATGAGTGGTTTCAACACCATGTGGCTTCCCGGCACTGATCACGCAGGTATTGCCACGCAAACTGTTGTGGAACGAGAACTGAAAAAAACCGGAGAGACCCGGGTTGGCTTAGGTCGCGAAAAGTTTCTAGAAAAAGTTTGGGACTGGAAAAAACTTTACGGTGATCGTATTTATCGTCAGATGCGCCGTTTAGGGGATTCTTGCGATTGGGACCGAGCGGTTTTTACGCTTGATGAGGGTGTTTCTAAATCGGTTCGTAAAGTATTTGTTTCGCTTTACAAAAAAGGCTGGATTTACCGCGGTCAGAGATTGGTTAACTGGAGCGGTCCCTTGGAGACGGCAATCAGTGACCTCGAAGTGGAACATAAGAGCGTAAAGGGTTCGATGTATCACATTAAGTATCCACTGGAGAATGGCAAAGGCTTTTTGATCGTTGCAACTACCCGTCCTGAGACTTTGTTGGGAGATGTGGCTGTGGCTGTTCATCCAGAAGATCCTCGTTACAAAGCTTTAATTGGCCAGCAGGTTAAACTTCCTCTCACGCAAAGACTCATTCCGATCATTGCTGACACCTATGTTGACAAAGATTTTGGTTCGGGGGTTGTTAAGATTACCCCTGCCCATGATTTTAACGATTACAAAGTGGGTAAGCGACATAATTTGCCGATGATTAGCATTCTTGATCGACAGTGCCGTATGAATGAACAAGCGGGACCAAACTATAAAGGTTTATCGGTCAATGAAGCTCGTAAAAAAGTTTTAGAAGATTTAAAGGCTCAGGAGCTGTTTGAAAGAGAAGAACCCCACATGCATTCTGTGGGGCACTGTTCGCGTTCAGGAGCTGTGGTGGAGCCATTCCTCTCGGAACAGTGGTTTGTAAAAACAGAAAATTTGGCAGTGCCAGCAAAACGCGTGGTGGAGAGCGGAACCATTCGGTTCGAGCCGGAGTCTTGGACCAAAACATATCTGCATTGGATGAACATCATTGAAGATTGGTGTATTTCGCGCCAACTTTGGTGGGGCCATCGTATTCCCGCTTGGTATTGCAAAGACTGTGGCCACACGACGGTGGCGGAAACCGATCCCGGACACTGTGAAAAATGTCAGAGTAAAGCGATTGGGCAAGATGAGGACGTTTTAGACACTTGGTTCAGCTCAGCCCTTTGGCCTTTTAGCACTATGGGCTGGCCTAATGAAACTGAAACTCTAAAAACTTTTTATCCAACTAATGTGCTTGTTACGGGCCATGACATTATTTTCTTCTGGGTGGCTAGAATGATTATGATGGGTTTGGAATTCAGACGAGATGTTCCATTCCGTGAAATTATTATCCATGGTTTAGTGCGTGACTCTCAAGGTCGCAAGATGTCTAAGAGTTTGAATAACTCAATAGATCCTGTTGAGATGATCGAAAAGTACGGAGCCGATGCCCTTCGTTTCACCTTAATGGCATTAACCGCTTCAGGACGTGACTTGAAATTCAGTGAACAACGTCTTGAGGGTTATCGTAACTTTATGAACAAGATCTGGAATGCGACTCGCTTTAGTTTGCAAAACCTTAAAGATTTTGAAGTTCCCACAGCCGGTGTTAAAGCACTTCCTATAAAAGCTCATTTGTCGCTCTATGATCAGTGGATCATTGCTAAAACTGGTGAGGTTGAGAAAGTTGTGCGTGAATCTTTGGATGCGCATCGTTTTTCTGATGCCGCCAATGCCATTTATCACTTTGTGTGGCACGAATTCTGTGACTGGTACATCGAGTTTATCAAACCAATTATGAGCGAAGGCAAACCGGAAGAAAAGCAAGCTACGCAGCTTGTGCTAGCCCAAACGTTAAATCGCATTATGCGTCTCCTTCATCCGTTTGCACCGTTTATCACTGAAGAGCTTTATCAAAAGCTTCCTATCAAAGGTAGCGCATGTATTGTCGACCAGTATCCAACCAATGATATTGATCGTGAGTGGCTCCAGTGCGCCCATGCTCAAGCGGCCTTTGAAATTGATTTGGTAAAAGAGACCATCTCTGCTATCCGCAATATCCGTGGTGAAAACCGAATTAAGCCAGGCGAGAAGATCACCGTTCGTTTAGCCCCTCAGGATGAAGTGGCCCAGAAGGTCTTGGGCAATAATCGTACTGCCGTTGAAGTTCTAGGGCGAATTGGCAACTTGACTATTGGTGATGAAGGTAGCTTAGCAAAATGTGCTGTTGCCCCAGTTATGGTTGGCAACTCTAAAGTCAAAGTTGTTGTTCCTCTTGAAGGCTTAGTAGATATCGAGGAAGAGATTAAACGCGTCGATAAGACAGTTGAAAAATTGCAAAAAGACATCGGCGGACTCAATGGAAGACTCTCTAACGAGAACTTTATCAAGAATGCCGCTGAAGATGTGGTTGAAGCCGACAAGGCCGCACTTCAACAGGCAAAAGCACAGTTAGCAGCATTGGAAGAGGCGTTGATTCGCTTAAAGAGCTGAACTTAGTTTCCGTTTCCATTCTCAATTGGCATTCGACTAGCCCACTGGTCGCGTGCCCTATTGTCTCAAAAGGTCGAAGGTTTTTCAGTTGCTTTGCTATACTTAAAAAAAACGCCTTGGATTTCCGCCTGATTTGCCAGTTGTGGTACCTTTAGGTTAGATTCCGCTGAAAAAGGCTAACTTCTTCGTTGCCTTCGCTTCAAACCGAACTCAACGTAGATTAACTACGCCTCATTCGATTTGAAGCTCGGACGCCTCGAATTTAGCTCTTTTTCAGCAGAATCTAGGTAGTACCTTTGTGAGTTTGGAGTTTCCGATATGGGAAAGGATTCATCAGTGCCAGTTTCAGTTCTTGAGCTATCAGCAGGCCGATCAGTAGTCGTTCATCATGTCGATGGTGATTCCCTTATTGCCGATCGATTATTAGATATGGGAATTCATCCAGGTGTTGAACTCGAACTCATTAGTCGCATGCCACTTGGTGGTCCATTTGTGATTCGCATCGAATCTAGTTTTTTAGCCCTTCGTGAGGAGGAAGCTCAGTGCTTGAAAGTGAAGTTATAAACCCAGAAGTCTTGGCGGTGGTTGGGCCACCAAATGCCGGTAAAACATCACTCTTTAACTGGCTCACTAATAGTAAATACAAGACGGTCAACTATCCCGGTGCGACCGTGGAGTACTCCGTCGCTACTTTGGCTCCTCAATTTGGTGGTGGACTGACGGTCATGGATACCCCTGGGACTTATTCATTAATTCCTAAGAGTGAAGATGAAGAAGTCACTCGTAAGGCGCTGTTTCAGCATTCCCAGTTTGGCGCCATTCAAAAAGTCATTGCGGTTGTCGATGCCACTCAGTTAGCCCGCCACCTAGTGCTCGTTGAACAATTAATTGAAAGTGGTTTTTCGGTAGTCGTTGCATTAACAATGTCTGACTTAATTCGTAAATCGGGCCAGCAAATACATTTAAACAAATTATCGGAGTCTTTGGGTTGCCCGGTTATAGCCATCGACGGGCTTCTTGGCGGCGGAATCAAAGAATTGATCGCAGCTGTTCGTGGCATCAGACCTCTTTCGGTTGGGTATACTCTCAAGGTTCCCGAATGGAACAAAGCAGCCCATTTATCGCTGTTGCAAAGAAGTGATGCTATAGCAAAAAGTGTGTTTGAGTATTCCAGCGCAAATAAAAATGCCGTGCTCTTAGAGCGGACTCGACGCTGGGATCGATGGTTGCTTCACCCTGTTGTGGGACTATTGAGCTTTATTTTTATTATGTCTGTTCTATTCACAGCGATTTTTGCAGTCGCCGCTCCTTTTATGGATGCCATTGATACATTTTTCTCATTGGCCGCAAGTAAAGTTGCTGCCGTTGGAGAGGGGCAATTGTGGGCTGATTTTATTGGCAGTGGAGTGATTACCAGCTTTGGGGCGGTTTTAGTATTTGTTCCACAAATTTTTATTCTGTTTTTGTTGATTGGTTTTCTTGAAGCAACTGGGTACTTGGCACGTGCTGCAACTCTTATTGACCGGCCATTATCATTTTTTGGAATGAGTGGTCGATCCTTTGTTCCTATTCTTTCGGGATTTGCTTGTGCCGTCCCCGCGTTAATGGCCACTCGAAACATCAGTTCTAAACGAGATCGATTTATCACGATGATGATTATTCCCTTAATGACTTGTTCGGCACGTTTGCCGGTCTATGCCTTACTGCTGGCTTATTTGTTTAAAGGGCGTCCCGCATGGCAAGCTGGAGTTGGCCTTACGGGTTTATATATGGGCGGAATCATAGTCGGTGCTGTTGTATCACAAGTTTTGCATCGACTTATAAAGAGCGAGAAAAATGCTTTTTTTATGATGGAGCTGCCACTCTATCGCCGGCCTCGCTTAGGAGTAGTTCTTAATCAAGCTTGGACCAAAACATTGGGCTATATCAAGCGCGCTGGTCCTCCTATTTTTATTTTTGCCATGTTGATTTGGGTCGCTACTACTTTTCCAAATTACAAGGCGGAGAACGATCAACTTAAACTGGAATCGAGCTATGCAGGGCAACTAGGACAAGTGATTGAGCCAGTTTTCAAGCCCATGGGTGTTGATTGGCGCGTTGGTGTGGGTCTCATCTCTGCCTTTGCCGCGCGTGAGGTTTTCGCCAGCTCTTTAGCTGTTATTTTTAATGTGACCTCTGATGACGACGCGGGATTGCAAGCTGGGCTGTTGGAGTCAATGGCACAGGCCAAAGACTCTGAAGGTCATCAGATATTCACCTTTGCCTCGGTGTTGGGTTTACTTATTTTTGTTATGGTCGCTCTGCAGTGCACATCAACTACTGCCATGATGATTAAAGAAACGGGTAAACTTTCTTGGGCTGTTGCTCAAATGGTGGTCTATAATCTTTTAGCCTATGCTTTGGCTGTTGGTGTTTATCATTTATGGAGTTAGTTCTCAAACCGATCGCCATTGTTGAATCCTGCTATCGGGATCGTTTTGCGGTTCCGCGACAACCCTTACTGGTGGAAGATGCTTGGGCTTTTTTACGTTTTAATAATCAGGTTCAACCTGAAATAAGTTTGCAGGGCCTTGAGGGTTACTCCCACCTTTGGGTGATTTTTGGATTTCATTTGAATAATGTTTCCCGTTTTCATGCAAAAGTACATCCACCGAGACTCAAGGGTGAAAGTATGGGGCTGTTCGCAACAAGAACACCTCATCGTCCAAACCCCTTGGGACTATCCTTAGTGGCGATTAAAAAAGTCACTGCTGAGGGCATTGGAATTACTGGTGCGGATCTTGCCGACGGCACGCCAGTTTACGACATCAAGCCATATCTCCCTGATGTTGAGGCAATCCCTCAAGCCCGAGGTGGTTGGTCGGCAGTGGTGGACAAACCAAAGTTTCCGGTGCGTTTTGAGAACCACGAGCTAGAAGCAAGAATTTTGGAGTGGGGAATGCGGATCGAGCAACCAAACATAATTCGTTTAGTGGTGCAGACGCTCGAGCAAGATCCCAGGCCTCAGGTTTATAAAGAGTCGGGAAAAGGCTATAAAGAAACCCACGCTTTTCGTCTTTTCAACGGCGACATTCATTTTCGCATGGTTAATGGGGAGTTTGTCATATTTGATATACAATTCCCATTTAGTTCGTAGCCCATCGTTGGCAGCATCGTCCGAGGCACCCCTTCACAGAGGGGAAACCCCGCCTCGTGTGCGCCTTATAGGAAGTAAGGCTCCGTGCCTTCTCCTTGCCGCCTCGGTCTACTTTCTAACTGAAAATTGTATTAAAGTTAATACCTGAAGACGGCTTTCAGGTTGTAACGGCGATCTTCTTGAGGAGCGGTGTCGGTTCCGACATTTTCTCCGTAGTAAGCAAACTGAAATTGAACTCTTTCTGATGCCATCTCAAATCCCAGTGAATAATAAAGTCCGTTCATTCCAAATCGGAAGAACGCAATGTCCGACACGTTAGTTTCCCATCCAAAATGATAAAGTTGAGTTTTATTCGTATACTGACTCGCTGTTAACACATGTTTGTGTTCAAAGGTAAAACTAGATCGCGTGGCATTACTGTGGATAGGAAAGAACGATAATGCCACATCACCATCCTGAGTGAGTTTATCAGGTTTATTCGCAAGTTTATAGCGCAACCCTGTGTTCGTAAATTGAGTACCTCCAATGTCCCTGCCAACGAACGAGAGTGTCGGCAGCCAGCCCCATGGTGCCGATAAAATCAGTCCAACATCAGATCCTAAACCATAGCCCTCTTTGCCGATATCCTCAATTTTCAAGCTCTGGGAGGTGTCGAAATCCCCAGAGGCTTGCACTCGGTTAATGGCCTTTGCTGTCACTCCGAGTTTAATGCGGCCATCCCAAAAACGAAAATTAAAACCCGTAGCAAGAACCCAATCATAAAAATAATTGGCAGTTATTGTGGTGCCATCGGCGTTCATCCGGGCGTCCATGGATTCTTTAATCAAGTAACCCAGACCGAAGTTTTTTAATACAAAGGACGGGAAGAATTGGTATTTATAGTGATAATGGGTGTTTCTAGTTTGATCTAAAGTCGCATTGAGCTTATCCAGGTCAGTGAAACCACTAAAGGGTTTTGCTTTATACATCTCATAAACATTATCGCCAATTTCAATCTCGGGATCCAATATTGTACCAATGCTTCCCCTTAGCTTTCCGAGGGCCGCAGGGTTAATGAGCAAGGCGGTTTCATCATTAACCACGCCCGTATCGGCCCCACCCATGCCCAGCCCTCTCGATCCACGATAGAGCTCGAAAACCTCAGCTCTGGCAATGCCACCGAGGAGAATGATGAATATCAGTAACACGTATTTATAAAGTTCGTTGATCATCATTTATTCTATCGGAAATCTGAGTCCCGAGATGAGACATAGTAAATAATCTAGATTTATGTCTGGAGCTTTTTGGAATCTCCATCAAAAAAGTGAATCCATGTCTAGAATTTGGTCGCGTATCCTAGCTCCCATTTTTTGAGCCTCGAATTTCCCAGAGCACCTAACGGCTATCCAAAGTTAAACCCTGCGGCTTTGGGAGGTCCGTGGATGCAATATTTTTTGTAGAAGGATTTGGCGAAAAGATGTTTCTTTCCCTTCAGAATACCAAACAATTTGTGCCATTGTGAGAATTGAAGAGTCATTGGCGCAAATATTTTGAAATCTTGCGGATGTCGCTAAAGGCTCCCCAAAAATCGACGATAAGTAGTTATAGGGTGAATCGTATTTTAAGGAGCATTTAATGAGTCGGTTCTCAAAGATCTACAAAACAGCGATGATCGTCTTGGGTTTGATTTATATTTCAGGTTGTGCGGCTACTGATGATGACAATATTGGTGATGCTCAGTTTTGTTTGGATGATCTCCCAATCACTGGACTCAGTGTGAATGAAAGGACTTCAAAGGTAAATACCTGCCTTAGTAAGTTAGGTAGTGTCAGTTCAAAGCAGGCGAGCCTGATTCGTTGTTCTGCCAACTTTCTTATTGAAGGATTTGGAGATCCAACACGCATAGTTGATGCCATGAACAATGTTGGTAGTCAGCAAGGTGGTGGCGGCGGTGGAACCGTTGCAATGATGAACGTATTGAAATTTAGCAGCCAAGCGACAGCGGCAGAGAATAAGACTTTAGCAGAACAAACGTTCACTTACTGCCAAGAAGCCGGTAATCCGGGTTATGTGTTGATTGCTTCGTTTTCTAAAATTGCCACCAGTCTTGCTGAGATAGCAACGGTTAATTTATCTGATGGTATCAGTCCATCAGAGGTCAATACTATAATGACTCAGTCGCCTACAGTCATCGGAGCCACCGCATCCGTCGCTTACCAAACTAGTTGCAGTAACGGGGATACGTCGAATGCCGAACTTTGTAGTCAATTAGGAGCAGCTATTAATTCAGGGGCAACTGAAGAAGAAATTGGTCAGGCCCTTTTGGATGCCTGGAAAACGCCGTCACCATAAGGTTTCCACAACTTTTACCAACACGACCTTTGCTCCCACTTGTTGTTACCCCACGGGTGGATCAATTACGTTGTCCCAAGGGGGAGTTGACACCGCAGCTTCATTCACATCTACTTGCGGTTTAGCCACGATTGGTGGTGCGGAGACTTCATTACCGGCTTGCGGAGCCAGTAATTAATCGCCAAATAGATCTCGTTTTGTTTTCATTTGGGGATTTTTTTTAGTCCCTACTTTTTTAGGTGTTGGCTTTCGCGCCATTCTCTCCGGAGTGGCTTTGTAGCTCTTTTTCTCTTTTACGGCATCAGGGTCATCCGCAACGAAGATTTTTTTCATGTCTGCGGCTTCTAAGATTTCCCAATCGCCCCGTTTGAGCTTACCAAGCTTGAGGCAGCCAATGGCAATACGCTGTAGTTTTAAGACATCGTTATTAATCTTCTCAAACATTTGGCGAATCTGACGGTTTTTACCTTCAGTGATAATAATTTTGTACCAAGGGTGATCTGATTTTCCACGCGGAATTTTAGCCAACGATTTAGCAGAAACCTTACCGCCCATGATGGTCACGCCACGCAAGAGGCGGCGAACTTGGTCTGGGTTAGGCTCTCTTTGTAATTTAACCAAATAAGTTTTGGTTACTTCGTGCTTTGGATGCATGATTTTTTGGGCAAAATCACCATCATTCGTCATGATAATGAGACCCTCTGAATCCCAGTCAAGTCGACCCACGGGGAATACTTTAACGGGCATTTGCTCCACATATTGAGCAATCGTTGGACGACCCAATGGATCTTCCATTGTGGTGAGGACACCTTGAGGTTTATGGAGAGCGATGTACATTTTACTGTGGCTGACTTTTAAGGGCTTACCGCTGACAATGATACGATCTTTGTTTGGATCGACTTTAATACCGAGTTCATAGACTCGCTTGCCGTTTATGGTTACTTCGCCGTCTTCGATTAACTTATCGGCCTGACGGCGACTCGCTATCCCTGATTCCGAAATTATCTTGTTAAGTCTTGTGGTCGTTGCTTTGCCCATATTTCTGGATCCTTTGAAGCCGTCGGTTGAATTTGATGACGGAGATCCTTTATCAGTCCTGCCAGCATTTTGTCACCTATGAAAATCTCTTTATAGGCTAATTCGGCTCTATCAAGCACTCTGCGAGCGATTTTTTCAGAGGCAAGATCGCCTTGGCGGAGGTGAGTTGGTGCCTCTGACAGTTGTCCAATAAGATTCAAGTAGTAGGGGTCGCTTTGCTTATCGATAAAAATCTGCTCAAGTCTCTTCAAAGGAAGGAAAAGTTTGATTTGTTCTTCCATAAATAGGTCATTTAGCTCTTGGTACTTCTGAAACACATAGCCCCGTAGGAGAGCCCCTTGAGGTCGGCCACCTTTAATGGTGAATTGGGCCATCAAGTAAGGTGCGATCTCGAGGATATGCAGTTTGTTTTCTTTAAGCTCGAGATTTGAGTCATAGGAGAGTTTGAGGTCGACTCGAAGTGGTTCCAGTTGGCCATTTCTGATAACAAATTTTTTATCAAAGACGGCAACGTCAACAGATTGGTCCGCTTTAAGCGTAACCAAAATTACTTTACGACCTTGGTCGGGGATAATACGAAATTTATCTTCTTCGGAAGTGATGGACCGCGCATATTGACTGGTTACTTCCAACAAGTCATTAAAGGAAAGCAATTCAATAAGTTGCACATTCTGAGGAAAGCGCACCGAGGAAAAATCAAAATCCAGTTTATGGAAACGGGCAAAGCTTTCCATAAGCAATTGCACTTCTTTACTGAGAGGAATTTTGTTGGTTTCCCAGTGTGGATACTCGAGGGTATGTGAGAAAAAAGTGTTGAGAACCTGAGGGGTTAGCTCGTCAGTGGCAAACTGAAAGTGTCTTAGAAAATTGTAAAAGGCCAACCGAGCCGGTGTGTTTTGCGGATTCAAATCTGCGATGTATTTTAGTAAATGCGAAATCTTCATTGTTTAAGGTTAGAAAGATTTGATTAGAGAGTCCAGAGAAAATATACTGGTCCAAGGTGAAGAGAAGGATCTCTTCCCAGAAACAACAAATGTTGTTTAACAGTCCAAGGAGAGGATACATCATGCAGAAAGAATTGAACCCAAGTCTTTTTCCAAACCTTAAGAACAAGCGCGAACATACGGGAGAAGGGCTTCCGGCCCTTGAGGTCATTTATGAAAAAGCCTTAGCTGCGTCTGAAGAAGTTCGTTTGTTGCGAACTCAGCTTAATCGTCTGCAAGATCAGATGACCCGAATGGGGACTCACCTTACTGAGAATAGCAAAAATCAACAACTGAAGTTCGACCGCCTTGGTCAATCTCTCACTCGGATTGATCAAAACCACTCTGAAATGATCCGAGAAATCAACGAGCGCCTGGCGACGGTGAATAGCAAGCTCGCTGAGCGCAAGGCCTATGATTTTAAGTCTCAGGAAGTGATTGAGCAGCAGTCTCAAATGCTTAAAACCTATGAGGCGCGCATAGTGAAGCTTCAGAAAGTATTAAGTGAGAAGGAAGCTCAGATTTCCACCATGGCGGGATTTCTGAATGAAACCAAGATGGAGTTAGCGCGTTTAAAAAGGTAAGTGATCTTGAGTCCCGAATAAGGCTGAGGCACATTAACTCCCATGGAAAAAGCGTTGTTTTGGTTTCGTCGCGATCTGAGGCTGAATGATAGTTATGGTTTGTTTAAAGCACTTACTTCGGGATTTTCTATCGTTCCTGTTTTTGTCTTTGATGCCGAAATCTTAAACCGATTACCAGATAGATCTGATCGTCGCGTGCAGTTTATTCATGATCACGTAGCAATGCTGCAATCTCAACTTCGCAGCATTGGTTCAGAACTCGTTGTAAATCGTCTTGGGTGCGTTACAGGCTTTTGCTTACTCCAATCTAATGTTCGGTATGGTGATCTCAAATTATTAAAGTCTATGGCCCGCCTGGGTCTTTTGGTTTAAATTGAGCACAAAACCGTTCGGCTAAAGCTGTGATGGTAAGGCTTGGATTTACCCCTAAATTAAGAGGGATTACACTTCCATCGCAGACGTACAATCCTTGATGGCCAAAAACTTCATGGGCTTCATTGACGACACCCAAGTCACTGTTCTTCGCAAGGCAAGCGCCGCCAAGGATATGGGCGGTGGCGGGTGTATCAAAAACCACTTCTGAGAATATATTTTGAGGAACACCATTGATAATCTGTGCCAGATTCTTTCCTGCAGTTTGTGCGACCGGCGAAAAGGATGGATTTTTTTCCGTTGTCCACCGACCCACCAGCGTTTTTGGACCAAACTTTTTGAAAAGACTCTGCCATTGGATGTTGAGGGCTTGATCCCTAGTTTGCATCACTAGTAAAATAATTGTGTGCTTGGCCCAGTCGCGAACAGTCCATACCTTTAGATTTCTAAAAAATTCTGTAAACAACTTAAACAACATTTTCATGGGACGGGCAGCCCAGTGTCCTGAATCGACGAGCGGCACCGCCATGAGTCGCATCAGGCCACTCCCTGAAGGATAGCGGACATTTTCTATTTTAGTTTGAGTATCAGGGTGAATAGCCGCTCCAATGGCAATTCCTTTTGAAAAGTCAGGCAATGAATCGAGACTGACGGCTCCTAGTAAGCACTCACCATTGATTCGAACTCCATGGCCAAGGGTTTGGGAGAGATTCGGCAAATTAGATTTGTTTGCAAAAAGAAGTTTAAGAGTGCCCAAGACTCCTGCTGCTAGAATAATCTTCTTAGCTTTAAACACTTTCATTTCTGATCTCGAAAACAAAGGTCTCGTGGTGTTAATGGCATGAACCTCATATCGAGCATCTGAGTCCTGTAATTTGTCGCTGACTTTAATCTTGGTAACTTCTTGTTCTGCGATAATCTGGCACCCAGCTTTTTCGGCAAAATACAAATAATTCAAGTCTAAGGAGTTCTTTGAGCCATTGGGGCAACCAATCATACAACGACCACATTCATTACAGGGCTGGCGTGGGGGGCCCTCTCCATCAAAGTAAGGATCTCCGGCTTTATATTGATCGTGTTTATTCTCCTGATCAAAATAAATTCCGACCTCTGCGGCATGAAATGTTTCAGCACAATCCATGGTTTTTCCAAGTTCCAGCAATGCTAATTCAGCAGCATTTAAGTTAGGCTTCCGACTAACACCCAACATTTTTTTTGCTATCTGAAAGTAGTGGTGCATCTCATTGAGCCATGGTGTGGGATCTGCCGCAACGGCGGGCCATCGATCTGAAGATAAAACGTTTTCACAAGGAGTCATCAAAGTGTTGGCATAAACAAGGCTTCCTCCTCCCACACCAACACCATGGAGAAGCATCACCCCTTTTAGAAAGGAAATTTGTTGAATACCAAAACAACGAGCTAGGGGATACCAAAGGTACTTAGTTAAGTTCCAGTTAGACTTCGGAAAATCAATGGCTCGCCACCGTTTGCCTTTTTCAAGAACTAAAACACGATAGCCTTTTTGGGATAAACGCATGGCATTGACACTTCCTCCAAAACCGCTGCCGATAATGATAAAATCAAAAACGTCGCTGTTTATCGTATTCAATCAACTGTTTTCCTTCGTTGCGTAAATAATTTGAAAATAGGATTGGTTCTGGCGGGGAGTTTTCAATAAAGGGTTTATCAACAATGGCCCCATCCTGATTACGATAGTGGAGTTTAACAATTCCATAACTAAGATTTTTAATGATCGGAAGAAAATTAGAAACGTATTCATTAGTAGCCACATGAAGAAGTTTCGGCGCCTCACTTATCGGCTTGCCTCTCAACGTAATATTCTTCAGCCGATTGACAAAGGGGATTCCCCAATCACGCACCTCATAAGTGATATCTTGAGAATAAGCAGCGATAAAGTTAGGGGAAATAAATCGATAGACCTCCATGAAGTTCATTAACTTTATAAACTCGTCCTGCTCCATATAGAAACTGACAATAGGAGATCCGGCCTGAATTCCATCGGCTTTATTAAATCCTATGGAGAGAATGCGGAAAATATCAGAAAACTGATAGGTGGTTGGCTGCTGATTAACTAACTTTAAGTTTTCGCGTATCAATCCCATTGAGGTCATGTAGAGGTCAATGGGAGTTCTGGTAGACTTATTTACTTCTGCTAAGATGCCAGAGGTCAACAACTGTCCCATTGGATCATTAGGCTTACTCGTTCGTGTGAGTTCTTTTCTAATGGTGGTGATCGGCGTTCCATAATCATATTCCTTAGAATAGGATTTCGGAATAAGTTTTTTATATTTATCAATTTTTTCCAAAACTACAGTATCACAGGGGACTTTATCATCGATTACATGAAGCGTATATTTTCCCAAAGAAACTATGAGGGGAGAAGACTCTCCAAGAGATTCTAAGTTTAAATCAATTTGCCCCAATTTTTCTCCGTAGGAGCCAGCCTGAACAATCAAAGTGCGATGAACTAACTTAGGCTCTTTATAAAACTGGTGAGTATGTCCAGCCACGATCAGGCTAATGCCATTTACCTTTGAGGCCAGTTTTTCATCCTCGTCATTGCCGCCATGAAAAAGTGCGATAACCACATCGACTTTTTTTTCTGAACGCAAAGTATTTACTAACTCTTGGGTCTTCAATACGAGCTGTTCAAAATTGCCAGAACTCTCGATATCATTAAATCCATAAAAGGAAACATTGGGTCGATTGACTGATGATACTTTGGCAGCGTCGATCCCCATAAGTCCAATGATTCCAACCTTCACCGTTCTCTGTCCAACCTTTAGTACTATTATTTTAAAGGATGGAACACCTGCGACAATTTTCTCTAAGCTCGAGCTAGGGTTTCGAAAATATAAATTAGAGAGAATAAGGCTACTCAGCAAATTTTGTTTGATTCCATTCTGCAGCATGATTTCTAAGCCCACTTCGCCAGCATCGAATTCATGATTTCCAAAGGTAACCGCGTCGTATTTTAAGTCTCTAAAAAACTCGAGCTCTGGATTAATGGAGTTTTTAACTGATGGGGCCAAAACTTGAAACAAAGAGCCGGCAAAAAAATCTCCACTATCTACAAGCAATACGGGCGTACCCTTTTTTTCAAGGGCTTTCCTAAGAGTCTTGATCTGAAAAGCTAACCTGGCGTAATGGCCCTTGATAGGATCGCCATCTCCAACTTTACTGGTAAAATAATGATCGGGTCCACTTCCTTCAAAATGCGAATGCAGATCATTGGTATGCAAAACCGTCAGCACCTGATTCTGCTGTGCAAATGCAAGCGAACCTAACAATACGAGCAATAAACTGAAAAACTTCACGATTGTGAGACTAGACTATTACCGCAGATTCCTCAATTCCCATTCTCACTGAACTTGAACGCGTCATATCGCTATGGAGAAAAATGGTGGTGTATTGAAAAAGAATTAGAATATATACGGAAAAGTGAGTTCGGAGCGGAGGCGAAGGGAACTTGTTCCCGAGCCGAGCACCGCTTGTTTGAACTTTTACGTATATATTCTAATTCTTTTTCAACCCCCGCTCATTACCTTATCCCTCAAAACTTCACTTCTGTTCTTAGCAAGTAGTCCGTCGTCAGGCCGGCCAAGCGCATTTCTCCACTGACATCTCCACTTCGAGCGCCAACAAAAAGCGACAAAGCAAGGTCTTTGATGCCGGTCCAGGTATAGCCCACGCGCGAGTAGCGGCTGTGATCAACGCCATTTTGGATAAACATTAGAAGAATGTCAGAATGCTGCCAACGACCTGGCTTGGGAAAATAAATTGAGGCCAGATAATAAGTTTTTGCCACTTGAAAGGGGATGAAGGATTGAGCTATAAGCAATGGCGCGTATTCAGAAGTATCGGTGACACCGGACTCATTGAGATAGGTTTCAAAATTAAGATTAATAAAGTCTTCATCAGAGTACTGCCAGTCATAACTAATTCCAGCAACAGTACGGCCACTTTTGACTTCTTTAGTTTTTGAAGTTTCGATGATGAGATCCACTGGTCCTAGTCCCATTGATAGGTCGACACCATATTTTGTGGCCTGGCCATGTTTTGTGTACTGAGAAAAACTGAACTCTCCATTGAACAAGTTATTTGCCCAAGGAACTTCAGCTCTTATTGCAGATCCTATATTTTTTGTGGTGTTTGCCTTGCCTAAATCCATAATGGCGTAAAAGTTCATATCGTTGTAAGGGATATGGGCTTTGATCAGATCCAGGCCGGTACGCCGATCCTCTTTTTCTAGGAGATCTTTTGCTTGTTTGTTTAAAAAGTCGGTTGGATTCCAAAAATGGCCACTTCCCCATTTTATTTTTTGAATCCCGAGACTGATAAACACAGTTTTCTCGATAGGGAACTGGATCTTCATTTCATCCAATTGGGAAAGACTGCGCGAATAAGTGGTGCCAGGAAGAGGGCTAGTGGTTGCAGGGTCAACGGTGGCATCATAAGTAAATTTTCCGCGAAAAAATCCTCGGATGTCACCGCTCAAGGTAGAATCCAGATAAAGGGATAAAATCGTAGGGTTTTGTATAAAGTCTTCAATGGCAGCATCTTTGAACTGATAGAGGTTCACATCATGTCTGAGGGCACCGCCTAATTCCAATTTGTTTTTTGAGAGGGCTTGTTCCTCGGATTCTTTTAAGCCCTCTTTTTCTGATAAACCCTTTTCAATCTGTTCGGCCGTTGTTGAATTGGTGTCGAAAGGAAAGTCCTCGGCCTTTGCAAAACTAGTAAAGGTCACAAGGGTAACAGTGACGAGAAATTGAAAGTTCATGGCTTTTCCTCCAAAGGAAATTTCTAGATGAGAAAATTCAGCGAGCCTTACTTTCAATCCAGGCTTTGGTAAAAATACTATCATCGAGTTTTTTCAGCTCAACCTCTTTTAAGACAATAATTGTTGAGTTTCCTTTTTCAAGTTCATCAAAAACGCGTATTTCTTCAGGAATATAAACATCGGCTTTCTTGGATTCACTGAAAACTTTCTTCCACTTTGGATAAAAGGTAGAACGCATAAGCTTACCACTTAATGCATACTCTTCGCGTTTCAAAACATTTTGTGCTTCTTTATCGACCCAAAGTTTGAGAACTGGGTAAGCCACATCCACCCCAGCTTTGACGGTGAGCTTGATCATAAAAACTTTGAATTTACCCAAATCACCAACGCCTTCAGCTTTGCTCGTGTATTCTTCCGTGAGTCGCGATTCATCAAAGTCACTCCGGCGCGAGTTGGTGCCCCCTATTTTTTCGCGTTCCGTCCGTCTTTCCCATTTGCCAGTGGCGGGTTCATAACTCCATAGGTTTTTATCGATTTTTAAGTATGCTTTGCCGGCCTCTTCCTTTGGTTTATTAAAGAGCATCATAAACTTATCGGATTCATCACGACGATAAATTGTTGATTGAAGCAGCTTGGGTTCTTTATTTTTTTCTGATTCTTTCACAAAGGCAGTAGCTTTGTAATCTCCGCTGTTGCGTTGGCGATCATCGATGACCTTAACGAGTTCAGCGGCTTTGCTATCGGTAAAATCTTCCGCATAGACTTTCGCATTAGACATGAACTGACTTAGCACTAAACAAGATAAAATGAGTTTCATTTGAAGTTCCCTTCCCTTTTAGGTGGCGCTTTGCATAGCGGTTACGGGTTTCAGGCGCGAAGCTTGCCAAATTGGTATTAAAGCTCCTAGCAGTAAAAACGTTAACATAATTATAAAGACCTGAAAGACCTCTCCCATTCCGACTTGGAAGGTGAGGGTGTTAGACATTAAGAACACTTTCAGGGCTTCAATTGTTAATGGGATTTTAAAGCTGTCTAACAACTTAGCAGCAATGGCGCCACCAACCGATCCTATCAAGATGCCACCGACACAGAGAAAAAATGTTTCTAGTAAAAAAAGAACAAAAACCTGAGTTCGTTGTAAGCCAATGGCGCGCAAAGTACCAATTTCGGAGGTGCGCTCTCGAATCGACATCCAAAGTGCATTCATCAGCCCGATAACAACAATAATGAGTAAAATGAAGACCAAGCCATAGGTGAGCGTTGATAAAAGTTGAAGAATCCATTTCAAAAAAGAAGTCTCATCTTCCCAAGTTGTGATATCAATTTTCTGCCCCGTCCAGGATTCACCAGCCACTCGATCAACCTTTAGAAAAAAAGGCGTCGCTTCTTTCTCCATCACGCTATAACCGTTATCTGCAAAAGTCTTGCGGAGTCGTTCTTCCACCTCAGGAACTTTGTTGATGTCTTTCAAAAAGATCATCAACTGGCCCGTTGTAGTATTTTTAAGTTGGTAAATTTCTCGAGCGTCTTCGGTGTGTATAAATAAGCTAAATTGTGACATCAAGCCGAGGTCGCGTAAAACGGCAACTACTTTAACATCTTTAGTGTTGCTCATGTTTCGATAGGTTGGCATTGATACAGTTACCATATCACCCACATGGACATTGAGTTTTTTTGCATGGGATGAAAAGAGTGCCATAGTTGCTCGATCTTTAAGGCCTTGGATGCTGCCCTCGGTGCTATTTTCGTTCTTATTGGTTAGGTCTTTTGGATCCCAATAGTCTTTAATGGGAGCCAACTCCAAGCGGCCTATCACATTTTGCTCCTGATTGATATCCACTCCCCACATGGGAACTTGAATGGAATCACTTTCAGAAATGACTTTTCCATAAGCCTTCATTCTATCGATGATCAACTCGGCTTCTGGCACTGCCCTCCGTGTGATTTCATAAAGCTTAGGATAGTCTGTAACAAGTGGTGAGGCAGAGCTTTGACTGATTTTGTAAAAGCCCGACACATTTACATGTCCAGTCATTAGTGCTGTGCCATTTTTAATCATGGTGGTTTTGATGCCTTGAATGAGTGCCAGTAGTACAGTCAGCACAAAGGCAATGCCGGCCATAGCACCTCCAAGAATAAGAGTTCTTGTCTTATTTTTTAGAAGATTTCGAAAGGCGATTAAAATAAAAACAGGCATAGTTTAGTCCTTATTCTGCATGGCTCTGAGAGGCGAGATTTTCATGGCCCTCCATGCGGGGTATTGAGTTGCAAGAAAGGAGATAAAAAGTATTGCCAAAGTTACCACTGTGATCTGATCCCAGTGGATACCAAAGTAAAGTCGTGGTCCTGAAAAGAAAAACTTCGCAACATCGCCTTGAGCAGGAATTCCAGATTTTCCGAGTGTAGCGATAATTACTAGAGCGGCTATTGTCCCAAGACCTCCAAAGATCAGACTGGTGAGACCCGTTTCAATGAGAAAAACTTTATAGAGGAAAGATTTAGGGGCACCAATGGCTCGCATTGTACCGATTTCTTGTTGTCGTTCCATAGTGGCCATCAATAGGGAGTTCATAATCATCATCGCAGCAATGGCGAACAACACAAAGACAAAAATAAATAGAATTAATCTTAGAGCTGTGGTCATCTGTCCGACAATGCCACTGGCTGATTGCCAGGCCACCGCCTGAATTTTAAGGTTATTTTGTTTACTCAAGTTTGTGATGTCGGTGAGAGTTTCTTCGATCTGGCTGGGGTTTTTTAAAAATATGGCAGCATTAATAAAAGTGTCTTGCCTTTCGGAAGACGTGATTGCCGGTTTTGTCGCGGCAGTTTCTGTGGTTTTTGCTTTTGGCTTTTCATCCTTTTCGCCAAAAAGGGATTCAATATCTTCCTTTCCAATATCGGAAACGGCCATTTCCACTTCAAGCTCTTTATTCTGCTGACGACGGGACTCCGTCAGAAAACCATAGAGCTCTCTAAATGAAGCCATATCCATTAATGAAAAATTGCCAGCCAAGGGTGAGTTTTCAAAGCTTTTAAAGCGAAAGGTGCCCCAAACTTTTATATTTGTCGCTGAGGAACTTCCCAATTTGGTCATTGCTGTGAGCGGAATGACTTCACCAATCTCTATCTTGTAGAGTTGAATAGCTGGGGCAATGTTAGAGTAGAAAAAATCAAAACGTTGTCTAAAATTGGAATCATTAAGGTCAAAGAAGGAACTGAGAAGTTTGCGTAGGTCTGTCTCACTGGACTTCAAGAAACTCTGAAGCTTTGTAATCACTGAATCCCGTTTTGAAAACTCCATCGTCAAATAGAGGTCGCCTAGTTGTTCTTTATTGGTCTTGAGCTGATCTTGAAGTTCTTTTGAGGAAGCGATAGTTTTTTGGTGTTCATCGAGGTCTTTTTTAATGGCATCCAACCGGCGAGCCACTCGGTTTTTTACAAAGGTCTCATAAACAAAGTCATGGATCAAAAAACCCTTCTCTCCCTCAGGAAGCATCTGTCCCTTCACAATTTCAAATTGGGGAAAGTTTTTTTGAAAGTCGGTCAGGTTGGTCCCGAGGTAATTGAAGTAAAGCAGGTTATCATCAAAAACGAGGGGAGCGATTTTGTTAGCCACAAATTCAAGCTTTTCTTCATATTTAAGATCAAAGTCATTCCAGAATGAGTCGACTAAAACTTCCTCAAGGTGGGCCTTGGCTTCGTCAATCTCAGATTTGGCATCAAGAAGAATTTCGGCACGATTTTCATTTACCCCCTCTTTGAGGTCTTTTAATAAAAAGATAAGGTGTTCTCGAGCCGCAGTCTTGAGAGATTGATCGGCGCTTTTATCTTTGTAGAGTTTGCGCAGCTTCTCCACTTGCACATCAATAACATTTCCGGGATTCATCAAGGCGAAGTTACTGCCCATGGGAATAATGGAACGTATATTCGGTATCTTTTCAAGAGTCGATTTCACTCTCGGAAAGTCGGTCACATAGCCAATATCAGATGGAGAGCCATCCATGTTGCCGAATACCGAAAGTTTTTCTTTCGCCTCACTGGAGTATATTTGCACATCACCAGTTACACTTTGAGTGATGGAGTTTTTCATGCCTGAGGCAATCGCGTCTACCAATGAATTTCCGAGGACCGCAATAAAAGCGCCAAAAATCAAAATGGAGCCAACAATAAAGCTCTTCATACGATGGAGAAAAATATTTCGAAATGCGAACTTCAAGATGATTAAGTTCATTGTTGGATAACCCC
This sequence comes from uncultured Pseudobdellovibrionaceae bacterium, assembly GCA_964648725.1. Lineage (GTDB taxonomy): Bacteria > Bdellovibrionota > Bdellovibrionia > Bdellovibrionales > Bdellovibrionaceae > CAUJGP01. Next base: position 16,356 of record CAZYOE010000024.1, on the reverse strand, counting down.
ATCATGCAATTGAATTATTCTGCGGGCTTGTTTCATGATCGAGTGATCGTGGGTAGAAAACAAGAATGTTGTTTTATCCGCAGAATTGATCTCTTTCATGAGATCAATGATATTTTGGCCTGTTTTCGAGTCGAGATTGGCGGTGGGTTCATCGGCTAAAACAATTTGGGGCTTAGTCACCAACGCGCGGGCAATAGCCACTCGTTGTCGCTGGCCCCCGGAAAGCTCTGAAGGACGATGTTTCAAGTGGCCAGTGAGACCAACTCGTTCGATAAAGTACTCTACTCGCTCCTTCTTTTCTTTTTTGGTTAGATCTTTTTTCAGCAGCAAGGGGAACTCAACATTGTCGAAAACATCGAGCACCGGGATCAAGTTAAAAGATTGAAAGATAAACCCAAGGGTATTAAGTCGCAGATCAGTGAGTTCTTTATCTGATAGATTTGAAGTTTTGTGACCAGCAATAACGACATCACCAGTAGTGGCTGTATCCACACAGCCTATCAAATTAAGAATGGTGGTTTTGCCGCTGCCAGATGGCCCGGCAATGACCGTGAATTCACCAGGTTCAATAGTGAGCGAAACGCCTTTGAGTGCCGGCACTCGCACGCTTCCGAGGAAGTAATCTTTGGTGACATTGATCAGTTGAATTGGATGCATGAGACCTACCCAGTTAAGAATAGGCTTCATCATCTAAGTTGATTTTGTTTATTGCAATGCTTGACGCACGTTCAACATGGTTACAGATTGAAGGAGTCGTTACAGACCTTTTATCTTCTTAATTCGTTCTGCAAAAAGCTCTGGAGACTCAAACTCATTAAGGGTCAAATCTTTGAGCCACAGGCCCTTCTTATCGTAGAAGATAATAGTCGGTAAGCCGACGATCTTAAATTTTTCACGCAGTGGTACAAGTGCGGGAGTTTCCTCGGTGGCGTCAAATTTGAGTAACACCACATCTTTTAGAGCCTCTCTTATAGTTGGATTACTGAATGTCTTTTCTTCAAGTTCATGACACGCTAAACACCATTCAGCGAAGAAGTCGATGAGAACGGGTTTGCCAGCAGTGGCAGCGTCTGCCAAAGCTTTGTCAGAGTAGGGCTGCCATGGCAATTGAGCCGCCGGAGTTGCTGCTTCAGCGACTGGGCCTTTATTGATTTGGTTGGTTTTTGGCCAAAGCAAACTAAGGTAAAAAAGTCCACTGGCGATCAGCGCAAATCCTAAAATGGTTTTTGAAGTTTTCATGAGCCAAGGAGATTTGGGAAAACGATAAAGCAAGCTCGAAGACACGCCTAAAACCATCAGCAATTGTCCTAAACCTAATGCATAGGCAAACATAAGTCCAAATCCCAAGAGGCGATCTTGGGTTTGCGCGATAAATGTTAAAATGCCCACGAGCACAGGGCCAACGCAAGGACTCGCGATAAATCCAGATAACAAGCCGCTAATATAAATTCCGCCAGTGCCACCACTCATTTTGTGAAAACGGTTCTGCAACCATAGCGGTGTTTGAAACTCGAATAGGCCAAATTGAGCAAGACCCATAAAGACAAAAGCAGAGCCAAATCCCACCTGAACCCAAACATTGCTAAGTACATTTCCAAATAAGGCACCGCTTGAAGCGGCCACCACGCCAAGAAGGGAATAGGTGGTCGCGATCCCAAAGACATAAGTTAAGGCATTGATAAACTTTTTAAGTTTAGCATCGTGGCTATGGCCCTTACCTATGACTGCAATTGTCAGCGGAAGCATTGGCAACAAGCATGGTGTAAGTGACGTTAGGACTCCAGCCAAAAAGACAAAGATAAAAAGGTAGGGGATTCCGCGGTTTCGAGCTTCTGAGAAGTTCTCTTCAAGGAGACCCAAGGAGGGTTTTTGATCCGAGGTCTCTTTTCCTGGAGTCACCACTATAAATTCAATTTCTTTTTTGATGGTCTGAGGGAAGAAACAAACCTTTTCTGAACAGGCCTGAAACCTTAATTCAAATAAAAGCTTATGACTTCCGTCATCGAGCGGTTGTTGCACTTCAATGGTCGTTAATAGCGAACCAGTGTCTTTAATGCCTTTTTTTGTCGACTTCGAAAATTTATCATAGAATTCATGAACTGGGTCCAGTTTGAACTCTGTATTTTTAGTCGGATAAGGCTCTAAGATTGTCAGCGCAAACTTATCGGCGTAGGCCTTAAATCCAGGTTTTAGACTTAGATCAAGTTTCAGTGTACGCTGTAGACTGGCAGGTCCGTGGTGAGGGCTTATGCTAACCTTTTGAATCTCGAGAACTTGCTCTTCCGTGGCATCTTGGGCGAGAGCTAAAAGGCCAAAAAATACTGGAAGAAAAAAACTTAAAACACTGACTATTTTCATTAAGTCCTCACTAAATTCATTGGACGGCAAATTCATGGTCGCATGACTAATAGTGAAATTCGCTCATAATTCATTACAAATCAAGTCATGGGGCAGATCTCATAGTAGCAATTTTCTTAAGACTACAGTCTAGAATAAGGCAGACCGACTTTAAATTTCACGAATTGTTCCGAAAAGAGACTGAATCTCTAGGGATTCGGAGGCGAAATGGGATTTGTAGGCGCGATCATAGTGATCATTTGTGTGTTTGGGGGGTTCGTGGCGGCAGGCGGGCAGTTGGGCCCGGTGCTTCACGCAGCTCCACTGGAGCTTGTGATTATTTTTGGTGCGGCGATTGGCGGGTTCCTCACTGGAAATCCCATGAAGACGGTAAAAACGGCAATGAAGATGGCCATTCATGCCATGTCTGCAAAAGGTCCGCAAAAGGACGAGTATGTAGAGCTATTGCAACTGCTATTTAATCTATTCCAAAAGTTTCGTAAAGAAGGACCTCAGGCGGTTGAGGCCCATATCGAAAATCCCGACAAGAGCGATATTTTTACAGCGTATCCGCGTCTTTTAAAGAACCATCATGCCGTCGATTTCATTTGCGACACGATGAAGACCACCCTTGCGGCAGATCTTTCTCCTTATGATGTTGATGATCTCTTAGATGGAGATATTAAGGCCGCACACACTGAGGAGCATGCAGCTCAACACGCAATTCAAGCGATTGCTGACGGTCTTCCAGGGTTGGGAATCGTTGCTGCGGTTTTGGGTATTATTAAAACCATGAGCCATTTGACAGAAGGGGTTGAAAAAATCGGTGCCCTCGTTGGTCATGCGCTTGTGGGAACGATGTTAGGGGTCTTCTTGGCTTACGGATTTTTTGGTCCCATTGCGACTAAAATGCTCAACGACATTGAGGCTGAAGGTCGTCTTTTGTCAGTGATCAAAGCAGCATTAGTGGCACTTCAAAGAGGTGCAAATCCAAATACCTGTGTGGAGTACGCACGCAGAACTATAGCACCACATGAAAGACCGACGTTTAAGGAACTTGAAGACAAACTCAAAGAAAAGAAAGCCGCTTAACTTATGGCAGGGAAAGAGAAGTCAATAACAGTCATCAAGAAAATCACCATCAATGGCGGTGGCCACCATGGTGGCGCTTGGAAGGTTGCCTTTGCTGATTTTATGACGGCGATGATGGCGTTTTTCCTCTGTATGTGGCTTTTAAGTATTAGTCCTGAGGCGCGACAGAGTATTTCTGATTATTTTTCCACTCCGAGTGTGATTGAATATCAATTTAGAAACTTTGGGGTTGAGTTAACGCTGGAAAAACTTTTTGCAGACTTATTGAATGAACCTCTTGATACCGTCGCAAAACTTTTAGAACCCATGGACAAGACTCCAAACGTTTTTGAGTTTCAAGATGATAAGCTAGCACTTTCATATATTGCGGATGCAGTTGGAAAAGATGCTGACAAATTAGAGGTCAATCATAGTGAAATTAACTTTGTCATTCCTGACAACAAATTGTTTCTTCCTGGAACCTCAGAAGTTACAAGTGATTTTATTAATATCATGAATCGAATCAAAAAAGTCGTGAGTGGCCTTGATAGTTCGAAAATTCATATTACTTCCGAACTCTATTTAGAGGGAGTTGCAGATAGTGATCCCACAATGGCTTCCAATGTCGCAACAGCCCGATTAGATCTTATTCAAATGAAGGTCAAATCCAGCTTAGAACATGAAACGACAACCGTTGATGGTGAAATTGATGTAAAGGCTAAGGATCCAAAAGCGGCGCCTAGTCCAGTCACCGGTTTTATTCGTTTTAATATCCAAAGGCTAAAGGATGCAAAATCCAGTCAATCGGAGAAAAAAGAAGTACCCAAAGAGTCAAACTTTGACAGGTCCGAGCAGAACAGAGATTTATATGATGAGCTGAATGAATCGTTCCGAAAGGAAGTTCGCAAAAAATAATTGTTGCTGTCATTCAGGTAAAAGCTCATCACTATTAACTGGGACTTTGTTTGTGAATAAAAAATCTTATTTAGATACTGCGTGGCCGGAACTTTCTTTTGTTGCCTTTGATACTGAGACCTCTGGCGCTTATCCCATCGGCAATGAAATCGTCGAAGTCGGATTGGTACGTTGGGAAGGGGGCAAAGAGGTTGCTTCCTATGATAAACTCATTCGCCCTCGAAAGCCCATGGGTGAAGAAGTCATTAAAATTCATGGAATCACCAATGAGATGGTCGAAACCGCCCCGCCCATGTCAGAAGTTATTAAAGATGTGTCAGACTTTATCGGGGACAGTGTATTGATCGCGCATCATGCTCCTTTTGATTTAGGGTTTTTAGTCTGGGACTTAGAACGCTTTGGTTTTTCTTTGCCCACCACGCCACCCCTTTGCAGCAGTCTCATTGCTCGCAAGGTGATTAAGGGCTCTGATAACCACAAGCTGCAAACCTTAATTAAGCACCTAAAAATAGAGGCTGGACCCGCTCATCGCGCGGAAAGTGATGCTCGTGCTTGTTTAGAAGTGGCGCTTCATTGTTTTCGGCAAATCGGTGAAAAAGCCACGCTCAAGGATTTAATGAAACTTCAAGGCAAAGATCTTTCTTGGAAGAATTATTCGATTCAGGAGTTTAAAGCTGATCCGCATCTTAAAGGTCTTGTAGAAGCCTTAGAAAAAGATCAGAATGTTGAATTCGTCTATTTGAGCGGATCGATGAAAGGTAAAACTCGCAAAGCAGTTCCTTACGGAATTGTACGCAACCCTGATGGTGACTACCTTTCAGCTCTTTGTTTGGTGGACAATGTAAAAAAGCGTTTCTATTTAAAGGCGATTAAAGATTCCATGGCTCTAGTGAGCTAAGGTTCAAAATAACAGTGGTAGGGATTGTTTTTGCGTTGATACTGTATTGATTCCTAAGGAGGAAGTCTATGACGCTAACTTCGTATGGTTCGGTCAGTGGCCTGTCGCTATTTATTCTGATGATTATATCAATTTTTAGAGTTGAATCATACTTTGCAATCAGTGAATCATCCAGACGGAGAACGGCCCTATTTTATCACCAGCTGTTTGATAGGGTTAGCCTCGCAGTTAAAAGCGGAAAATATCGTGAAATTGGTGAAGGCCTTTCCCCGGATGACAGGTGAACCCTTTGGCGATCACTGGATAAATGAGAATATGTATTCGCTGTCGCTATTGTCTGATAAACACCTTGCTGAAGCATTTGGGAAAGATAAAGTGAAGGAATCACTTGGTGAACCGATTTGCCGCAACATTTATACTGCTAACGTTAAGCAAGTGGCTGCTGCCGATACCGAATTACTTCCAGCAATAGATAAACCATCAATAAGTTTAAATGCATTAAACTTCCAATATAAGGTAGGGGTCTCGCTTAAGGTAGAGAAAGTTCAGTGTACGTTAGCACCCACCATTAGATGCAAGAAGGTCAATTAATCTATCTCAAGAAAGAGGCCAGCTATTTCTTTCGATTAAAAGCGTCTTTTTTTGTTTTCGAAGTTTTTCAAGCTCAGTAAATAACACAGTCATACGATCATAAGTATCGATCGATAGGTTTTTCCATGAAGGTCGCGAAGGAGATGACTCTGCTTCAGGCGCAATAATTTGTCCCTGGCGAATCTTTAAGGGGTCTTGGGATTTGGTTTTTCCATTGGTTTCAAAATAAATATTGGCGTTCAAAAGTTTTGTTAACTTTTTGGTTCGCCAATAGGCCTTGGCTGCTCGAACAAAATGTCTTTCAAATTTGTCAGCGATATCTTCTGGGGTCAGATTAACGTCCTCTTTATTTTCATCGTTGGAAGTTTCAAGTGGGGTATCGACTTCCTCAGGCTCTTCCTGGTCCGCTTCTATGTCGTCTTTGAGTTTTCGCGCCCAATTTAAGCCCATTGCTAACACTGACCGCACAGTACAGAAATCTCCTGCCTCTAATCCGTGGCGAATACAGAATATTTCAAAACCTTTTTTCAAAAGAAGGGCATCGATTGGATTAAAAAATATGTTTTCGTCAAACTCATTTGTCTGAATGGATTGGCTGAGGCGTCGCACTGAATCTAGCACCATGGGATTTGAAAACGGACCAATCACATGTTCATCATCGAAAGTTTCGGTGACAGAAGTGAAATCGTGGTTAAAAAAAGCCATGTTTCGCTGACCTGTTTTGAGGCTTATGTTGTAGGGCGGATCGAGACGTTTGATTTCATCGGTTTCAAGAAGCGCAGCTTCTAAAGGGCTGCCGACGGGAGTTACTTGTAAATCCCAAACTTGAGTGAGCATTTCTAACTTTCGAGAGTCACGATTTTTCTGCCCCCGAAAATAGCTATTCACTCGATCATGAAGGCTAGTGGCTTTTCCAACATAAAGAACCTCGCCCCATTTGCTCATCATTCGGTAAATACCAGGTTGCTTTGGCAAACTTAAACGTTTTTCTTTAGGGAGTGGATACTCGTATTTTAGTCGAGTAGCCTTGGGAGTAGATTGCATCCACTCTCTGAGTTCCTCAAGGGTGTAAATACTTTTTTCTGCCAACGCTGAGGTCAATCCCTGCCAGATAACTTGAGTTGCTTGCACATGATTGGTTGCCCGTTTGAGTTCTCCTGAGGGAAAACCAAAGTAACCTGCCAATCCCTTGATTCCTCGCGTGGGTAGGTTGGGCATCAGGCGCTTGGCGATTTCGTGAGTGCACAGAATTGAAAAAGGCATCAGTTGTTGAGATTTCTCGAAGGCATCCAACAAAAAAGGTTTTTCAAACTGAGCAAAGTGAATAATGGCGAGAACCTCTTCATTAAAATGAAGTTCAAGATATTCTTTCAAGGAGCTTAAAATTTCTGTGAGTGCTTTCGCTTGAGTCATATCATCGTTTGAGATGCCAGTGATAATTTGAATGCGCCGGGGAATCGCTTGTTCTTCCGGCTGTTGAACCAAGTGAGATTCAATGCCTTCAGAACGGCAACAACTCCATGCGATCTCAAGAATATTTGCAGAACCCGGTTTGGCACCGGTGGTCTGCAAATCTAAAAACAAGACATTTTTACTCTTAAGGCTCATAAGCGGTTTCATCCCAGAAATGTTTTAAGTCTTGAAGGATTTGTTTAGAAACCAGCTCGTGCGGTGATTCATCAAACCACCCCTCAGGCATAGTGGCCGAGTAGGTGCTTTGTAAAAACCGTGAGTCCATCATCACAATCACGCCGCGATCAGTTTCAGAGCGGATGACTCTGCCTGCCGACTGAATTGCTTTAGCCATGGAAGGATAAACATATGCATAGTTAAAAGCATAGTCTTTGCCATAACGCTTTTCATAGTAAGAGCGGATTTGCTCTCGCTCGAAATCAAAATTAGGAAGCGCAGGCCCAATCACAAAGGCCCCAATGAGCATATCACCTGGAAAATCCACACCCTCGGAAAAAACGCCTCCCTGAACGCCTAAAAGTATCGTGGGTTGGGATTCCTTTAATTGTTCTAGGTATTCTTCAGTTTGAGTCTGTTTCATTTCACGCTCTTGCACCAGGATTCGCAGGCCCGGTAAATGCAATAGGTTTTCCACCATACGCATAAACTCAAAGCTCGGAAAGAGAGCGATGTAGTTGCCTTTCTTAAGTTGGGTGATACGCTTGATGGTTTCGGCAATCTTTCCGGCATTGAGCGTGCGCTCTGAGTACTTAGTAGAAATTTGCGGGATGATCAAAATTTTACGATTAGCTTTTTCAAAGGGAGAAGAAAATTCCACCATTTGCGTTTTCTGCTCTGAAAAACCGAGTAGTTCTTGGTAATACGAAAAAGGCTTTAAGGTGGCTGAAAATGCCACCACATTTTTAAATTCTTTATAGGCCAGTTGCAAATGCTCCGAGGCATCACAACAAGTGATCTTCAACATTTCGGCAAAAGTATTGCGTTGATAAGTTTGAAAAAACTCTTCTCCTCTGAGCGTCAGAGAGTTCACAAACTCCGACCACATATTCATCAGTCTTAAAAGCGGGTCTTGAGGCTGGATCTCAGCATCAGAATCGAGATATTGCATGGTCAAATCACGAATTTCTTGATCCAGCTCTTCAAATGGCTCGATTTCAATAGTAACAATTTTAGAAACTCCATCCTTACCATAGGATTGAATCAGGCGTTTTGCCTTAGCAATTAAAGCTTGGGCTTGAATAGAATAAAAAGCAGGAAGCTTTGGAAACGTCCTCTCAAGAATCTGTAGTTGTTGTATCGACAGACTGGGAGAAAAATAATCTTGTGAACGTGAGGGAAGGTTGTGGGCTTCATCTATCACTAAGTTGGGTTTTTCATTTTCTTCCAGGAGTGGTTCTGAAAGGCGGCCCAACAAACCGCGAGGAGCAAAGACATAATTGTAGTCACCGATCACAACATCGGCCCTTTCAATAGCCTCAATTGACAGTTCAAAGGGGCAAACTTGAAATTCTTCGCCTAACTCTTTGAGTTTTTTTCTATTAACGCTGCGGAGTTTATTCAGCTTTTCTACGAGCTTGTGCTCGTCGATTTTTTTGTAATAGTCTTTCGCGTATTCACAATATTTAGGGTTACAGAGGGGTTCGGCCTTCAGACACATCTTGCTTTTGGCCGTGATTGTCAAGGATCTTAATTTACAGCCCTGATCCCGGATTTTTTCAACGGCTTCTTCTGCCACTTGGTGCTGCGAATTTTTAGGAGTCACGTAAATGACTTTTTGGCCGCGAGCTAACGCTTCTTTGAGTGCCGGATATAAGATGCCGGCGGTTTTTCCTAATCCGGTGGGAGCTTGAATTAAAAGTAGGTTTTCTTCTTCGAAATGCTTCGCGACGGTTTCCACAAGCTCTTTTTGACCGCGGCGGGGCGAGGGAAAGGGAAAGGTCATCTCCTCTGCCATTTTTTGTCGTCGGCTAAATAGTTTCTCTTTAATCTTGGTTTCGGCCACCAGTTTTTCCAAACGAACAACAAGCCATTTTTCATAATCCTCGAAACTCAAGTTAATTTCGAGATCGGCGGTACGAAAGTTCCGCGAAGAAATCAAATGCAGCTTCAAGCGGGGAGTTTCTCCAGTGTTTTTAAAGTGGAAGTATCCGTAGGTGCGAAGCTGCCAGAGATAGGGATGGTCAGAGTTGGTTGTCAGCTTATAGCGAAGATCTTCAATATCAAAAGCGGATTTGATTTCTTCAATAAGAGCTGGATTTTCAACAAACCCATCGGCGCGCCCTGAAATTACAAACTCATAAGGTTTTACGACAAATGTATAGCTGAGGTTTTTTTCGGGGGTGTAGGCTTCGTTTTCGCGAACCCTTCGCCGCTGCACCATTTGGTGGATTTCCTGACCATTTATGGGAGGCATCCCATAGCCGGAATGGGTTTCAATATTCCCCACTAAGGGACAAGGAACGGCAAAACTTCTGACATCAAGATGGACTGTTCGCATATTTTCGGGACTTAAACCTGTTCCTTTTTGATAAAATCAACCTAGGGCAATATAAGAGAGTTTTTAAGTATCTACAAGAAAAGGTCTATCTCCCGGGGTCAAAATAAACCCTTGGGTAGCTCTTGCGTTGAGATTACTAGCCGGTTATAAAGGCGCCTCACCGCCGTGGTTTGGAGCCCGGTTTTAAGGAGAGATTATGTCTGAAGTTGTCGCTACCGGCACGCCGGTTTGTCATTATATTTCTACGTTTTATAAGTTCAAAGAACTGACTAATGTTGAGCAGATTCGAGAGGATTTAATTAATAAAGCTCGCGAATTAGGAGTGCGCGGAATCTTAATTTTGGGTACCGAGGGCTTTAATACCACTTGCTCATGTAAGACCGAGGCAGGCCTCAACGCTTGGAAAAACTGGATTGAAAAGTACTTTGATTGCCCAGCCCTTTTTTATAAGGACAGCGTTTCCGAGGTCGCTCCTTTTCGTCGTTTTGTAGTAAAAATTCGCGAAGAAATTGTGACCACGGGTATTCCCGGGGTTCTTCCTCTCGAAGGGAAAAATCAGCATTTATCTCCGGCAGAATGGAATCAGATGATGAAGGAAGATTCTGACCATGTGATTATCGATACCCGCAATTGGTATGAGTATAAGATTGGTACCTTCAAGGGTGCAATTAATCCTAACATTGAAAAGTTCACTGAATTTCCCGAGTTCATGGAGAAGCAGGGGATTAATAAAGACAAGAATGTCATGATTTTTTGTACCGGTGGCATTCGCTGTGAAAAGGGGATATTGGAGTTGCAGCAGCAGGGCTATAAAAATATTTTCCAGCTCGAAGGTGGAATCATAAACTATATTAAGGAATTTCCGAATGATCAGTATGAAGGCGAATGTTTTGTCTTTGATCACCGAGTGGCTCTTGATCAACAGCTAAAACCTTCAAAACAATACAAGCTTTGTCCTCACTGTGGTCAGCCGGGAGCTTTAAAAATTAGTTGTGCTCGCTGTGACACCGAAGAAATCATTTGTGAAAGTTGCGCCGAAGTTGAGATCATTAAAGATACCTGCAGTAAAAATTGTGCTCATCACTATCAGCTGCGTCCTCATGAAAAAGGTAAGCGCCAAATAGTACCTTTCGAAGTGGAACAAAATTAGTTCGATCTGGGCCTAATCTTTTTGGTTGTTACTGGCGCTTCAAGATGACCATCATATTTCCAGTTCGAACCGCAAATACCAACTTTTCCGTAAGATTTTTTGGGAGTAAGTTAACAACTTTTTCTGTCCAGATAAACCCATAAATTTTTAAGCGGCGAACAATTGCACTAATAGAAAGATAGCTCTTAGACCTTTCAATAGACACAACGGCGAAGCCATTTTCTTCGGCGAGCTTTCGAATCGTTGCTGGTGAGAAGAAGGCAATGTGTTCATGTTGTTTCAAGTGGTACCACTTTTTACCTAAAAAGCGCGCGGACCAAGATTCGACGTTTGGGGTGTGGATCATCACTATACCATTTTCATTGAGAAGTTCATGGCATTGAATTATGAAACCTTTAGGGTCGTCTAAGTGTTCGACAATATCACTCAGCATGATGAGATCATAGGTTGCAAGTAAGGGAGCGGTTTCAGTCAGGGTTCCCTGGAACACACTAAAGCCTTTTTCACGCGCTTTTTCACAGGCAAGACCAGCCACTTCTACACCTTGAATTTCTGCAATGTTAAATTCTGCGGCTGCTTCTAAGGAGTCTCCAAACGCACAGCCAATATCTAAATAGGAATTGATACTAGGCCTAAGATTAAACGCTTTTAGGAGACGTTTTCTAAAATTAATGAGATTGATATCGTGATCGAGGTCATAGTTACTAAAACCCTGCTTGCCATTGGGTTTATTAAAGTATCCATCATGGTAAATTTGGTTGATATCTTGGCTCGGTGAGGGATCGTAGATAAAGTTGCAATGCGAACACTTTACCAAGTAGGGTGCGAGAGGACTTTCTGGAAACATTAATGAAGGTGTAAAGCAAAGGGGGCAGTCTCTTCGGTGTTTTATTTTTGAATCTTCTGCAACTTCGGTAATATCAATGGGTTTAGTCGAATAATTTGGGAGCTGGTCATCAACCGGAACGGCAGCAATTGAAAAGTCTTCGGCGCTTTCGTTTTGCGTGGTTAAAGTTTTCAAATTATCGTCCGTATCAATTAGATTATTCTCTTTAAGGAAATCAGCAAGTTTTGCTCCCAGCTTTTCAAGCTGTCTGAATTCATCACCGGAACGCAGTTTAAATCTTCGATTGCGTCCATCGATTAAGTCATTAACATACTTATCAAAGGCATAGATTGGCCCGGCATTTCTATGGGATAGTTTGCGGCCAATGATGACCAGAAAACAACAAAAAGTAAAACTGATCGCTAGGTAAGTAAAAATATAGGGGATCAAAAAGCGTTTCGGAATAAATCGATTGTCGCCAATCAACTCAAAAATCGTAACTTTCAAATATGTGTAAGAAAAAATAACACCGATCAGCGTGAGCGAGAGTGTGATGATTAATAGAAATAAAATGTAGCGCAACTGATAGTTGGGGTTTATCCAAAGTCGTTTTCGATTGTTTTGTTCCGGCCAAAGCAACTGGTCCTCGCGAATGAGGGCTGCAGCAATCAAACCATAACCCACCCATTGAAAGATATCTGCCAGATTCATAGGATTTAATTTGAGAAGCGAAAGATCGAATACCAGAAAATCAACGACATAGCCCCAAATCACCCGGTCGCAGACATTTCCAATTATTCCCCCGATTAAAATCGACATTCCAAGGCGCAGTCGCAAGGACTTAATGGGAAGCATATACTGGATGACGGCATAGGAAAATACCAGGAAAGCGCCTATGGTGGATAAGGAGACAATTCTTAAGAGTGGCGGCAGATCAGAGAAAAAACCTAAAAAGGCTCCATGGTTATGGTAGAGTTGAAACGTTAGGAAACCCATCTGAATAGGCTCTGAAAGTGATTCACCCCATAACTTTGTGATGTGGTCCATGAACCACACAACAAATAGAGGTGCAACTATTATAAACCACTCTTTACGCTTCATTCCGATTTAATTTTCCAAAGGTTATTCATGTTTACATTTCGTCAGTTTTGTCCTGAAATTGTAGGTACACCTTGGACTAGATTTAATTTCGAACGAAGCTAGCCAGGTCGGAGGTAATATGGCTATCAAAGGATTGATAGGAGTTTTCTGTAGCTTAAGTCTAGTCGTACAAACTGGGTACGGTGCCGTTTCTGAAAGTGACCTAAAAGCTAAAGTCGAGAAATTTATAAAGCAAGAGCATTTAGATAATGGACACATCGGCGTTTCAGTATTCAAAAGGGGTAATGAAATTATTGATATTTATGGCGGTAAAAAATTTATTCCCGCCTCAGTGACCAAATTATTCACAGCCCTGGCCGTATTAGAGCATATACCTCCCGGAACAAAGTTCATAACCAAATTAGTGTCTCCGTCCGCCATAACGAATGGCGTTCTCAAAGGGGATCTTTATTTAGTAGGTGCAGGAGATTCAGGCTTCGTCTCGGAGACGATGTGGTTTTTGGTGAACGGGTTTATGCGTGAAAAAATCAAGCAGATCGATGGTGACCTTATTATAGATGACACATTGTTTGATGATAAACGTTTTGATGAATCGCGCGAGGATCATCGTGTTGATCGCGCCTACGACGCCCCCATTGGGGCGATGTCTTTTAATTGGAATGCGATCAATGTTTTCTTAAGACCAGGAACTAAAGTCGGAGATCCTGGAGTGGTATTTGTTGATCCAGAAAGTGAACAATTACAACTGGACTCTGACTTAAAGACAGCGAATAAAACTGATTATAGCGTGAGTCGAAAACGCGGCATTGACGGGCGAGATGTGATTATTGTGAAAGGTAAGATCGACAAAGACAGCAAAGAGATTGCAGTTTACAAAGGAATCACGGATCCTATTCCATGGGCTGGTGCAAACCTCAAAACTTTTTTGCAGCAGCGTGGAATCACAGTCAAGGGTAAGATTAAAGCCGGTAAAGCGCCTGCGGGAGCTAAGATTCTATCTGAATCGCCGAGTAAGCCCATCGAACAATTGCTCGCTGACATGAATAAGTTTTCCAACAACTATGTGGCAGAAATGTTAACCAAGCAATTGGCGGCATTTAACGGTGTTCAGGGAACTCTGAGTGCGGGTCTTGATGTGATTCGCGAGAGTGTTCGCGGTGCGGGTGTCAATGACGAAGAATTTGAGATCATAAACCCTTCGGGACTCACTCGAGAGAATAAATTTAGTCCTCGAGCCCTTGTGAAAGTCCTTGAGAAAGTGCGCAAGGACTTTCGCCTTTTTCCTGAGTATGTGTCCAGCCTTCCCATCGCTGGCGTTGATGGTACGCTAAAGAACAGGATGAAGGAAGGACCGGCCCTACGTTGGGTCAGAGCAAAGACAGGCCTATTAACAGGTGTTATCTCTTTAGCAGGCTTCATTGGACTAGAAGATGGCGAAGTACTCACTTTTGCTTTTATCTATAACGGACCCAAAGACGGGGCCGCCGTGCGCTCGACCTACGATCGTCTCATATCAGATATTATCTTAAGTCCATGAGGTATGGGTCGTAAATAGAAAATCCGCAAGCCTATTGAGAAGTTCATCAAAATAAGTTAAAATTGTTTAGATACTAATTGAACGTCAGTAGGCTCACAGATTTTAAGCTAACAGGTAAGTTTTTAGAATAAGGTAGTTATGAAGTTCAAGTGGATTGCAGCTCTTTTTACTGTTTTTTGTCAAACTAATGCACAGGCACAGGTTCCTATTTTGAGATCACTCTTATCTGATCCCGGTGTCATTTATCGGGACGGCGTTGCGTGGGCACCCACTGACTTTTCAGCGCAGGGAGAGGCTTTAGGGCTCGAAACCGATTCATTTTTGCCGTCCAAAAATCTTGAACGGGCCGTGGCTTTTTGGGTTAAGGTATATACAGAATATCAAAGTAATCAGGGGATCATTCATGATCTCGACAATCTCAACGTTGTTTATGAAAAAGTGGATTTTGATTTCATAAACAAGAATGATACGTTTACTGAACGTCAAAAAGCGAAAGCGCGCGAACACCTATTAGAAGAACGAAAAAAGCAAATCCTTGCCAGTCTCAAAAAAATTGCATCGGGGAGTCCCGATGACGTACTCACCGATGCCGATAAAGACGTACGGGCTCTCTGGGAAAAAGAAGGGGGAATGGCCGCTCTCAAGGAAGCAGCGGAGATGGGGCGCCTGCGATTTCAACTTGGGCAGAGCGATCGAATCAAAGAAGCCATTTATCTTTCGGGTCGATATTTGCCAATGATGGAGAAGACTTTTAAAGAAGAAAGCTTACCGATTCAACTCACTCGCTTAGTGTTTGTCGAGAGTTCGTTTAATATTATGGCGCGATCAAAAGTTGGCGCAAGTGGTTTATGGCAGATTATGCCTTCCGCGGCACGCGGTCGATTGAGGATGAATCGCGTGGTTGATCTTCGCAATCATCCGAAAGAGGCAACTGAATTAGCAGCAAAAATGCTGAAGTTTAACTATCAAATGTTGGGTGCTTGGCCTCTAGCTATTACAGGCTATAATCATGGACCTTATGGTGTTAAACGCCTAGTCGAAAGAAACAAAACCCGTGACCTGGGCGAACTAATTGAAACGGGAGAGGGACGGCGATTTGGTTTTGCCTCGCGGAATTTCTTTGCCAGCTTTCTAGCTGTTCTTGAGGTGGAAGGCAAGGCCGCTGAATATTTTCCTGGATTGAAAAGAGCGGCTCCACTCAAGTTTGAAGAACTCAAATTAAAAAAACCAATTTACTTTAGTGATCTCGTCAAGGCCTTCGACGGAGACCGCGAATTAGCTCAGTTGTATAACCCTCATTTGCAGAGATTAGCGTATCTGGATAAAGTGGCTCTGGACTCAAAAAGTCGAGTGGTGATTCCTGAGCATATTTCTAGTGATGTGGTAAAAACGCTCGCAGATATTGAGCCGCGTGAAGATAAAGTTCCTCCGGAGATCAAGAAAGCTCCAAAACCAAGCCGAAGTCGTCATGTGGATAGTCGCGAATCCGAAGACTCAAAAACTTATAGAGTGATAAAAGGAGATACTTTATATAGAATTTCCCGTCAGTTTGGGGTTAGCATTCGTTCAATACTTTCTCTCAATGACCTCAAAGGACCCAGAAATATTAAGGCGGGACAAATCCTGCAATTGCCCTAAATCAACGATCTGGAGTTTCTAACTTTTAGAACTTAGTTTCTTTTGGTGCAAAAACGCAATAAAGCTCCAGAGCACTACTAGCATCATTCTATTTTTACTGATGGTGAAATTTGACTCGGTCATGGACCCAATATGAAAAGCAAATTGGGCCATCAGTAAACCTAAACAGAGGAGCTTCAGTTCAATTTGATTTTGACGTCGATAGTCCGAATAAAGTTCGTGAGTTAGCTTAATAAACAATCCACACCAAATCAGATAAAAAATAAGGCCAACGGCGCCCGTACCCGCTAAGAAGTGAAGAAACTGATTATGGGCGTGTCCT
>CAZYOE010000023.1:0-41605 GCA_964648725.1 uncultured Pseudobdellovibrionaceae bacterium | reverse complement strand
CAAATAGTTGGTATTGGCACGTGACTACACCCCACTAATTGGTAGAGAGGCGGTAACGGGCAGAGTGTGTTTTCGACAATTGTCAGCCAACTGTATATAAGTTTATCGGAGGTTCACATTTGTTCATTCTATTCAATCGTCTAAGAACTATAAAAACCTTATGTCTAGTCCTTTGTCTGGCCCTTAGCGTGAGGTCTTATTGTGGTGGGAGCCAAGATCTTGGGGGAGCCAATCTATCGGTAGAGCAAACAATCCTATATTGGCTGGATAACAATCACATCAAAAACATGCTCTTAAGTTATTTGAAGACCATAGACTTTTCACAATTTGCCGACTCTGATAAGGTCGATGTTAAAGTTAAGGACCTTCTACGAGAGTTGGTAGAAACTCGTCAATTAGAATACGATATTTTGACCCCGAATAATTATATTACAATTAAAACGTGTGAAGACGCCTACAAAGAAGCTCTCATTTGTACTAAGATTGGCCAGGTTCATAGCCCCATTTATTTTGACGTGAAGGCCATTGCGACGCAAATGGAGGGACAGACTAAAGAACAAATCCTTATGGGACTTGCACGTATGATTCTTCACGACCATTTTCACCACTTTCAGGCCCCCTCCCGACCTATTGATGAACTCGAAGATGAAGGGCAGTTTATTGCCAACTATTTTCTGTTAACTGCAAAATTATCAGATTCGGATACCATCCAATGGAGCCCCATCGTTAAAAAGCACCTCAACGAAGTACTCTATATTTCGGCCAAAGACAGGGATGTTTTATCGAATCCCGATTTTGTAAAAGTCATCAAATCGGCCGACTTTCATTTACTCTACCAGCGATGTCACTTCATTCAGAATCGCAATGAGTACTTGTGTAGAAATATTTCTGATCGTCGATTGAATCTAATTGAAGCTTGGACTCATGGAGATAAAGCCAGTTTTGAAAAAGCGTATCCTTACTATGTTTTCGGGATACCTCTTGTTCCCCTTGCGGCCTATTATGGCGGAGGAACCTTGGGTGCCATTTTGCTTCGAGCACTTACTTCTTTTTCTTTAAATTCAGAGGCCACTTTGTTAAGTACTATTTCTACAAGCTTTGCCGCTGGCGTTTATAAGACTGGGAGTGAAATTTCTAAATCGGCAAGCCTCAGTTATCTCGCCAATCAGATCAATGAGAGCTCCACTGGAATCACGTATATCGACAATACCATTGATGCCATTGAAAAGGATTTGAAACAGTTTATTGAGTCAGCACCAAGGTTAAAAGTTTCAGTGGAAGCCCTAAGAGAGTGGGACTCAAATTATGAAGAATAACACCTTGGTATTGCTGATAGGGCTTACTCTTTATAGTTGTTTTCTTTCCACTTCTTTGGCTCTGGCCATCGAGAAATCCTGCTTAAACTCAATAATACAGACCAAACCTAGTACAGCACTTCTTAATTTTGAGACTCGTAAATTTTCTCAACCTATTGGGATCAATTACAGCATGATCAAAACCAGCCTCTCTAACGACTATCAGTTTTTGATTTCCCCTACTCATATTCAGATTCAAAAATTATCTAATCTCGCGGGAAACTATGTCACTCAAAACACCCTCAGATTTGAAGTTCCCATGACGGCGATTGCCGTAAAAACGGATGGCACAATGCTCGCCTATGGCATGCGAGATCAAATTCGAATTTATGATGTTGTTAATCAAAAGATCATTTTCAAACTGAATAACTTTAGTTCTATAGGAAGTCAATTTTTGAGTGGCCTCAGCTTTCTCCAGTACCCCACTGAAATTAAAAACTCAATTAATATGATGAAATTTACTGAAGATGGAAGCAGGCTCTTGGTTGGAGCAACGAAAAAAAATAGTAGCTTTATTAGTATAGTCGACGCTAATGCTGGTAAACTATTGCGACAAATCATAGTTCCACATAAGTTTCCATTAACAAGAATCTATCCTTCCAACGACAATAAGATGTTATATTTTTTCACTGAGTCCTTATATAAAGCCGATTTGCACACAGGTGCAATAATTGAAAAAATTGATAACCTGGAGAATCGCCCTAGATTGAGTTTTTTTGGTGCAGACATGGGGGAAAGTTCGGCCCATATGGTAATTTCACCTGATTCAAAATACCTATACACTCGTGACCAAAGCTATGGAGACAATACATTCATTCGTAAGCTTGACTTAGCTCGCCAGGAAAACGACCTTTTAATTCCCATTCCAGATAATGGATTTACAACTTCACAGAGTGAATTTTATGGATTTTCCTTAGATCCAAAAGGCGACTTTATTCTTGCTGAAATAAGTGATCCTCAGGAATTTCATTTTGAAATTATTGACACGAAAAGCGGATTACCAGTCTATACATTAAATTCCAAAACTGTCCCCAGGTTGAGGCCTAGTGATCGTATCCAGTGGAGTGCGGATGGCACCACATTAATTATATTGAGCAATTCAAATTCAGAAATTCGATATTTTGATTTTCAACCTTTTCGATCACAGATCTAAAACTTGAACTTTGCGTGAAATACTTTTCAAATTCCGTAGAAACCTTTGTCAGTAAGAGTTATGCGGCATTCAATCTCTTTTTTACCTGAGAATAGTGATCTTGGATCGCTTTCTTTGAATCAAATCTGCCATTGAGCTTAAGGACTTTTCCAATTTCATCTAATTGTGGTTGGATACGTTTGCGTGTCCTGAATTTGCTGATCTGATTTCTAAAGCTCGATCTGCTGGCTATGCACTTCACTTCTCTCATCAAAGCATTGGGACTAAGGAGATTCAGAAGACCACCCAAAGGATCACCAACGCAAAAGACATTGATGCCGCCGAGGTGGTTGGCGAAGGAACCACCAGAGATGCCCATCAGTTCCGGGCTTCTCCAGATTTGTTGAAGACTCTACCCACCGGAACAGGGGCAGTCCTGATCGCCCATGGACGGGATACCACACATGGAGCTTCAAAGGTTTTTAAGATCCGATTTCCGCAATTAAATGTTAAAGGATGACTGCTATAAATATCTGTATTTTCAAGCATTTTTCTCT
The DNA here is from genome assembly GCA_964648725.1 of uncultured Pseudobdellovibrionaceae bacterium. Classification (GTDB taxonomy): domain Bacteria; phylum Bdellovibrionota; class Bdellovibrionia; order Bdellovibrionales; family Bdellovibrionaceae; genus CAUJGP01. The sequence continues at coordinate 38,561 of CAZYOE010000023.1, read as the reverse complement.
TTAATCTTTAATGGAACGGTTCGTTTTTAGACACCACTTTGGTCTATTTATGATGATGTTTATATCATCATAACATATATTTATGATGTCTTATATAACATCATATGTATTGTTTTTGACGATTTTTATGTCATCATAAATGAATGAAAACTAATAAAAGGGCAATTAGCCAACAGAGACGAATTATGGATAAGAAGATCAAAACTTTAGTGCCTTTACGCACAGAAAGGCGCCCCCCAACTGGCTGGCTAAAGGCAATACGCGGAGCTCTTGGAATAACTTCTCGGCAGCTTGCCCAGATAGTTGAAGTCGATATGTCTGCGATTATAAGACTGGAGGAACGAGAGCCACAAGGAAAGGTCACATTAGAAATTCTAGATCGAGTAGCTCAAGCAATGGACTGCAAAGTCGTTTATGCAATTATCCCAAATGAGGAATACGAGAGTCTGGAGGCTATAGTCGATAATCGCGCAAAAAAAGCAGCAAGAGAACTCTATCAAAGAGTTGAACACTCGATGCGACTTGAAGAACAAGGCTCTCCTGAATCAAAAAGTGAGCTAGATAGGCTTTCTCAAAATCTAAAAGAAAAAATGGATCAAAGAATTTGGGGGCTTCCTAAAATCAAAAAGCAAAAGAAAAAGGATTAAAAAATAGTGAGTAACCTAAAATTAGAATATCCGCCTGGGGCTACACCATTAGATCCCGATGAAAAAGCTGGACTGATTCCGACCTATATCACAACCCAAGGTCAATTGAATGAAGTAGAACGAGAAAACATATTGAAAGCAACAGAGTGGGCCCTTGGAAAAGCGACTCATCAATGCTTAAATGTTACGTTCTGCCTCGATCTTCATAAGCGGATGTTTTCTGACGTCTGGAAGTGGGCAGGTAAAACCAGACAAAGTGAAAAATCAATTGGAATACCCAAATCGCAAATCTATCCACAACTAAAGCAGCTATTCGATAACACTAAATACTTGATTGACAGCGATGAAGACAACTTCGTTGAAATAGCAGCACGTTTTCACCACAAATTGGTATCAATTCACGCCTTTCCCAACGGCAATGGAAGGCATGCTCGATTAATGACGGAAGTTATTCAGACAGTAAATGGCAAAGACTTATTCACATGGGGAAGCTCTGACCTATACCGTGGGGAGTCAAACGCAAGAAAGGATTATATTGCTGCTCTTAGGGCAGCAGATGGCGGTAATTTTGAGCCTTTAATTAAATTTGTACGAACTTAAATTCCACTTTACCCTTCCCACTTTTCGACTCCTCCACTGAATTAAAAAACAGGAGGATACGAAATGCGAAATACTATTACCGCGAGTTTACTCGCGGCTCTCTCAGTGTCAGGTTCGACGCTGGATCAATCATTCAGCCTTGGTGTCGCTTCCGGAGCATTGACTGGTGCTGCTGCAACTTATGCTGGCCATGAAGCTACGGGACGCTCCCCCACTTCTGAAGAAGTCGCAATTGGAGCAAGCATCGGTTTGGGACTTGGCCTCTTAACATCCTATTTTATCCACCAACAAGTGGTAGAAGATCGTGAAGAGTCCACAAGACAAACCGAAATCTACTTCGGAGATCTTCGAGCTTAAAAACTACCAAAATATTTTTGCAACGGACGGATCACTACTGCCCCACTATATTGGAGTAAACCCTGCTCTAACGATTGCTGCACTAGCCGAGCGAATTACAGAACTAGTGCTAAACAAAATCTTTCTCTAACCGCGATTCTTGTGATTACTTTATGCGAGAACAGTCAATTGAAACAAGAGCAAGAGCCCCATAGCTGGGCAATGATCTTAGTCGTATGATGCTAGTTTAATTAAATTTACTTGTCTCCTTTAAAAAGGATGAGTGCTCGCGCTCAAAAATAAAAGGCAAAGTGCTTGAAATTTAGGAATCTCCGCTAGACTTAAGCTGAGGTTCTTACTATAACATTCATGAACTTTTTATAAGCTTATTAGTTATAACTATGTTTTAGAGCGACGATGATAAATAAAATATTCTACCTGAACTCTTCAAAATGGCATTCAACAGGGGAGAAGTGGAACTAATAATGGTAAGCTCTCATATCTTCAAAATAAAAGTCTTTTTTGTATTTTCTATTCTGATTTTGAGCGACAAGTTCTTATTCTCAGCGGATCTCAAGCTTCCCGTCGAGCCACGCTTTGCTGAACTCCTATGGAATTTTGAAAACCATGGGCAACCCTACCGAATTGACCGAGACACTTATGGTTGGCCCGGCAAACCAAATGCTGACATTCGATTGCTCCAAGCTTGGTCCCTTCAATCAGAGGCCTCCAACCTTAAAATCGCAATCATCGATAGCCAATTTGATTTAGAACATCCCGATCTCCAAAACTCATTCGATATAAAAAGTTCATGGAATTTTATAACTAATCAAGGCCCTGTGCAATCACCCATCCATGATGAAGCTCCTCATCATGGAACAATGGTTGCGGGGGTGATCGGTGCAGATGGCATGAATGCGGTTGGCATCACTGGAATATTGCGGAGGAGCCGTCTTATTCCTATTGAAGCAGTTCCAACTTCTGGCAACGAAGACGATGACGTCATTGCTCAAGCCATTCGATATGGCGTAAACCAAGGTGCGAAAATCATTAATTGTAGTTTTGGTAAATACACCACTAGTAAGGTTATAGAAGAGGCTATCGGTTGGGCCCACAAAAATGATGTACTTATTGTGACCAGTGCCGGCAACGATGCCACGGACATTGATGAAAAGCCTCACTGGCCCTCTTCTTACTCTTTACATTTTGACAATGTGATGGCCGTCGCCTCTTCTAATCGCAGCGACTCAATTACAAACGACAGCAACTTTGGTGAGGGCATTGATATCGCGGCTCCTGGCCACGAAGTGTTTACAGCGGGAAATCCCGCAAGATCCATTAGTAAGTATTCTTCCTTCAATGGAACTTCCGCAGCGGCGCCCCATGTGAGTGGCGTTGCGGCCCTGATGTTCAGTCTTAATACCCGCTTAAAACCTCGCGAAGTCCGCGAGATTTTAGTTCAGACTGCTGACCCTTTGGAAAATAAAAATGGTTATCAAGCTCGATTTGGCCGTCTCAATGCCTTTCGCGCTTTAATGCGTGTTCGTAAACAAATGGACATTAACCCACTAACAGAAATTGCAAGAAAATGTGACTATAGAGCGATTAAAAAAATTTATCTCAAATCAAGTTCAAAGATTGGGTACCGCTGGGAGATATCAGATACTCCTGAATTATATCAACCTTGGCAGAGCGAAGATCCGATATATGCAAATTATCGAAACTGGGTATTATCGCAACATCCAGGTGACTTTCGATCGATCCTGCAAAAACACATTGAGGCAGGAAGAAAAATTTTATCGACGATAGATCCACAGAGTGATCTCGCCAGACGTATTATCGCTGACGAAAAATTGGTGCTTTCAATCATCAATGGTTTTGAGGGGAAAGTGACATCGATGAACTGTTTGGAAAGCATTGTTTTTCGAGAGTTCCTCCAAGCTAATAAAAATGTTAAAAGTAAAAACGAATTCTTGGCCCTTGGGGTTCAAAAAGGCTCGCAAATTGTGATTATGGGTGAATGGGAAGTACTTAAGGACAGTGAAAACGGGTTTTCTGGAACATCTGAGTCTGAGGAATTAAAATCTCAGCGTGCTAAATTACTCTCGGAAGATTGGCACCTCACAGCACATTATCATAATCATCCTTTTAATTTCGAAAACGAATGGGGTGATATCGGAGGTGGATTGGCTCCTAGTGATACAGACTTAGCCAGTTATCGCAAACTAGATCCAAGATTAGCGTTAATCACCAATGGTATTGAAACAATTCGGTTCGACAAAAACCTATGGACGAAAGGTGCGGGAAAATAGAATGAAAATAGAATCCTCATCAGGAGCGTACTATGTAATTAAAAATTCGCCCCAGGTTTTTGATCTGAGCAAGCGAGTCAAGAGAAGCTTGAAGGCATTTGCTGTTGGTTTTGCGTTAGCCCTTGGATCATTGCCACTACCAGGACTTCATTTCTTTTTAGTTCCCGCATTTCTTATTTATGCCATCTATTCTGGAGTATCACGCTACAAAGAAGAGAACTACATCGATCTCACCGAAGCGAAGTGCCCTCATTGTGGAAAATCCATTTATGATAAGGGGAAATATTTTAAAAATCTACCCATTCGCATCCATTGCTATGAATGCCGATCTCAACTTCGAATCGTTAAATTGAATCAATAATACTATGGGCAGCGTAGCTTGCCACTTCCCTCAGACCTCTGTTGAGACCTCGAAGGGGCTCCGAAAGCCCCCACCTCTCTCCTCCACCGCGTCTGGCAATACTAGTTTTCTCTTCGGAGTTTATTGAGCCCGCCCTTAATTGCGGATCGCAGTTCTGCCAAATCTTGCAAGAGACTCTGTCGCTCTGCGGGCGTTACGGTGCCATCAGCACTAGTAGCGATAATTTTGGAGATTAACTCCCCGTATAAGGTGCATTCATTATTGTAATCAAAGCATGCCATCGCCCGAGTTTGCTCTGTCGCTACTGCGACCTCATGAACTTTTTTAGCATCAGGATCGTCGATAAATTTTTGGGCAACATTAACCATCAAATTAGTATCTGCTGTGTATTTGGCGATGTCCGGAGGGGATGATTTCTGTTCCTCAGTACAATTAAGAATAAAAAATAAACTCAACATAATTATCAGCCCCGAGAGTTTGTTCGCTAATAGTTTAAAGCTTAAATTCATTTTGTTTGCCCCTTAGCAATTGTTGCACATCTTCAAATTTGTGAATACAGTTTTTCTTATCTAGATTCTGCTGAAAAAGTGCCAAATTCTAGGCGGCAAGCTTCAAATCGAATGAGGCGTAGTTCCTCTACGTTGAGTGAGAGTTGAAGCGAAGCCAACGCAGAAGTTGGCCTCTTTCAGCAGAATCTAGATAAGAAAAGTGGGGCGTGAAACTATGAGATTCAACTTCGAAAATCTCGGAGGTGAAATAGCCATTAAAAATGAATCAGAACTCAAAATAACCGGCACCATAGAAACAAAATTAGTCGTTTTCGACATGGGATAGATTGTCCTATTACAAGTATTAAATTTAAAGATTTCTAAATGAATGAGTGGCCGCATTGACCTTAATGAGCTTCTGCCAATTAACATCACCCTAACAATTATAGGGAGGCGACAATGGCATCATTTATTTTAAAGACCTTACGTTTTGGTATATTTGCTTTTTCAATGGCCGCATTGGCTTATCAATCTGTGAGCTCTGCTTCTGTGGCATTGCCGCCGAGCAGTCCTCCAACGGCATTGGTTGGAGCAACAGTAGCAGCAGAGGCTGATCTTGCCGGCACTGTACTGTATGATAAGCTACTTCCGTTTACTATAAGAGGAGCTGGAGGCGCGGTCTTATTTGTTGGAACACTTCAAAATAGAGTGGTTAGATCAACAAGAACCGGCACTCTCCATTTTTACTATCGCATTCGTGATACTAAAGCTGGTCTCAACGGTGTTGTGAAAGAAGTTAAAACATATGGCTTCCAAGGTTTTTCTGAGATTGCCGTGGACTGGAGACCTGACGGCCTTGGCGCGATAAACCCATTCTCGGCGGAACGATCTGCGGGAGCTGGTTCCTTCATCACTTTCAACTTTAGTCCAACCGGTGGCACGGTACTGGTTGGTGGAGAAGAATCAAAATTTTTCTACATCAAAACCGCAGCAAAGAGATTTCTTTTGAACGGCAGAACAATGGTTATTCTCGCTGGTGGACAAATTGCAACACTTCAAACAGCAGTTCCCAGACTTTAAATTATATAGTCCGGAAGCTGGCAAAAGGTGCGCCTTGGAACTCAGGCCATCAAAGAGATCATGACGGATGTCCGCAATCTACAGGCGGTGATTGATGGAGTTCACCGCCTAGAACTACAACCCTACTATATCGACCAAAAGTCAGACATAAATCCAAATTTGTTTTCAATGGCCCAAGAAAACTTCAAGGGCTGGCACCGAGGGTGAAACTGGCAAGGGGTTTGTACTTCCGATATGTAAATCAGTTTTAGAATTAATAGGTGGCAGTATTAAGGTTCAATCAGCTCACATTGACAAAGCAAACTAAACGCATGGAACCAATTTTACCAGGTCACCCATTTCAACAGAATAGCCAGCTATAGTGTGTATTAAAAACGACAGTTCCTGTGGTCAAGTTCCTCATTGATCTTCTTTCCATCTCTTACTCTTCAATGTTATCTATGTTCTATGAACAGAATCGACCGACTTTTTTCATATTTTTCATCAAACCTGCTTTTATTTCTTACTTGTGCGGGGATTTGGGGCTCAACCTGGCTTGTTATAAAATATCAGATCTCAGACACAGATCCCATTATCAGTGTATTTTTTCGATTTTCAATCTCAACATTAATATTATTTGCTTTTGCACACATGACAAAGCGCCCGTTGAGGTATTCCAGAAAATCTCACCTTAATTTCTTTTTCCAAGGTGCCTGTAACTTTTCAATTAACTACATTATCACCTATATGGCTGAGCTATATGCACCTTCCGCCATTGTTGCAATGGCCTTTACGTTACTAGTAGCTTACAACATTTTAGGAATGAAAATCTTCTATAAGAAATCCATCAGCAAGACCGTCTATATTGGCACGGCCTTTGGAGTTCTTGGCATTCTCTTTATTTTTGGCCATGAACTCACAACCCTTGGTGATCGCAACTCAAGTTTTAAGGGGCTTGGTCTTGGTTTGTTGGCTACATTTTTTGCGTCTGCCGGAAATTTATTTTCCTACAAAAATCATTTACATCGAATCCCCGTCACTATCGCCAACGCCTGGGGAATGTTTTACGGAACTGTTGTCACACTCATCATTGCCATTGTCTTAAATCGGCCATTTCATATTCCTTTGTCTTCGGCCTATTGGCTTTCTCTTCTCTATTTATCCTTATTTGGAACCGTCGTTGCCTTTGGCGCCTATCTCACTCTTATGGGACGCATTGGAGCAGATCGCGCTGGCTATACAAGTATTCTTTCTCCAGTAATTGCCATTATTCTTTCAGCACTCTTCGAGGATTTAAAGATTTCAATATATATAGCCTTAGGTCTCATGTTTTGTCTTCTTGGTGTTTTCATTACTCTCCAAAACTCCACTAAGAGTTCGGCAGAAATACGAAACACTATGTCCTAGGGGCAAATCGAGGTGTTCCTACCGTACACTTTTCAGAATTTTTGGGCGTTTAATTGGATCCGGGCAAGTTTGCCATTTGCTTTTTTTACTTAGTTGAATGTTCAAACAAATTCCGAGGAGAGTATGAGGCGACTAACCATTTCCATTTAGTTCGTAGCCCATCGTTGGTTGCGTCGTCCCTCACAAGCCTCGCGCCTTCGGCCCATCTCATTCGGGTCCATTGCCGCCTTGGTCTACTTTCTAACTGAAAATGGCATAACAAAATAAATCTTGTCTACATTGGAGATTCGGTGAAACAATGTAGGCATGCGCAGAACACTGTTTCCCTTTTCACCGACACCTCATCCGTTGAAATTTGAAATTGTTTTTCAATTGTCCGCCAAGCAATTAACTATTGTTTACTACTTAATAGGTGCAACCAATCATATCCTCTTGCTCGATCAAGCGACAGCTGGATCAAACCGTACAGACGAACTCTGGAAGTCCACATGTTTTGAGTGGTTTCTAAAGTCCAGTAAATCTAAAAAATATTGGGAGTTCAATTCGGCTCCAACAGGACTTTGGAATTTTTATGAACTCGATGATTATCGCACTAACCTTAAAGTTTCGGCTTTGATCGATGCACCCAAAATTACAGTTCTGCACCCTCCCAGTGGGGGCAATGCCTATCAGTTTAAAGTTGAAATCAATCTAAAAAATTTATTCGCAAAGGAAAATGAACTCATCAAAAACGGTTATTTTGCCGTCACATCAGTGATTCAATGGAGGTCCGGAGAAGTGTCTTATTTTTCCTTACAACATCCATCAAACAAACCTGACTTTCACAGTAATGCTGGTTTTACTATTTCACTCTCTGAGGAGCAAAAATGATCAAGCTCGGAATCGATCGCATACTAATAGATAAGAATCTGCAATTGGAACTAAAAGGTAAACGACTTTCTTTTGTTGGCCACCCTGCCTCCGTCACACAAGGCCTGATGCATTCTTTAAATGCTCTTGTAGAACAAGGCTTTAATATTGTTTGCGCCTACGGACCACAGCATGGAATGCGCGGAGAAAAACAAGATAATATGATTGAAAGTGAAGATTATCTTGATCCGGAATTAAAAATTCCGGTTTATAGTCTTTACGGAACTACACGACGCCCAACCAAAGAGAGCTTGCAGCTTTTTGATGTCTGTCTCTTTGATCTTCAAGATGTGGGTACTCGAATTTACACTTTTCTCACCACACTTCGCTACATGATGGAAGCTTGCGCGGAAGCTAAAAAATCACTTTGGGTTCTCGATCGGCCAAACCCAGCGGGTCGCCCCATTGAGGGAATGCTTCTACGAGAGAATTGGGAATCTTTTGTGGGCGCGGGTCCGGCTCCCATGCGTCATGGTTTAACCTTGGGAGAATGCGCTCTCTGGTTTAAAAAATATTTACGTTTAGATTTAGATCTGAAAGTGATTGCCATGGAAAATTACTTTCCAGATCAAGGCCCCTATTTTGGTTGGCCGGCCGATCTTTCATGGGTGAACCCATCTCCAAATGCCGCCACGCCTCACATGGCAAAGACCTTTCCAGGCACCGTGATGATAGAGGGAACACAACTTTCCGAAGGCCGAGGCACTACTCACCCTCTTGAATTGCTCGGAGCTTCTGACATTGATATTCACCTCATTTTGAAACGCATGAACTCTTTAGCGCCTCAATGGATGAAGGGAAGCATCCTTCGACCTTGTTATTTTGAGCCCACCTTTCATAAGCACCACAAAAAACTGTGCCAAGGTTTTCAAATGCATGTGGATCATCCTCAGTACAATCACCAACAATTTAAACCTTATCGATTGGTGGCATTATTCTTTAAAACACTTCGTCTCGAATACCCCAGTTATGAAATCTGGCGCAAGTTTGACTATGAGTACGAGCACGACCGCCTCGCCATCGACCTCATCAATGGCAGCCCACTTCTGCGCGAGTGGGTGGATGACCGTGAAGGTGTTGTTGATGACTTCGAGCAGATTACTGCGAATGACGAGGCTATGTGGCTTGAACAAATAAAGAGTGTCTACCTCTATTAACAGGTCAAAGGGCCTGCTAATGATTGTCCCAATATGGGACATTTTCCCGAAAGAATCACAATCAAATTAGTTCTATTTACATATATCAATTGATAAAAAGATCGCTATTAATCTTTAAAAAACCGCATTAATCTAATTATATGGGGATTTCAAAACCAAATGACTTTCCATTCAATTTACCTGAAGTGAATGTCTCTCTTTTGCAGTTAGGGAAATATGAAAACGAATAAGTTATTTTTCAAAATAAATAAACGAGTCATGATTTACTCGGTGATTATGACTTTCGCTCTCAATCAAACTTCATTTGCAGTCGTCAATTGTGCAAAAAGTCAGGGCAGGACTTTAAGCCCTGATGGTCAAACCTGTACTCTCGGAGACACGAAGGCTTCTAAACCAGCTCAAGGTAAAGGTGATGGCTCATCACCAGCGTTATCAATTCCCTCAAATGCTGCTGCAGCAGCCCCAGGTGCAGCCGAAACTCCACCTCCAACTGACAAGCCGACAGTCGCTCAAATGGTTGATGCCACTGGTGCCCCTCAAGCTCCCTACAGCTTTCCACAATTTAATAAAAGCTTTTCAGCGTTTCAGGCAGGGAATGCTGAATACTATGCAAAATGCAATAAGGGACTTTTAAGTTCAATGTTTGGCGGAATGACTGGTGCCACTAGCGATGGATCATCAGTAGGCTCGGCCGATGGAAATGTCAAAAACGGAACAACTGGTACCGGAATTGTTTCTACCTTTGAAGGTGGCTGTAATGCAATGGAAGCCAAAGTTGAGGGCCTTGAAGCTCAAGCTCGAAAAGACCTTGAAACTGAAAAAGCTAAATGCCTGCAAGATGCCCAGGCAAAGGCGAAAATAAATTCAATTACAATGGGCTCCAATGTTGCAAAAAGCACTGGGATTAATACGAAAAGTTGCGAGAGTGCCCAAATGGAGAATGATGGAATCCTAAACAGTATTTGGGCCTGGGTCAAAGAACACAAACTTATCACTGCAGCCTTAATTGCAGCCACAGCCGGTGGACTGTATTCGCTGCTATCTTCCGGCGACAAACAGAAACAAGATTTCCAAACAACTCCTGATGGTGGCGGCGAAAAAGACATGGCGATCGATAGCAACGCTAATACTTCCAACATTCCTCAACTTTCGGCCGCACCACAATCCGCCAATACAGCACAAAATATTAATTCCACTGCAACTTACTGCAAAACTTCAAACCAACCACTTGAGTGTTTTGTAACACCAGCTTGCGACCTTAAATGTGTGGCTGAAAAGTACGGTGTCACTAATTATGGCGGAATGGACAAAGATACCACTCGAATAAATAAAGAAGGCAAAGCCGTTGATGGCGCTTCTATTGCTACTGGAAATCCCGGAAGCGATAGCTCCTCAAGCACATCCGGTAGCGGCTCCAATGGCAACTCCTCCGGCAAAGACGTCATTGCATTAAATGCAAGCGGTGAAACTGGGTCAACCAATGTTTCAGGAGTCGCAACTCGAGGCCAAACGGGTGAAGATGATAGTGATGGTTATAGCGGCGGCGGAGGCGCAGGTGGATTCGGCGATTCTTCCGATCGTGATCCTGCTAATGATCGCTACAAGGACCAACAGGGATTATTTACACGCAAATCTTTAGCCTCCGCCCCTGACCCTGCTGCCACTGGTCCATTGTTACCTATCTCGGCAGATCTATTTCAGAGAATATCGAATGTCACGAAGACCCAATGCGTGCGCGAACTTGTTTTATGTAACCAAAAATAAAATTCCAATTTCTCCGAAGTTTAGTGTCCTAAGGTCACTGAACTTTTTGATCTTATAAAGGCAATATAGCCTCATTGTGTAATACCATTTCCATTTAGTTCGCAGCCCATCGTTGGCTGCGCCGACGGCTTGGTCTACTTTCTGACTGGAATTGGTATAAAATGAAAACGAGGTGCTTTAAACCAGCACCCCATTTTTTTATTTTATCATTTTGAAAAGAAGGTATGATTTAAGTGATCTACGTTTCCCTATAGTTCCTGCATTTGCGGAAGACCTGCCACTTCAAAAGCTTTTTCGCGCGCTTTCTTCAAAGCGATCAAGAAAGCCTCTGCCGCATCACTCTCTGTTAAACAGGGAATACTATAGTCAATACAAGCACGACGAATATTGAAACTTGCTTCAATTGATCGGCGCCCTGAAGTTGTATTGACTACCAAGCTCACACCACCCGAACGAATTTTATCAACACAATGAGGACGACCTTCGTGAACTTTTTTATACTCTACGCAATTCAAACCATGGTCTTTAAAGTACTGAGCCGTTCCTTTTGTTGCCGACAAAGTATAACCCATGGAAACCAGATCACGAGCAATCACTAACATATCATCTTTATCTTTTTCACGGAGTGAGAAGAACACTTCACCCTTTTCTGGAAAGCGCATATGTGATGAGAGCATCCCTTTCATTAAGGCCTCGCCGTAATCACTACCGCGCCCCATGCTTTCGCCCGTCGATTTCATTTCAGGACCAAGAATGGAATCAGCCTCTGGAAACTTCTTGAATGGGAACACAACGCCCTTCACAGAAACACCAGGGCGTGAGCGCCAAACAAATCGCTCAGGCTTTACTTTTTCGCGAGACTCACCAAGCATTGCCGCGACGCCAAGATCAATCAATGGTATTCCAGTGGCTTTAACCACGAACGGCACTGATCGAGAACTTCTGGGGTTTGCTTCGAGCATATAAATTTGATCTTTTTTAATGGCGAGCTGTAAGTTTAAGTGACCAATGACGCCAATACGATCAGCAAGCTCTTTACTCATCAGTTCTACTTTATCGCTAATCTCTCGACGCAATCTCTGCGGAGGAATCACCCCTTGGCTATCACCAGAGTGAACACCCGCCGCTTCGATATGCTCAACCACCCCACCAACGACAACCCAGTCCTTACCACGAACTAAATCAACATCCACTTCAAGAGCACCATCTAAAAACTGATCAATCAAACATGGGCGCTCACTACTGATGGCCTCCTGATGACGTTCAAAGTAGCTGATAAGCTCTTCAGGATTTTCAACCACTTCCATGCGACGACCACCAAGCACGTAACTTGGCCGGCAAATAAGTGGATAACCGATTCGATCTACAATGGCCTGCGCCTCTTTTAAGTTTTGCGCCATTCCAGATTCTGGAATTTTGAAATTGAGTTCACGACAAATTTGATTAAAGCGTCCACGATCCTCCGCCAAATCAATGGTCTCTAGATCAGAACCCATCACTTTATACCCACGCTTCACCAATCCAGGAGCACAATTGATCGGAGTCTGTCCGCCCAATTGAACGACGACCGAATCAACCTGTGCGGCATTCATGATTTCCGCCACATGTTCTTCAGTGAGCGGTTCAAAAAATAAAAAGTCGGCAGTATCGTAATCCGTCGAAACCGTCTCCGGATTCGAATTGATCATGCATACTTCCCAACCCTTCTTTTGATAACCTTTCACTCCGCGCACGCAACTGTAATCGAACTCAATCCCTTGACCAATTCGGTTAGGGCCACTTCCTAAAATTGCCACACGCTTTTCAGCGCGCGGAAGTTCCACGGGCTTAGACCAATAAGTTGAATAGTAATACGGAGTCGAAGAAGCGAACTCTCCCGCACAGGTATCAACTTGTTGAAAGCTCGGCAGCACATGCTCCTTGTGACGAAGTTCTCTAATTTCAAGTTCAGTGTGCTTAGTTAAGCGCGCAATCAAGGCATCAGAAAAACCACGTTTCTTCGCTTGATAAATAAGTTCTGTAGTTAATTGAGAACTGGCAAGGACATGTTCAAAATCAACGAGGGCCTTTACCTGCTCCAAAAACCAAGGGGTGATTAATGTTAACTCGAAAACATCATCTATCGACCAACCATCACGGAAAGCTTGGTAGATATGAAATAAACGCTGGCTGTTGGGATAAGAAATTTTATCAACTTCGACCGTAATTTCAGGAAATCCTTCTTTGCTTCGTTCGAGAGAAAGAGCCGCTTTCATGAGAGATTCTTGAAAAGTTCGACCAATTCCCATGACTTCGCCCACGCTCTTCATTTGGGTCGACAATAAATCCCGGGCTCCCGAGAATTTTTCGAAAGCAAATCGGGGAATTTTTGTAACAATATAATCCAACGCCGGCTCGTAGCAAGAGGGCGTCGTCTTAGTGATATCATTTTGAATTTCTTCAAGTTGGTACCCAATAGCAAGAAGAGCCGCAATCTTTGCTATCGGAAATCCCGTCGCCTTCGAAGCCAAAGCCGATGAGCGACTCACTCGAGGATTCATCTCAATAACAACGCGTTCCCCAGTTTTGGGATGAACAGCAAACTGAATATTCGCTCCTCCCGTTTGTAAACCAACTTCATTGATAATCTTACCCGCTTCGTCACGCATGGCCTGATAATCGCGATCAGATAAAGTCTGCTGAGGCGCTATGGTAATACTATCGCCTGTATGGACTCCACAAGGATCGAAGTTTTCAATGGTACAAATAATTACGAAGGTACCAGCCGCATCACGCATGACTTCGAGCTCGTATTCTTTCCAGCCTAAAATACTTTCCTCAACGAGAACCTCGCTCGTCGGGCTTTCATGCAGAGCCTGCACCAGCATCTTTTGATATTCTTCCGGTGAGTAAGCAATACCGCCGCCACCACCACCCAAAGTGTAATTCGGGCGCAAAATTAGTGGGTAACCAAGCTCATCACCCACTTTCAGACCTTGTTCAAAAGTTCGAACCAAATGGCTCTTAGGGTATTTAGCGCCAACCTTATCGAGGATATCTCTAAATAACTCCCTATCTTCAGCAGCCTGAATAACTTGTGGATCGGCTCCCAAAAGTTGAACGTTGTACTTAGCTAGCACTCCTTCGCTATAGAGAGCCAAGGCAAGATTTAGAGCTGTTTGACCACCTAAGGTAGGAATGACCGCCTGGGGACGTTCTTTCTCTATGATTTTTTCAATAAATGGAACTTGCAATGGTTCAATGTAAACGCTCGTTGCAATTTCTGGATCAGTCATAATTGTGGCAGGGTTACTGTTCACAAGAATAACTTCCAGCCCCTCATTCATAAGGGCTTTACAAGCTTGAGTTCCCGAATAATCAAACTCACAAGCTTGGCCAATAACAATGGGACCGCTTCCTAAAATCAGAACTTTTTTAAGATCTTGACGACGAGGCAATGTATCCCCCTAGACGTTGTGGCAGTAGATTTTGTCTACTGTGACATGTTTGTATTGTTCGTACTTGTAACGCATTTTCGTGAGTCGAAGTAATAACTCTTCCACATTTAAATCGGGATTTTTACGATAGAGTTTGGCTTCTTTGTAAATAAATTTTCGAGCTTCAGGAGGGTGAAAACAAAAACCTCTGGTGAAAATAAAACTGTCACCAATCGGAATCATTCGCACCTGAAAAACTTCATCATCGGCAAAGCCGGAGACAAAGGGAGATTCTTTGACCGTGACTTTCTTATCAGAAATCAAGTCGCGGATGATTAAATTTCCATCTTTAGTTTTGATATACTCAAACAAGCTGTTGCGATGTCTTTTCATGATATTCAACATCTCAATTTCCGCTGGTGTATATTTAAGCTCTCTCGGTAATAAAGCCCCGTCGAGTGGCGTGCATTCATAGCCACGCAATTTTCTGGTAAAAAAGTACCAGTCAAAAAACTGCGCCATTCGTAATTCAAAGTGTGATGACCCTTCATCGAAGACACTTGAGCTATCGAAGAAGTCTCGTTTTGCAAGACGAATTTCATCTTGAAATTGTTCTCCTGCAAAGAACTGCAGAATTTTATCCATCAATTGGTTATATTCAGCGATCATAGCTTCTCCACAAAGTAGCGGAATAAATCATGCGCATCATGCGGTCCAGGATGACTTTCCGGGTGATATTGAATTCCCATACAACGTTTTTCACTACTAAAAACACCAGACACAGTTTGATCATTCAAATTAATTTGGGTGACTTTTACATGTGAAGGCAAAGTGGCCGCATCAACCGCATACCCATGATTCTGGCTTGTTACATAAATTCTCTTGAGTAAATCATCACGAATCGGATGATTACTTCCGCGGTGACCGAATTTTAACTTGTAAGTTTTTGCACCTAAAGCGAGACCCAAGATTTGGTGACCCATACAAATTCCCATCAAGGGCTTCCAGCCAATTATTTGCCGAACGGTTTCCACGGCCACTTGTACATCTACCGGATCACCAGGGCCATTTGAAAGCATCACGCGATCTGGATTCCACTCTTTGATTTTTTCAAAGGAAGTACGGCTTGGGAATACACCCACTTCAGAACAGAATGGCAGAAGTTCTCGAATAATATTTTCTTTGCATCCAAAATCAAGAAGGGCGATCCGAGGTCCATTGACTTTAAAGCCAGGACGAACTTGAATTGATTTTGTTGACGCTGCAAAAGCCCAATCCTTGTCTTTGGCTTTTTCTTTTTGAATCATTGGTTTTGCAATTTCTAATGCTTCTGCCTCACCGCCTGCTTGCACTAAAGCGCCCCAGGGTGTACCTCCTTGGCGCAAACGAAGAACTAATGCTCTGGTGTCGAGTTCAGAAACCACTGGAATTCTAAATTCGCGCAAACGCTCAAGCCAGGCCTGGTCGCGAGAACCAGACTGCATTTGTACACAAACAAAGCCTTGGATCCACAGTCGGTTCGACTCCCAAAAGTGTCGATCGACGCCGTAGTTTCCCATCATCGGAGCTGTCATAACCACAATTTGCGTAAAATAACTCGGATCCGTCGCGATTTCTTCGTAACCTGAGTGCGAGGTATTAAATACAACTTCGCCGGCACGAGGCTCACCGCCCAACCATTGCCCGCGAAAAATCTCTCCGGTTTCTAAGACACAATAACCTTGCTTCATGCTCACCCCAAAACACGTTTTAAAAGTGCGGTTCGTATGTAAAGTCCGCAATTAACTTGATTAAAGATTCGACACCGAGAATCCTGAAAAACCTCATCGGCCAATTCAACACCGCGATTCACAGGTCCTGGGTGCATAATTAGAGCTCCAGGACTTAACGCTGATAAATTTTTTTTATTTAGTCCAAAACTTTTGTGATAATCACTTGGATCTAATTGAACTCTTTGAGTGTGTCGCTCCAACTGTAAGCGCAACGCCATCACAGAGTCGCACCACTCTAGTCCCTCATGCAAATTATCAAACCACTTCAGACCTGCAACCGGAGCTTCGGGTTTAAAGAGGTCAGGACCACAAGCCGCCACTTGCACACCCATCTTATTAAAAATTTCAAAGTGGGACGAGGCTACGCGGCTATGAAGAATGTCTCCCACAATTAACAACTTTGTGCCTTCGAGTTCACGCTCACGCCAAAGAGTATAAAGATCTAATAAGGCTTGGGAGGGATGAGCCCGTGAGCCCCAACCTGCATTGACAATTAGTGGACTAATCTCTGAATCCAGTTTTTCTAAATCAAGAGCACTCCCACAGCGGATGATCATAACCTTGGGATCCATCGCCGCCACGTTGTAGATGGTATCTTCCGGAGTTTCCCCTTTACTTAGACTTGAACCGGAATTCACGTCCAAAAGCACTGGACCTAATCCGACTCTCCAACAAGCTGATTCAAAACTCATTCGCGTTCGAGTTGAGTTCTCAAAGAATAAGAGCGCAGCCGTACCCTGGAATTTCCAATCTATCTCTTTTTGCTGTCGCAGCTCCTCTGCAACTTGAAATAGGGAAACCAGGTCTTTACGCTCGAAATGACGAAAATCGAGGAAGCTATTTTTTCTGGAATTCATTAAGAGTTGAAACTACGAATCCCTAGAACGTATGTCAATCGCGAGTTATATTTTAACGAAGTTCTTAAAAAAGTTCTTAAAAGTCGAATCCTAAGCGATGCCAACGAAATTTAGGCTCACCCTCAGTACTGGCCCCAGACCAATCCAATGAAAACCAAATTCCCTTCATTTTAGCTTCCACATGTGACATGGGTACCGTTCCCCAATAACGCGAATCATCACTTGCATCACGGTTATCTCCCATTACGAATATCTCTCCTGGAGGAACTACGAGCGGGCCGACTTCCTTAGATTTAGTTTCCGATGGTGCAAACATAACTAAGTAGCGGCGGTCACCATTGGACTCGCGATAGAATTGCATAAACTCTGCCCCTGGGACATCCGTAAACTGAGAGGCGTCTAAAGGTTCCAACTGAAAAGCACGATCATTAACCAAAACTTGTTGATGATGAATATAAATGTTATCGCCAGGCAAACCAATAACTCGCTTAATATGAACCGCATTGGGTTGGTCAGGATACTTGAAGAGAACTAAATCCCCTTTTGCAGGGAGGGACTCCAAAACTCGTGCATGGGTAAAAGGAATTTTAAGACCATAAGAAATTTTCGAAACCCACACAAAATCGCCAATTCGCAAACTCGGCGCCATACTTCCAGTTGAGATTCGGTAAAACCCCACAAAAAAAGTTCGTAAAAATAACGCCAAAGTAAATGCTAACAACAAAATTTCTGCAAAGTCGCGCCATCGTTCAGCCTGAGACTTCTTGCCATTCACAACTAACTTCCTTCTTCCATGAAAGCTATAGTACTCATTTCACTGAGGTAAATAAACGCTCCCAGCGAATAGCTTTAGGATCACAGATAAAGGGCGTCGCTGGCAACGTGTTTTCACAACTGAGCCAAATGGCTCCAGCCCGGCCTATTAGATTTTTAGTCGGTACGAATCCCCAATGGCGCGAATCATTGGACTCATCCCTGTTATCACCAACAACAAAAAACTGGCCGGCAGGAACCTTAACCTTTGTTCCGTTCATACGTTCACTCCAGCGATAGGAACGAGACATAAACTCATGTTCGCCTAACTTTTCATGATAATACTGAAATTCTGCAGTTTCATCTCTGGGAGCTGGTGGCGCATCAATCAAAACGCGCTCAACGGGCACACCATTTCTGATAAGCTGACCCTCCTTCACCTCAATCTCATCCCCTTCAACAGCAACAACTCGTTTTACAAAAAAGGTGTCTCGACCTCTGGGGTAACGGAAGACAACAATCTCCCCTGGTTCAAGCTTATGCCAGTAGGTTAACCAAGTTTCGGTAAATGGTATTCGAAATCCATAGGCCCATTTGTTTACCAGAATGTGATCATGAATCAAAAGAGTAGGAATCATACTCCCACTCGGAATAACATAGGGCTCAAAAAGAGCCCACCTAAAAAAGAACACGATTAAAATCGGCGCAAAAAAGCTAAGAAGAGCTTTGGTCCAAGTTACTTTTTTGGATTTTTGCATCAGAGATCTCTTTCTCTTAAAAATCCCAATCAATGCACTGAATGGAAGAATCGTCTCCAACGAATTGTGAGAGGATTGCAGATCATTTTGTCCAAAAATCCCAGGGCACTAATGGTTTCGGAAGGCATGAAAGTCTCCTCACAAGAAAGCCAAACAAATCCAGCCCGGCCAAGGATATTTTCCTTAGGTACAACACCCCACACTCGAGAATCCATAGAGTTATTTCGGTTATCACCCATGACAAAGAGACTGTCCTCAGGAACCGTAAATGGACCGTAAGAATCCATTAGTGCTTCGCCTCGACGTAAAAGTACATTGTGCTCAACATTTCCGGGCAAGGTTTCAATGAAATGAACATAGTTATCTTTACGATCAAAGTTATTACCATCACGCTGGAAATCTTCATCGCGGAGCCAATCAAAGTCATTGGGTGCAGCCACTACCTTTTTTTCCATCGGAATGTCGTTAATATACAACGTGCCATTTTCAACACGAATCTTATCGCCTGGTTCACCAACAACTCGCTTAATAAAAAAAGTGCTCATATCACGAGGATACTTAAAAACAATCACTTCACCCTTTTTGGGTTCTTGAAACTTCGCTAGCCATTTTTCAGAAAATGGAACTCGCAATCCATAAACAAGCTTATTCACAAAAATATGATCATTAATTAAGAGCGATGGCAACATGCTGCCACTCGGAATAACGTAGGCCTCAAGAAGGGCCCAACGGATTGTCAGTGCCACAAAAATCGCTAAAAAAATCGATCCTGCGCCTTCACTCCAAAAATATTTCGATTTAAAATCCCACTTATCAATTGGTAAATTACCTTCTGACTTCGTCTTCGACTGTTCACCTGGTTGCTGATCTTGAGACATTATTCCTCCACTTTCAATACTGCTAAAAAGGCTTCTTGAGGAACTTCCACGCTGCCTATTTGCTTCATGCGTTTCTTTCCCTCTTTTTGCCGCTCCAAAAGCTTTCTCTTACGACTGATATCACCGCCATAACATTTGGCAGTTACATCTTTTCGAAGAGCACCTAAAGTTTCCCGAGCGACAATTTTAGCACCAATAGCGGCTTGAATTGCCACCTGAAACTGTTGCCTTGGAATCAATTCTTTCATTTTTTCACAAAGTAAGCGACCTCTCACTTGAGCCTTTGAACGGTGCACAATAAAGGATAGTGCATCGATGGCATCACCATTAATCAATATATCGAGCTTAACAAGGTCGGACTCTTCATAACCAATGACTTCATATTCCAGAGACGCATATCCCTTAGAAATTGATTTCAAACGGTCATAAAAATCCATCACTACTTCATTCATTGGCAAACGATACTCAAGGATGATCTTCTTCTCCGTGAGGTAATCCATTTTTATTTGGGACCCACGTTTATCTTCACAAAGCTTGATCAATGCACCTAAAAACTCCGTTGGCGTGTGAATGGTCACTTTCACCATTGGTTCTTCAATTTTAGCGATCTTAGTTTCCGGCGGTAGCTGAGATGGGTTTTCTAAAACCTTCATGGTA
This sequence comes from uncultured Pseudobdellovibrionaceae bacterium, assembly GCA_964648725.1. Lineage (GTDB taxonomy): Bacteria > Bdellovibrionota > Bdellovibrionia > Bdellovibrionales > Bdellovibrionaceae > CAUJGP01. The sequence goes on along the minus strand of CAZYOE010000023.1, from coordinate 18,430 downwards.
CCATCATTCATGTGAACGCGATAAACCACCGTCGGAGCCGTTGTAATCAGACTTAAATTAAATTCGCGCTCTAATCTCTCTTGAACGATTTCCATATGCAAAAGACCTAGAAATCCGCAGCGAAAACCAAAACCAAGAGCGTCGGATTTTTCCGTTTCAAAGACGAGGCTTGAATCATTAAGAACCAGCTTTTCCAAAGCATCCTTTAAGTTTTCAAACTCGGGCGCTTGAGTTGGAAATATTCCCGAATAAACCATCGGCTGAATTCGTTTAAACCCAGCTAATGGCTCTTCGGCCGGCTTCCTAGTGGTCGTCACCGTATCGCCGACTTTAACATCACGAATATCTTTGATACCACAAACAATAAATCCAACTTCGCCGGCTTCAAGCTCCTGAGACGCCTGTGGAAAGGGAGCAAACTTACCCATTTTAAGGACTTCATAGTCACGACCCGTTGCCATAAAGCGAATTTTTTCGCCCACTTTAACAGCGCCATCCATCAGTCTCACCAAAACCACAACCCCTTGGTAGGAATCAAACCATGAGTCAAAAATCAATGCTCTGAGGGGTAGGGAGCGATCTGCTTTCGGTGGTGGCACTTTTTCGACAACGGCATCCAAAATCTCGGCAATGCCGATTTTTTCTTTGGCACTGGCCATAATAATTCCGGAGCAGTCCAATCCAATGGAATCCTCAATCTGCTTGCGCACACCCTCTGGGTCAGCAGATGGCAAATCAATTTTATTTAAGACTGGAATGATCTCGAGGTTGTTTTCCATTGCCAAGTAAACGTTGGCCAACGTTTGAGCTTCAACGCCTTGGGCGGCATCCACCACCAGAATTGCCCCCTCGCAAGCGGCAAGGCTGCGCGAAACTTCATAGCTAAAATCCACGTGGCCGGGAGTATCAATAAGATTGACCTGATACTCTTCCCCGTCCTTAGCTTTCCAATTCAAACATACAGTCTGGGCTTTAATAGTAATACCGCGCTCACGCTCAAGATCCATATTATCAAGAAACTGAGCTTTAGCTTCACGCTGAGACAAAGCACCGGTGACATTCAACAATGCATCGGCCAATGTCGACTTACCATGATCAATATGTGCTATGATTGAAAAGTTTCGGATACGCTTGGGATCCACGAATAATTCCTTCTTTTTAAAGTTCGCTGAAAAAGGACTGATAATATACCATGATCAACTTCTACAACGGCGTCTTGATTAGACGCCACCGTAAAAAAGGCCTATCACTTTCCCATCTGTCAGAATCTTATAATTGCTTTAACGTTTGTACAACGGACTTTAATTCATCAACCTTATTGAGCTTCTCCCAAGGGAAAATATCTCGTCCAAAGTGGCCATAACTCGCAGAGGCTCTATAAATTGGACGCAAAAGATCAAAATCCTTAATAATTGACGCGGGTTTAAGATTCCAGATTTTACGAACTGCTTTTTCAAGCACTTCCGCACCTACTTTGCTCGTACCAAAGTCATTAACGTTAATACTAACTGGTTCAGCAACCCCAATAGCATATGCTACTTGGACTAAACATTTTTCTGCCAAACCGGCGGCTACAATATTTTTAGCGACATGACGGCAAGCATAGGCCGCAGACCGATCTACTTTAGATGGATCTTTTCCTGAGAAAGCGCCTCCACCATGCGCACCATGACCACCATAAGTATCAACAATAATCTTGCGGCCAGTTAAACCGGCATCTCCCATGGGGCCACCAACTACAAATCGACCCGTTGGATTAACGAGGAGTTTTGTTTTGGCATCAATCCATTCCGGCATAATTGACTTATGAATCAGCTCTTCTCGAATGGTTTGTTCAATCTGCGACAAAGAGACTTCTTCAGAATGTTGAGTTGAAAGAACGATGGTATCGATTCTTTTCGGTTTTCCGTTTTCGTACTCAACGGTTACTTGTGATTTACTATCAGGACGCAACCAGGCCAGTTTTTTAGATTTGCGTAACTGGGCAAGATCAATCAAAAGTTTATGAGAAAGCGACAAGCTGAGCGGCATCATTTCTGGAGTTTCATTGACGGCATAACCAAACATTAGGCCTTGGTCACCGGCACCCTGCTCACGACTTTCTGAGGTATTAACACCCATTGCAATGTCTGGGCTCTGTTTTCCTACCGCAACCATCACACCACAAGTTTTATAATCAAATCCTTTATCAGTGTGGTCATAGCCAATTGACTTCACGGTTTCCCGAGCGATCTCAGTAATATTGATATTTGCAGACGTCGTGATTTCACCAGCTACAACCACCAATCCAGTAGTCAAAAGTGTTTCGCAAGCGACACGTCCCCTAGGATCTTGAGCTAAAATCGCATCCAAAACAGCGTCACTAATCTGATCCGCCATTTTATCGGGATGCCCCTCAGAAACCGATTCACTTGTGAATAAAAAGTTTTTCATTCTTGACCCTCACTAAAAATGGATAATGACCGAATTGATAGAAGCCTTCCACCTCAGCTCATTTTTTAAGCTACAATACAAGTTTCCTATCGGCCACATAAAGTTAACCAGCATTGTTAACAAAGTGCGCTGAGCGGGTCAAAATTTTTCGAGTTTTTTTTGAGTCTTAATGAAGGCATCTGAACTTGTTAAGAAAAATCGAGGTCAACTTAAGGAGCTGTGGATCTCGCACGAAGAAATTTCGCACGAGATCTTGCTAGAGGCTCCAATTAAACTTAGGCCGCTTTGCGCTGCCCTTTCCAATAAAAACTGAAATCAGTACTTAACCCTTCATCAAGGAGATCCATTCGACCTTCTTTTGAAAGTGCATATCGCTTGTGATTCCGGAGCTTCTTTCGCTGTTTGCGGAACTGCTTTTCTAGCTTATCTTGAACCAAATCAATGGCCGCATAAAGGTTATCGCAGGTTGCAGAGGCCTTATAATAAATCCCTCCATTACCTTTGATCGCAATCCCAATCGTAAACGCATGGCCCCTTTTGCCAAACGAGACCTGTACCGTACCATGCCCAAAAAGATAACGCATCGAGTGACCGATCTTATCTTCAACAGCTTGCACCACAAAGTCAGAATGAGGGATTTGATGAAACGTGTATTTAAATTCCATGAACTCTCCTTTAGTCGTGTTTTCTTATCGGATGGTAACTAAAAGATGTTTAGGACTTTTATCCAGATTCCTCACTTTTCATTGATCGCAAAATGTTCAAAATCGATATGTTTTTAGAGCCATTGAGTTCAACATTGTCTCAAAAAGATACGAAACCAGTCGGCACAAATAAAAAAGCCCCAGTTACGGAGCTTTTTATTTAAATTTGAGTTTTCAAAAATCTACGACGCCCGTTCTGCTTGTTTTTCCAGAGCCTTGCGATATTGGGTCTGTTTCATTTTTGCTAAAAGGTTTTCTTCTCGTAACAGGAACTCTAACTTTTCCTCAAGAGACTCTAGCAAAGTATCAAAATTCTCTGCGCTTCCCCCGGGTCCAATGAAAATCTTGTCAGCAATCTCTGGTGGCACATAGTTCGCAACCGCCAATCTGAGAGTCGAATAGATTTCTTTGACCTGCTTAGTAAGATCACGAATATCCTGTCGAGTCTTCATTAACTCCCAGTCAATGAGTGAGTCATTGACTACTTCATGAACAACAGCGATATCGATCGGCTTCTCAATGATATGAATGACACCTAACTCAAGAGCAGAAATCGCATCTTCTTTATCCAGATAGCCAGAAAACATAATTGTAGGAATACTGACACCAGCTTCGTTCAGTTGGCGTAAAGTTTCGAGACCATTGAGAACAGGCATCTTCAAATCGATCACCAGAACTGCAGGCCGAACCACTTTACCCTTAACAGCTTCCACAAACCTTTGTGGATTGTTAAACTGAATTACCTCATAATCGGACTTCAGTTCTTCTGCCAATAGCTCAGTTATTTCCTTTTCATCATCCACTAATGCTACCAGTGGGCGATCTGACTCCATCGTGACTTTAAGCATACGACTTCCTTTTTATTTAATTCTGACTTAATCAGTATGCCTAAATTGTAGCGGCATCTATGGCGAAGGAGGAGTTATAATTTCATGGCCCGCCCTTATGTCCAGCTCAGTTTAGAGTTAATTCGACACACATGCTCCATGAGCTTGCGTGCCTTCGATTTAAGTGCCAATATGCCGTCCGGAAATTCCCAGTACTATTAGAGGGGAATTGGGGAGAACATAATGAAAACTGCAATTTTAAGCCTAATACTGAGTCTATTTACTTGTGTCTCCTACGGACAGGATCGATACACCGAAGTTCTTCGAAGTTCCTATAGAGGAGTATTCCAGAACTTCAACGAGCCTGGAATCACACCCGGTGCCGTCATCGCGTCACCTTCAAGACAAGACCCCAACTACTTTTATCATTGGGTTCGTGATGCTGGTTTAACAATGATGGAAATAGTTCAGTTGTATCAGCTCCCACTTAAAGCCGAACGCAAAGCCTACCTCGAACATAGAATTCAGCACTGGATTGACTTTGAAATTCGCAATCAAAACACCGCACTTACTCGCTCGACTTTAGGCGAGCCCATTTTCACAATTACTGGTGACATCTACCCTCACCCTTGGGGACGCCCGCAAAGCGATGGCCCTGCCATTCGCGCGCTGGCTATGATTGATTTTGCTTTTGCACTGATCAACCAAGGCCGATCTGACGAAGTAAATAAACTTTATAGATCTGAAATGCCGGCCCAAACTCCAATCAAGCGAGACTTAGAATATGTCGCGCACCAGTGGCAAGAACAGGCTTTTGACTTATGGGAAGAAGTTAAGGGTCACCATTTTTTCAGCCGTATGGCCCAACGATCAGCACTGGTAAAAGGCGCACATTTAGCAACTGCCCTTGGCGACCGAAATGCTGCAGCTTTTTATCTTGAACAAGCAAGAGGGCTCGAAAAGGCGTTGCTTGCTCACCGTAGCGATGCCCGCGGCTACATTGTTCCGACTATAAATCAAACAGATGGTTGGCGACACAAAACTTCAGAACTCGATGTATCAACTTTGTTAGCAACAATCTATTTTAGCTTGGGCGATGGTTTTTTTGACTTAAATGATCCTTGGGTTTTAGCGACTGCGCGTAAACTTGAGGAAACTTTTTCCCGCAATTATAATATCAATAAAAATGCTGCACTCGCCCCAGCTATCGGTCGGTACCCGGAGGATGTTTATACAGGAAGCGGATTTGGTGAAGGCAACCCCTGGTTTCTTGCCACCAATGCTTTTGGTGAGTACTACTGCCGCTTAGCAAAACAAACTCAGCCATTGTCTGAAGCAACTTTATTGAAAAACAAAGCCATTTCATTTTTGGATCGAACGATTTATCACACAGATCCAGGTGGCCGAATGCCTGAGCAATTTAATCGTAACAATGGATACACCCAAGGTGCCCGAGATCTAACTTGGAGTTATATAAGCTATATTCGAGCTTTTAGTAGCTGTGTCACAGACGCTGGCTTACTTGATCTCAGCGAATTAGACATAGCCAAATAAACAAGCCACCGAACGGCTTCAAGAATCCGCCCATAGGGCATGGAGTCTCAAGAAGAGTGAATGTTTTTCAATTCACTCTTTTTTTACGCGAATTGATATAGATTAAAAACGTTGTTCTTTTAATGAAGAGGTTTTGTATGAAATGGTTCAACTTCAGTCAGTTACAAAAACTTGGCCAATCTTTGATGGTGCCAGTCTCAGTTCTTCCCGGAGCCGGTCTTGTGGTTGCAATAGGACGCATGCTTCAGCAATACGCTAGCGATGGCAAAGTTGTTACCAGCCCGCTTATTCATGGCATTGGTGATATCTTATATAGCTCAGGTCTTGCTATTTTTGAGCAATTGCCAGTAATTTTTGCGATTGGCGTGGCCATCGGCTTCTCAGGCGGAGCTGGCATTGCTGGTCTTTCCGCGGCAGCAGCTTATTTCACATTAACAAACCTTTTGAAAGTAATGACGGATATTCGTGGACTAGAATTAGCCATTAATACAGGGGTCTTTGGAGGTATCATAGTCGGTTTGCTAGCTGCGGCCATGTATAAACGATATCACGAAACTCGCTTGCACCCAGTACTAGGTTTTTTCTCAGGTAAACGATTAGTTCCAATTATGTCGGTGTTCTTTGTGGTTTTTGTTGGCTTAATACTCTCCTACGTGTGGCCTCCCATTCAAATTGCAATTAACGACTTCGGAAATGCAGTAACCACCTCATCATTTGGCCCTGCTTTTTATGCAGCGGGAAAACGACTTCTGATTCCCGTTGGCTTGCATCACGTCTATTATCCATCATTTTTATTTGAATTTGGCCAGTTCACTTCGGCGGCAGGCGAAATCCTTAGGGGTGATTCACCTCGTTACATTGGAGGCGATCCAAGTGCGGGTCTTTTTATGGCTTCTGAATTCCCAATTATGCTTTTTGGTTTACCTGCAGCAGCTCTTGCCATAGTTTTGCGTTCAAAACCAGAAAAAAGAAAAGCAGTTGCTGGCGTTATGCTGTCTGCCGCTTTAACTTCAATCATCACTGGAATTACTGAGCCCATCGAATTTGCCTTTATCTTTGTTGGCCCAGTTCTATTCGTTACACACGTTCTTTTGGCTTTCACTTCTGGTTTGCTAACTCACTTTGTTGATTTGCACCTCGGCTATACTTTTTCTGCTTCACTCATCGACTTTGTGGTGGGATTTTATAACCAGAAAAATGCTCTTCAACTTTGGGTATTTGTTGGCCCACTCATGGGAGTTCTCTACTTCACTAGTTTTTATTTCTTAATTCCAGCTCTTGGGTATAAAACTCCAGGACGCGAAGATGAAGAAATTGATAATGGAAATGCTTCTATCGTCAACTTGGGGCGTTCTGAAAAGGCACTTAAGATTCTTAATGCCCTCGGAGGCGCTGAGAACTTAAAAGCCCTTGATGCTTGTATCACTCGCCTTCGTTTAACCGTAAACGATATGAATAAAGTAAACGAAACCGCTCTCAAAACTTTGGGTTCTGCGGGCATCATGAAAGCCTCTGGAGGTAACCTACAAGTTATTTTTGGTACCGAGTCAGACTTAATTAAGGAAGAAATCAAGAAAATCATTAATTTTCCTGCCCCAACAAAAAACAGCTCTGAGATCATTGTGGGAAGTCCTCTGAGTGGAAAAATCGTTCCACTCTCTGAAATTCCTGACGCAACCTTTGCCCAAGGAATGATCGGACCTGGCGTAGGAATTGAGCCCAACGGCAATACAGTTGTTGCTCCTTTCGATGGAACTGTTGTAAACTTGTTCCACACTAAACATGCGATTGGTTTAGAGAGCGATCAAGGAATTGAGCTATTGATCCATATCGGAATTGATACTGTTAAGATGCAGGGGCGTGGGTTTGAGGCCTTCGTCAAGCAGGGAGACAAAGTTAAGGCCGGTCAAAAATTGCTAGAGTTTGATTTAGAACTCATTCGTAAAGAAGCTAAATCAATAATTACTCCAGTGATTGTAACAAATGGTACGCAATTTAAATCCCTTAAACCAGAATCAACAAAAACTGTGGCCGCCCTTGAAACGATGGTCACAATTGAAAAGTGAAGGAACTATGGCAGCAATTGAGACAACAGTAACATTATTAACAGAAGATGGACTTCACGCCCGCCCAGCCGGCTTACTCGTAAAAGTGGCTGGTCAATTTCAAGCTAAAGTTGAGTTGACCGCCAATGGCCTAACTAAAAATGCCAAGTCTATTATGAGTCTGATGAGCATGGGATTAAAAGGCGGCGAGCAAATTTTATTAAAAGCCGAAGGCGATGATGCCCATCTTGCAATTGATTCGATTAAAAAACTTTTTGAATCACGTTTTCAGGAATAGGTTATATGGCAAAAGTATCATTGCAAGGTGTGGCCGTTAGCGAAGGCCTTACTCTAGGAAATGCTAAGATTATTCATCTAGAAACGCCAACTATCGTGGAAGCCCCTTGTGGTGATACCGCAGCCGAAGTCGATCGTTTTCAAAAGGCGGTTCTTCAATCCAAACGTCAAATTGATCAACTCATTCAAAAAAAGGGCGAGTTTCTAGGCGTTGAAGAACGGAAAATTTTTGAAGCGCATATTATGATGATTGAAGATCCAGAATACATGGATCAAATCGTCGACAAAATTAAAAGCGAAAAGGTTGATGCCACAAAAGCGGTTGCCCATATATCAGCAGAATTCGCCAATATGTTGGCAGCACTTCCTGATCCGTATTTGTCAGAGCGCAGCCACGACGTAAAAGATATCTCATTACGAATCCTCAGAAATTTGGTTGGCCAATCCCTCGACTTTTCGGTCTGTGACCAAAATGGAATCATTCTTGTTATTAAAGATATCGCACCATCAATGGTGGCCGAACTTGATCCAATAAATATTTTGGGCGTGATTACTGAACATGGAGGAGCCACTTCCCATGCCGCAATTTTACTGCGTAACATTGAAGTCCCGGCTATCTTTGGTACAAAAGAAGTCCTGCAAAAGATCGCCGATGGTTCAACCATTCTGATGGATGCCATCAAGGGGCAAGTTATCGTTGACCCTGACTCTGCAGACCAGGCCCAATTTAAAGAACAACAAGCTATCTATCTTAAAGAAAAAGCTGAGCTTGAAAAATTAAAGTACACAGAGGCTATTACAAAAAACGGCACACGTGTTTACTTGCACGCAAATATTGGTGGAACCGCTGAAATTCCCGTTCTCAAAAAATTCAACCCCGATGGCGTTGGGCTTTTTAGAACAGAATTCTTATTCTTGGATCGCAAAGCACCACCGACCGAGCACGAACAATTTGAAATTTATAAACAAATTCTAGCGACCATGGACAATCGTAAAACCATAATTCGCACTCTTGATATCGGTGGTGACAAAGACGTACCTTATTTGCGAATTCCTAAAGAAGAGAACCCATTCCTCGGACTCCGGGGTCTTCGTTATTGCCTGGAAAATACAAAAATCTTCAGAACTCAGATTCGCGCTCTTCTAAAGGCTAGCGTTTATGGCTCTCTCTATGTGATGTACCCAATGGTGACGACGATTGATGAACTCCAAACAGCCCAATCCATCGTGCAAATGGAAAAAGAAGCTTTGATGGCAAAGGGAATCAAGGTCTCTGATACGATCAAATTTGGTATCATGATTGAAATCCCAGCTGCCGCATTGATGACTGAATCCTTCGCTCCCTACGTAGATTTCTTTAGCTTAGGCACCAATGATTTAATTCAGTACACTTGTGCCTGTGACCGCTTAAATCCTACGGTTAAAAACCTTTATAGTTCCTTTGAACCATCCGTATTAAAGCTTATTGACATGGTATCTCAAGCCGCACAAAAACACGGTAAAGAACTCAGTATCTGTGGTGAAATGGGAGGACAAGCCACCCTGACTCCATTTTTGCTCGGTGTTGGCATTCATCATTTGAGCATGTCGGCAACATTGATCCCCAAAGTGAAAAAGCGCATTCTCAGTTTGAATATTGAAGACTGTAAATTGATTGCTAATGCGGTTCTTAATGCGAATTCAACCCAAGAAGCACAAGGCATTTTGAAAAAGCCCTGAGGTTAGGATCTTTAATTGTAACAGGCCAGCCCGAATGAGATGCGCCAAAGGCGCGAGGCTCATGAGGGACCAAGTTGGACTTTTCCAGCAAAATCTAAGTATTAAGCGTTAGTATGCTTGTGACTTGATGCAACCTCTGTGGAGCCAATTTCAACAGGGTTTCCCAACTCATCCATCGGATTGGCAAAAATCTTTTTTAACGTTTTAGCCATATGACTTGCATGCATACCATCAATCACTCTGTGATCGAAGGTCACACAGAGGCTTACCACTTTTTTAGCAACGACCTTTCCATGAACGGCCATTGGGGCTTCACGAACAGCACCAATCGCAATAAGACATGGAACTCTTGAGTATGGCACCAAAGGAACAAAGGCACGATCTAAGCCGATAGAGCCAATACTGGTTATCATAATAGATCCAAACGGATCTTTTGGCACCCCCAAGAGCGGTGACCAAAGGTTAAAGGTATACATGAAATAAGACGAAAAATCGAGAATGTAACGACTTAACCATGCTGGGATCGAGCGCATGGTTTTTTTCATCTCTTTATAATCAATATCGCCAGTATCACGAATTCGCTTAACCTTCTTCTGCATATCATCGGCAACTTCGAGGATATTTTTATGATCTATCTTCCGAACTGTTGTCCCAGAGAGATCTTCGCCTTTGGTGTCAGATGCGACTTGAAAGAAAATATCGATATCCTTACGGCGATAAAGTTTTCCCCAACGTAGGACACAATTAAGTTCGGGATGACGACGAATAGTTTCGGCACATGCTTTTCCCACAAATTGGGTCAAGGTGAGTTTTTTGCCAGAGACAGCACCAATCTTAGCCAAATATTCTAAGGCAGGTTCAACATCTAGCTCTATCTCTGAATATACACTTGGATCACCAACGGTTCTCCAAGTGCCTAGAGCCACTTTTCTGAAAGCAGAGAGTTTAGCTTCGCCTCTGTATGTTATGTTTCGGCGTAATAGGCCCATGGTCACTCCCACATGAAAAGGATGATTGGACCCTTCAGTGGTAACCTATCTCTGTTTAACAGACAAAGTTAAACTGAACTCTGCAATTTTTTCATTTCCAGTCTTGTCTGGCGTCAGTGCATAGGATTCAAAGGTAAAGGTTTGACGTTCTTTGGTCGCACGCGCTTTCTTCACCATTTCGCGAATGGCTTGGCCCTGCTCACATACAAAAATCACATCGGATTCAGCACGCTTAAGAAACTGGGCTTTAAAATCTTTGAAAAGAAAATCGATTTTTCCCTCTTTGCGAATTTCATCCAAAACATGAAGTGCAATAACAGCCTCTGCTCCCATACAAAGAGCACCAAAATAAACCACGTTTAGATGGTTTTTAGTACGATAAGAACAAGGGATCTTAAGTTTACTACGCTCTTGCCCTACTTCAAGCACTTCAGGCCATACAAACGCCAATAAGGGTATCTTGAGAATTGACCCACCTCTAATGCCCCAATTGAGCTGAGTCCTTACTGGGATCTTTGATAAGATATTTTGTATAACTGGTACCATTTAATCCTCCACCTTTGGCATGGCTGCTAGAGCCTGTTGATATTCATGAACCATCTTTTCAATAATTTCTCGACAACCTAACTCTTCTTCAATCAATCCCACGCTCTGCCCGGCACTCCACACCGTTTTCCATGTTGGTTTGCCAATGGCACCTTCGAGAGATTTCATTCCTAAATAATGAATCAATGGCACCACATACTTTTTGGTCAGAGGATTTTTCTTAAGAACCTCAATTGCCCAAGGTAAATCACTCCCCATTTTTTCAGTGTAGGGAGTCTTTATCACGGCCGCAGGTGTACCGGATAACCGAGTGGTCATAATGATATCTTCGGGAGATGCATTGATAACGGCTTTTTTATATTCGTCACCCACTTTTGCCTCTTTTGAAGCAATAAAACGAGTTCCAACACTAACTCCGCTCGCTCCTAGAGCAAGCATTGCCGCCATTGACCGTCCATCGGCAACACCACCAGCGGCAATTACCGGAACAGAAAGCTTCCCTGCCAGCCAAGGAACCAAAACAATCGGAGAAATAGGTCCAGCATGTCCGCCAGCCCCAGTACCCACAGCAATAACCCCATCTGCCCCCATATCCTGAACCTTTAGCGCATGCTCAAGATTAGTCACATCACAAAGAACCTTCGCACCATTTTTATGGGCTTGAGTAATGACCTCTTTAGGACTTCCTAAAGAAGTTATAAAAAGATTCACACCATTTTCCAGAGCAATCTTCAAATCTTCGTTTTGCCTCGTATTAGATTTGTTTACGATGATATTTACACCTATGGGCTTATTCGTTTTACTACGTATTGTTTTAAGTGCTTTTTCATAATTTTCAATGGGACGATAGTTCAAAGCAGGGAAAGTTCCGATGGCCCCAGCGTTGGAAATTTCGGAGACCATTTCTTCATTGGACACCAAAAACATAGGAGCTCCGATTATTGGAACATCTAACCCCAGCACCTCAGTTAATTTTGTTTTAATTTTAAACATAGTTTCCTCAGGTTGATCATTTGAATCAAATATACACAGTAAATGCCAGTTTACAATCATGAAGGAAAAAATAGGTCTACATTTACCGACTCAATATGAGAGCTTCTATTTTAAATTGGTAAAACTGTTGATACTCTGAGTACGGATCTGAGTACGTTTATTGCTAAGTTGGAGAGTGAATGAAAACAATTAGAGGACATTGGCGGCTGTTTGCAAATTTGATATTACTCTCAGCAGTGTTAATCACTTCATTCCAAAATTGCGGCCGCATTGAAGCCTCACCCGGAAAATCGAAAATACCCACCGGAGTAGAAATCGTACTTGAGCCATAATTTTCTTTTCAAAAACTTAGTCTAATAATTAATAAGAGCCAGAGAAAGATTCTGCCGAAAAAGAGTCAAATTCAAGGGCGCAAGCTTCAAATCGAAAGAGGCGTAGTTCCCAATCGTTGAGTGAGACCCGAAGTCGTATTAGACGATATCAAGTGTAATGACGTTTATCCAGGGCGCTCATTAAAAAGCATAGGCCCTGTTTCTTCGGTGTTGGTATCAGCGGGTTAAGAATTCCGCCTGCGTTAATTTTAATTTTCCTAAAAATGGACTGCCGTTAAGTGGACTTTTCATGGTAAATCATGAATAAGACTATAGGAGTTCCCATGATCATGAAAAATCCATGGAAGAGACAAGAAGGTTATTTCAATGGCTTTGAAAATCAAAAGCTTTTCTATCAAGAATGGACTCGAAATAATCCAAAAGGACTACTTCTAATTACCCACGGTCATGGTGAACACTCAGAATCCTATCATCGCCTTGTGGATGGTTTATATGATAGCGGCTGGGATTGTGTGGCTTGGGACTGGCGCGGCCATGGCCGCAGTGAGGGCAAGCGTGGTTTTGCTGGACATTTTTCTCACTATATTTGGGACTATCGAAAATTTTTAGAACTTTTAGCCAGTCAAGAAGCCTATAGGAATTTGCCCTGGATTACATTAGGTCACTCCATGGGAGGCCTTATCCAAATTCACGAATTGATGGAAAATAAATTAAATTTACCCATTAAAGGACAAATATTGAGTTCCCCACTTTTAGGGGTCAGAGTTGAAGTCCCTCTGGTGAAGGATTTGGCTGCATTGGCGGCCTTCCATGTTTACCCTAAACTCACTTTATGGAATGAACTTAAGTCAGAGCAATTCAGTCGAGATCCTGCCGTCCTGGAAGAATATACCAAAGATCCATTACGCCATGATCGCATAAGCCCGGGTGTATATATTGGGTTTCTTCAGGCTTTTGAGTTCGTGCAGAAACAGGCACCAAATTTGGCGATCCCAACCCTACTACAACTTGCGGGACAAGATACCGTGGTGTCGAATATCGATTCAGAAAAGTTTTTTGATGCCTTAGGTGCTCCGCTTAAAACTAAACATGTCTACCACGACTCCCTTCACGAGATCTATAACGACCTCGATCGGCAATCGTGTTTTAATGACATTCTTAATTTTATCCGCCCTTTTTCTCGCTACTAACTTATAAATTATTTTGCAGGTGGCGCTGAAGGAGCGGCGGACTTAGGAACTTCAGACTTGGCGCCTTCAGCCATCTTTTCAGATTGTTTTTGTTTTTCCAGTCTGCGCTCTTCAAGGGCTTTTTCCAATATGGGGGCCCATCTTTCCGCCTCACCAAAGGCAGTTTCAATACACGGATTGAGCCAGTTGTCTTGATTAACAAAATAAACTTTATTGGCAATCGGCTTCTGGAGAAGTTCGGCACTTCCATTACTAATAAGACCAGGTTGAGCTACAGGCATGGGATGACCCCATCGAGACATCCTTATTCCAGCAATGGATGTCGCTGGAATTCCTAGTGTAGGCAAAATCTCATTTTCAATTTGTTCAATAAACTCTTTTCGATACTTTAGATAAGCACTACCAGAATATATTTGGGCTCTACCGTTCAAATATGGAAATGGACGATACAAAGTCAAAACGCCGTTCTTCCCGTCATCTTTAGCGTAAGTTGCATTTACAACATCAGTGCAACGATCCTCATCGGAAGACGCTTGAATGTCTTTGCCGTTAATTTTTCCATCACCCAATAGATATAAATCATAAAAATTTGGTGGAACTTTTTGATTTAAAAGTACATTGGCCACCAAATAGGCATTGTACCGCAAGCGACGAATGATCTTTTCTCGCTCTGGCTCAAGATTTTGAAAAATTCTTCCGATTACATATTTAGGGCAGGCAAAGATAACTGACTCAGCAAGAATTGTTTTTACCTGTCCATCCCTTTCGTAGGTAACCCAAACCCCATCTTCAACAACTTTCACTTGAAACACTAGTGAACGGGCCCGAACTCTATCTGACCCTACGGCTTTTTTTAATTTTCGCAAAAGCGCATCTGCAATTGCTGAATTCCCCCCAGGAAGAACTGCAATCTTTCCGAATTCGGCGGCCACCTGATTGACACCAACTGCAGCTCTCACCTCGCGGTAGGAGGCTCCAAACGTTGACCAGCTATAATGTTCAAACCAAGTGTCAAGGTGGGGATGAATCGTGTCGGTTCCTAAAACATTCTTGATATGCTCCCTGAAACTTAACTTATCAAGCGCCTTCACCGCAGCAGTTTGAGTATCGCCAGTCGGTGGCATCTCTGGGTAAATGCGGCCGTTTTTACCTTGTAGAACGTCCGTAAAATACCTTTCCAGAATCGCCCCCTGACTGGCCACTGCGGCATCAGTATCGCCCTTGAGAAAGTGACTAAAAATCTTCCCCTTATAAACAACCGGCTCTTCCTCCGGGGCTGTTTTCATAAACCGAGTCAGGTCAAGTTCTTTCATTAGCTCATCGAGCGGAGTTCCTTCTTGTGGCGCCCCTAAATAAGCAGCACCAATCGAGTAATCAATCCCGCGCCAAGATTCACCTCTACTCACCCCGCCAAAGCGCTCCGCTCGCTCCAAAACAATTGGTATATATTTTTTAAGGCGATAAGCACTAAATAGACCACTCATCCCGCCGCCAATGACAACCACTGGGGCCTTTTCCGTTGGTTCAGGCACTTTGCCACCTACACTGGCTAAAAACCCTTGGACATCCCAAAGTATCTGATGACTATGATCAGGTTCATCACCCGTAAACTTTAAAGGTGCAATATCTCCAAAAGTACGATCAATCGGAGCATCATCTTCGCTGGTTGGAGCTCTACGAAATGTTTGATGGGCATTACTAACAGCAATGCCGTCCGCTTTTTTGCTCGGGCTCGAACAATTGCTTAATACAGCTGTGCCCAATCCCAAACCTGCAAGTTGTAAAATCTGACGACGATCCATACGATTAAAGTTATCTGTCATAAATGTTCTCCACTCTCTTAGGAACCCATGAAGCAGAAGCCCCGTCAACCAGCGCAACACCGCAAAACAGGACCCAAGACCAATTTTGTTAAGCGATTTGTTTGTCTAGTTTTGGTAGAGTCCCCTACTTTAAGTGTGAAGGATTTTTGACAGTATTTTCTAAATGCAGATAATCTAGTCTCAGTGACTTGGATTCTGCTGAAAAAGAGTCAATTCAAGGCGCCAAGCTTTAGATTGAACGAGGCGTAGTTCCCCTACGGCGAGTTAGAGATGAATTGAAGGCACCCGAATGAGATGCGCCAAAGGCGCGAGGCTCATGAGGGACGAAGGTGGACTTTTTCAGCAGAATTTCTTTAGTTGCCACCATGTTTTGCCACCAGGAAGGAAGCTACATGAAGTTAAAGCGCTTGTTGCTCATTGAAGACGATTCAACTTTAAAAACTGCGCTATTTAGAGCTCTCACTCGTTTCGGATATTCGGTAACCACGGCATCCTCAAAAACCGAAGCATTAACTTGGTTAAGTAGTCAAACGGCCTGGGATGCCATCCTCCTCGACCTGCAGTTGCCCGATGGAAATGGCTTAGAATTGCTTTCAGATATCAAGCGAAAATCTGCCACCACACCCGTAATCGTTCTTACTGGACACGGCTCGGTTGAAAATGCGGTTTTAGCGACCCAAAAAGGTGCCTTCAACTTTCTTGTAAAACCAATCAGTTTAGATGATGTGGTTTCTAGCTTGAACTCGGCTCTCGCGACTGATTCGATAGCGGTCCGCACTGCCCCGGAACCGAGCAAGCACCCACGATCCGCACAGGCTTCAATCATTGGTCAAAGTCAGGAAATCCAGTACGTTTTGGAGCTTGTTAACCGGGTTGCTGACAGTGATGCCACCATACTTATTCAAGGTGAATCTGGAACTGGAAAAGAACTTATTGCCCGTGCCATTCATCAAATGTCCCCTCGCAAAAATACTCCTTTTATTGCGATCAACTGTGGTGCCATTCCTTCTGAACTATTAGAATCGGAACTCTTTGGTCATGTCAAAGGTGCTTTTACTGGTGCGATTTCCAACAGAGTTGGGCGATTTGAAATGGCCGACGGCGGAATTTTGTTTCTCGATGAAATTGGTGATATGAGCCCCTCCTTACAAGTAAAAATACTCCGCGCTTTACAAGAAAGAAGTTTTGAGCCAGTAGGCAGCACAAAATCTGTCCAGGTTAATGTTCAGGTTATTGCAGCAACTCATGTGAATCTTGAGAAAGCCGTACATGAAGGTCGATTTAGAGAAGATCTTTTTTACCGTCTCAACGTCATTCCCATTGCGATCCCAGCACTTCGTGAACGAAAAACTGATATTCCAATTTTAATCCAGCACTTTGTCAAAGGCTTCAGCCAACGCCGCAAAGAATGCATCTCTGGCTTTTCTTCTGAAGCCATTGAAAGTCTAGTCAATTACCCATGGCCGGGAAACATTCGCGAACTCGAAAATTTAGTCGAACGATTGACGATCGTTAAGGGACGCGGACAGGTTGAGCTGAAAGATCTTCCTGCCAAATATCATGTCAAGACTCAGACGTCCGTTATCGTCGAGATGACCCCTACTGATATTGACTTACCCACTGATGGATTAGACTTTAATGCCGCTGTTGACCAGTTTGAGAACAGCCTTATTATGAAAGCACTCGAAAAAACTGGCTGGAACCGAAATCAGGCGGCAATTTTACTTCGCCTTAATCGCACCACTTTAGTGGAAAAGATGAAGAAAAAAGGACTAAAGCCACCTGAGGAATCTATGGCGTCTTCGCTAGAGGATACTCCAATGACAAACTTGACCGCATCATTAAACCAGCCTACTTTGGGGTGATTAATCACTTTTCAAGGGTGCTATTATGAATCCGCTACCACGTTGGCTACGACCCTATTTAAAGGAGTCAGATTTAACGGCGATTCGCCATTTGGTTGGGCAAATCGAGCAGAAAACAGATGCTGAACTCGTACCCATTATTGTCCGTTCTTCCGTTGACATAAAGCTCCTGCGGGGATTGTTCCTCGCCATGAGTTTTATTTTAACTTTGGTCGTTGGCCCGATCATCCATTCATTCATGGCCTGGGAGACTGGAATTAGTTTAGATTTGCTTTACCTTTTCTCTGCCCTAGTTTTCATTCCTATGGCATGGTTGTGTTCAACAAACACTCATGTCATCAGAAGTCTTTACTCTAAAAATTATTTAGATACTCTCGTTTTCAGAAGGGCCTGTGGGGAATTTTTTGAAAATCGTCTCGATCATATTGAAAGCCGAACAGCCGTTCTATTTATGTATTCAGTCGTTGAGAGAAAAGC
Source organism: uncultured Pseudobdellovibrionaceae bacterium (assembly GCA_964648725.1). GTDB lineage: Bacteria > Bdellovibrionota > Bdellovibrionia > Bdellovibrionales > Bdellovibrionaceae > CAUJGP01. The sequence goes on along the minus strand of CAZYOE010000023.1, from coordinate 636 downwards.
GATGATAGTCGCTGACCCCAATTTACGTTCATTTCCCTCTCAGGTATGGAAAACTGCTGTCGGCAAAATGATTGAAGCTGCCAAAGAGAAAAACTTTTCCGACGGTTTTCAACAAGCCCTTAACCACTGCGCCACGGAACTTAACAAACAGTTTCCACCCAAGGACGTTAATAAAAACGAGTTTGAAGATCACGTGCTCATTAAAGATTAGACTACTGAGAATAAACAAAGTCCCACCCAACTTTCTAACTGAAAATGGTATTAAGTCACAAGCATATTAAAATCGCTCGTTGTTCGCACAACTTTTGGGACTCTGATAATTTTGGCTAAATTTAAATACTTGGAGGCAGCAATTCCCGGAACGGCCTCAATAGATGTTATTTAAAAGTGAAATTATGGGGTTTTACTGAAAATTTCTTTATAAAAAAAAGGGCGAGGCTCTTTTTTGCTTACAGCTAGACAACGGCATACCTTTTTCTGAAAAATTCATTTCTCAGAACAGCTCAAGTTTAGGATTTGTTTTACCTCGTCAATGTTTTTTGTTTGCTAGTTTCAACCAGAATCAGTTTCTTTTATTTTGTTGTGAGGATTAACGAAAAACTCCAAAAAGTCTCGCCAGGAGTGGTACTGCAATGG
>CAZYOE010000022.1:5760-42528 GCA_964648725.1 uncultured Pseudobdellovibrionaceae bacterium | reverse complement strand
CAATGGCTTTAGCCATTAAATCATTCCACCCACTTTAGTGGGTGGTTGTTGAATCGCTATCCCTTTCAGGCATGGGATTAACTCTGAAAGCAAATGTCCATGCCCCTAGAAAACCAATTCAATGGAACGTGGTTCTCGGAAAGATACAACCTGAATCTAAATTTTGTTATAAGTGGTACCACGAAGCTCAACGCCGAGACTCTTTAACTTCCTAACCCAATCGATAAATGTTTTTGCGTTCAAATTCGGACAAGCCTTTAGAACGTCACTTAAACGTTTCCGAAGGTTTCGAATTTCTTCCTCATTTCTATTACTGCCTTTAACCGCATCATCAAGTGCCTCCACGTAAAAACCTGGAAATGGCGTTTGGCTAATCATTTTTATTGCAAACAACTCTTTAGCCATTTCAACATCGAAAGGTTTCAATACAAAAATGGCTTGAGAACTCTCACTTTTCGAGTCGAACTTGTTTATACTAACCAATTCAAATTCATTACCAGTATAGGGTTCAATATCGCCCTTATGTTTTTCAGGAGGCCCACGGAAATTTAGCTGTAAGAGTTCGTCGGATCGTTCATCTCTCTGAGCAAGAACTTGATACTCACCATAAACTAGAGACATTAAAGTCCCGCTTAAATGAACAAATTGTTCGGAATGATCTCGTTGAAAGCCTGCCTTGATATTTTCGGGTGATAAGACAATCGAATAGGCCTCCTTCTTGAAAACCAGGGCATACTTGAGCAAGCTTATGGAGGTGCTCTCATCATTAAGCGCCACTTGGCTAAATATAGCCCTTTCTGAAGGCTGCATGCATCCATAAGCTGACAAATCATTTCCTTTTTCGACACCCATCGCGTTCACTTTGAATAGCAATAAACTAAGCGACAAAATATAGGACAGTTTAAGACTTGAAGTTTTCTTTGGATTCATGCGGTCACCTTCTCCTGATTAGGAATTTGCTTAACCAAGTAGGATGCTAAAACTATGCCGACCCCAACGATAAATGGAGGGGTGCCATATGCAATTGAAAGGTTCTCATTAGTTTTTATTTAAGCGAAAATCATCATTTGCTCCCAATTCTAGAGGTACCAAAGTGAGGTACCAAAGAACGAGGCTCTTTTTTGCTAACAGGTAGCCAGTGAAAGTAAACCGTGTAACTACACAGCGACTTTGGCCGGTGTTAATTACACAGCGATTTTGACCGACTGAGTGTATCAAAATGAAACATCTCCTGATCTGATTTCACATACTTACATCAGGAGGTGAGTTGGCATGGGAGCACTTGTGGTTGGAACTAAGGATCAGTTGATAATTCAGACCATAGTTAGATTCTGCTGAAAAAGGCCAACTTCTGCGTTGGCTTCGCTTCATCTCTCACTCAACGTAGGGGAACTACGCCTCGTTCGATTTGAAGCTTGCCGCCTTGAATTTGGCTCTTTTTCAGCAGAATCTAGTTAAGGTTTCTAAGGGTATAATGCGATCCAAAGAGGCACTTGTTCTTTTAGAAATTAGCGAGCGTACATTGCGTCGCTGGTTAAGGGATTATGAATTACATGGAATTGCTTTCATTCTCCATGGAAATAAAAACCCTCTTTATTTGACCAAAGAGGAATTTGATATGCTATTAAATCCCTGATTTAATATAAACTTCCTACTGAATCAGAACGTCGAAGTCCTCTTTGGTGATAGTCGTCGAACCCGCTTTTTCTGATCCCGGCGATTCATCCACTGATTCTAAGGAGAAATAATCATCGCCAAAGAGATTGTTAAAGAGCTGGGCTTTGCGTTTTTTCAGAAGCTCTACTTTTTCTTCGACCGATTCTTTCATTATAAGCCGATACACTGTCACATTTTTATTTTGTCCAAGTCGATGCACGCGATCGGTGGCTTGGTTTTCGACAGCGGGATTCCACCACGGTTCTAGGTGAAAAACATAGCTGGCTTTTGTGAGATTCAATCCCACTCCACCAGTTTTTAAGGTCATGAGTAATACAGAGCCCTTTTCTGATATTTCAGAACTAAACTCTTTTAATAGAATTTCACGGTCTTTTCGAGGAGTTCCCCCATGCATTTCAAAGGCCTTGATATTATGTTTTTTAAGCAAATCCTTTAAACGGGCAAAGGTGGACATAAATTGAGTAAAGACAATTGCTGAGTGTCCTTCCTCGGTGATCTCCTCAAGCATATCCAAAAGAATCGAAATCTTCGGTGGAACTTCTTTATAGACGACCGACGGTAAAGCCGCTGGGTCCGAGCAGACCTGTCTTAAACGCAACAAAGCCGTTAACATATAAAGCTTACTTTGAGAGGCGCCTTTTTGATTGATCGCCTCATTCACTTTTTGGCTCCATGACAAGGCGGTGTTTCGATAAAGTTCTTTTTGCTTTTTTGAGAATTCAACGAAGATTTGATTTTCTGTCTTGTCTGGAAGTTCCAAAGACAAATCTTGTTTACGACGGCGCAAAATCAAAGGTTTCAATTTGGCTCTTAAAAACTCAACATTTTCTTCAGGAAGATCCTCGGGCTTCACATAATGCCGCTGGAAATCTTGGCGGCTGCCAAGCAGTCCCGGTGCCACGAGATGAAAAAGGGCATAGAGTTCAGAAAGATTATTTTCAATCGGAGTACCAGTCAGTGCCACTTTAAATTTGGCTTTGATATGTTCAGAGGATTTAAACCGATTGGTGCCGATATTTTTCAGATACTGGGCTTCATCAAAAATCACCACGTCAAAGACTTCTTTTTCAAAAAGCTTGTGATGCAAGCTTAATAAGCTATAGGTACAGACGATGACATTAGCTTTATGAGTGTCAGGGTTTTTAGGATCAAAGACCGATACGTTGAGATCAGGAGTGAACTTTTCAGCTTCTGCAACCCAGTTAAAAGTTAGTGATACAGGAACGATCACCAATACTCGGCTGATCGACTTTTTCTGATAGCCAAATTGCAGGAAAGACAGAGCTTGTGCCGTTTTTCCAAGACCCATATCATCAGCTAATATTCCACCAATACGGAGTTGAAATAGATCCCAAAGCCATTGCAAACCAGACATCTGATAAGGCTTCAGAATGCCGTTTAGTTTGTTACCTAGATTCAATTGGCCGCGTGGTTGTGATAACCGGTCATAGTATTCACAGATGTCCTGCCATTCTTTAGGACCTTGAAAGGCGATACCCATTCGGCGGAGAGCCAATAACTCCAGGACGTGATGCTTCTGGCTCGTGACCTCACCCTCTTTAGCCTGTTGACTACGGGTAGTTTTTTGCTGATTGAATTGCAGACGCCTCCAGAAGATTTCCAATGCTCTTTGGCTTGGAAAGTTCTCATTATCAAGAACATAAAATAGGCCTTGGTATTCAAGAACACCTTCGAAGGTGAGCTTTTTGGCCTGAATTTCATTGATTTCTTTGCCATTGAGAAAATATTTTGGGTTTAAATCAAACCAGTCAATCCGCTGCTGCTCGCCGGTTGTTCCATCGGTGGTTTGCGAAAGTTCAAAATTTACTTGGAACTGTTCAGGCCCCAGCTGTTCCAGAGAGCGTCCATCCAGTTTTACGTCTATTGAAGGGTAGGACTGCGGGAGCCGAGCCCAAGCCGACAACGGAATCTGATATTGTGATTCCCGATTGCGAGTTGTGTAGTTATGAATTCCGTGGCCTTCAAGAATTGCATTTTGGCTACAGACAAAATATTCAATTTGAGGGGTAGCTTCGAGCAGGCCCTGCTCTAAAAACCAATCCGTTGGCAAATATTTTGAAGTCGATTTAGTGAATAAATCGCCCTTCGTGAAGGTGGCGATTTGATGAATCCAGAAGTAAATAATTTTTGCCTGTTCAAGGACAAGTCCTTTAATAAACAAAACCTCGCTGTCGACAATAATGATTGATTCGTAATCTTTATCAAGAAAATCAAAGAGGTTTTCAATAAAATCAATGGCAACTTTCTTGATCTTGGAAGAAATCAAATCATCGAGTGTGTCCGTTCGATTTACCTCGTTACGAGGCAAAAGTAATAGAGTTATTTTTTGCCAAAGCTCTTCATAAAAAAGTGGTTTCGATTTTCCAAGATTTTCCTGTTTGATCTTCCACTCTAGAGCTGAATGCAAAATGGTCATAAAAATCCCACAATGCCTAACAAATTTAACTTCGTTCTGTCGTTGTGTGCGGCGAACTGAATAGGAGAACTCAAGACTACGCTGAGACTCGGTGCCACCTAAACCATCTTGAACGCCCCTTAAAACTTCTTTCCATTCAGGAGCCAGGTTTGTGAACGTCAGTCGCTGGCTTTGATAGGTGAGGTGATGCAAAAGTCGAAAGGATTCGCGATTTACCGAAAGCTCGATTTCAGGTAATCCCTCTGGCTTTACTTCAGAGATAGTGGGAATCAAAATATCTTTGCTAAAGTCGTGATGCAGATTTCGTAAAAAAGCATAAATTCGTTTATGACCGTCAAGAACAAAAGGCTTCGGGCGTTTAAACAGATCTTGTATGAGCGTGGTGCTATTTTCTTTTTCCCCAATAAAGCGCATGAAACTTCTGGCCACTTGATGGAGATCATGAAAAATCAATTTTTGGGCCTTGGGTTCAAAGGAAATTTGATTGGTGATAAGTGCGCCATTAAAAATCATTGGCGGTTCCATTTGCAGTTCAAGGCGGCCATAACCTGCGGCTAAGTTCATTTTCAGTGACGGTTTTTGGTAAATTCCACCAAACGAACATGCCTCAAATTCAGTGGCGACAAAATAACTACGTTCTGAACTAATGTTGTACCCAAAAACAACACGGACCTCTCGGTTTTCCGAGAAAAATTTGTCAATTAAATTAAATTTATTTCGTTCAAAGGAACGAAGTAAAAGCGAGTCGTCATCAGTGATCTTGCAGAGTTTATCGAGCATGCGCCGGTCAGCTCGTTCGGAACGGTGATTTTCCAAATAAGGAATAAGATCTTCATTGTCTTTTAAGGCGAGAATGCGACCGTTACTTAAAAGAATTTGTAATTCAGCCAAACCTTGCTTTTCAATTTGAGCGCCAATGGTAGAGGCTTCAATGGCGGCGGATTTTGCTTTTAAGGCTGTGGGATTGAAGACCTTAAACAGTTGCCCTTGAAATAAAGTGGGCGCTTGGCTTGATGGTGGTAACGTGTGATTTGTAAAGTTATCTAAGTTAACGAGGGGTGTGCAAACCAATAGTGCTTTGATCGTGTTTTCTTCCATAATGGGAGCCACGGGAGTTTTTATGAGCGGTTCAAAACGATCCTTTAGCGATTGGATCTGTTTTGGAGACAGACCCCATTCATTTTGGTCCTCTTCGTTGAGGGTCAAGAGCCACAATAAAACAAAGGCATCCGCCAAGAGTTGACGCCCTGAAACGGATCCACCGGGACGTGCAAAAAGTGCCGCAGTAAATTCCTTGCGGAAAAAGCGATACGTAAGGCGGTCCGCATTGGAGTAGATTTCCCATTGCGATCTTAATAAAGCCACTTCAATGAGTTGGTGATCATTTGATTCAAACGAAATAACTTGTACATTATCAATATTAGAAGCGGGACTAAGCTGCCATAAGTCCGGAAGATTTCCCTGTAAAAAACGAGTCTTTGTTTGTTGAAAAAAAACTTCACCACAAAAATTGGCGACCTCAAACGTGCTGAGTTTTTTTAACTCTTCAAAAAGAAGACCTAAAAGTGAACTTTCTTGGGGCATCTAGAAACCGTCCTGTAAAAAGTCAGGATAGCAGACCACCTGGATGGTTACAAGACCCTTAAGAGAAGATTGCTATTGTCTCAGGGCTAATTTTAGTTGGTTTTACATCCAAAAAATGACTTCACCCCAAAAAGCAAATTTTGCTTAAAACTGTTAAAGTCAAGGCCGCACGACTGAGAACGACTGAGGCCTACCGAGTGTAGGTCGCAGGGAGTTCGATGGAGGAGAACGCAGAATTTGACAGTTTTAGGCAAAATTTAGTGGCCGAGGTAGGATTGGCGGATAGAATCATCCTTAAGAAGGTCTGCCGCATTTCCCTCAATAGTGATTTTTCCTGTCTCCATGACGTAGGCACGATGACTATATTTCAAAGCCATGCGCGCATTTTGTTCTACAAGCAGGATGGTTGTTTTCTTTGACTCATTAAGGTGTTTAATGATTTCAAAAATTTGGGCCACAATAAGGGGGGCTAGGCCTAATGAAGGTTCGTCGAGAAGCAAAACTTCAGGCCTGGCCATTAAGGCTCTGGAAATAGCCACCATTTGCTGTTCGCCACCAGACAAGGTGCCAGCCAATTGAAGACGACGCTCTTTTAGTCTTGGGAAAAGGGTATAGCAAAACTCACGGTCTTTTTCGATTTGCTCTTTGTCATTAAAAATAAAAGCTCCCATATCGAGGTTTTCCTCAACAGTCATTTGGGGGAAAACACCACGTCCTTCTGGCGACTGGGCGAGCCCTAAGCTCACTCTTTGGTGAGGAGGGAGGTTTTGAATCTCAGTGTCCTTAAGTTTAATAGACCCTTTACAAGGTACTATTCCTGATAAGGCTCTCAAGGTGGTTGTTTTACCTGCGCCATTGGCTCCCACCATAGAGACAACTTCACCGGGAAAAACCTTAAGGTTCACACCCTTTAAAGCGTGAATAGATCCGTAAAAAACATGAAGATCACTGATTTCAAGGATTGGTTTCATTAATGAATTTCCTCATCGGTTCCTAAATAAGCTTTGATCACTTCTGGATGATTTTGAATATGAGTAGGGTTACCTTCAGCAATCTTTATTCCATGGTCTAGTACGTGAATATTTTCGCAGATATTCATGACAAACTTCATATCATGTTCAATAAGCAGGATGGTCAGTTTAAATTGTCCTCGTAGCGTTGCCACCACATCCATGAGCCCAGCGGTTTCAGAGTTGTTCATGCCAGCGGCTGGCTCATCGAGTAACAACAACTTTGGTTTAGTTGCAAGAGCGCGGAGAATCTCTAGCTTACGCTGTTCACCGTAGGGAAGAGACCCTGACTGGTCGTCCATTTTACCATCGAGCTTAAAAATCTTGAGTAGTTCGATGGCCCCCTCACGCTTTTGCGCCTCTTCAGATTTGTAGGAAGCTCCTTGAATTACGGTTTGCCACAAACCGTATTGGGTCAAGTGATGCTGACCAAGCATTACATTTTCAAGAACACTTAACTCCTTAAAGAGACGGATGTTCTGAAATGTGCGAGCAATTCCTCGTCGTGAAATCTCGTAAGGTTTCAAACCTTGGATGGGATTCCCATCGAGGCTGATCGTACCTGAGGTTGGGCTATAGACTCCGGTTAGCAAATTAAAGATCGTTGTTTTGCCGGCACCATTGGGGCCAATCAATCCACCAAGTTCGCCCGGTTGCAGCTTTAAAGAAAAGCTATCAACAGCTTTCAAACCACCGAATTGAATCGAAATGTTATTTACGTCAAGAAGCGGATTTGCCACGAGATTTTCTCCAAAGGTCCCAAATTTCCTGATGTCCTAAGAGCCCTTGAGGTCTAACCAACATCAGTATAATCAATATGAGTGAATAGATAATCATTCGGTAGTCTTGCCCGGTGAGGTCTTGAAGTGGCCGCAGGGCTTCAGGTAATACAGAAATCAGGATAGCCGCAAGGATTGGCCCAGTCATAGAACCCATTCCTCCTAGAACCACCATAATCACCACATTTATACTCATTAGCATGCTAAAAGAGCTAGGGGCGATAAAGTTAGAGCAATGGGCAAAAAGTGAACCGCCAACCCCAGCAAAAAAGCTCGAAAGCACAAAGGCCCTAACTTTCACTTGTGTTGTATTAATGCCCAAAGAATCCGCAGCGATTTCGTCTTCGCGAATACTCATGAAGGCACGGCCGTGCGTCGATTTGACTAAACGGTAGATCACAAAAAAACAAACTATAACCCAGGCGATTGCGACTAAATAAAAAGAATAGAACGGGTTGAGGCTAAAATCTCCAAAACTGATTGGGCTTGGGCTTGGAATTCCGAAAAAACCTCGCGCACCCCCAAGAGCATTGCTGTTGAGGATAATGACTCGAATGATTTCCCCAAATCCCAAAGTAACGATGGCTAAATAATCTCCCTTTAGTCGGAGTGAAGGTTGACCCACAAGCCAGCCAGCGGCTGCGGCCAGGAGACCACCAAAGATACTGTAAACACCAAAGTAAAGAAGATGAGGGATTATAGCAGTAGGGGCGGGGAAATGCGAGCTCAAGTAGGCTGATGCATAAGCTCCAATGGCCATAAAACCAGCATGCCCCAAGGAAAACTGGCCAGTGTATCCATTCACTAAGTTCAAACTCATGGCCAATATAATATTGACCAAGACCAGATCAAAAGTTCGCTGAATATAGGGGTTAAAGGCCTGGTCCACTGCAAGTCCGAGAACAGCTAAAATCGCAAATGTAATCAGTGGAGGCCTCATACTTTTTCCACCTTTCTTGAACCCAATAAACCAGTAGGTTTAAATATTAAAATCACAATTAAAATACCGAATGATAAGGCATCTCGATAAGTACTTTCGGAATAGCCTACGACCATTTCTTCGGAGAGGCCCATGATTAGTCCTCCAAGTACAGCACCCGGTAAACTTCCAATTCCTCCAAGTACGGCAGCAACAAAAGCTTTTGTGCCCATAAGCATTCCCATCAAGGGCTCTATTTTTGGGTAGCGCATTCCGACGAGAACGGCGGCAATACCGGCTAAACCGCTGCCGACGATAAACGTAAAACTAATAACACGATCAATGTGAATTCCTAGCATGGCCGCAACAGTAGAGTTTTGGCTAACAGCTCGCATGGCCTTGCCCATTTTTGAATGATAAACCAACCAATGTAAGCCCATCATAGATAGAATACTGATACCAAGAATAATTACATCCAAGGACATCACATCGACTCCACCGGCTGAAAATAAAGTCGATTCAGCCAGCAAGGGAGGGAATAATTTGGGATCCGCACCAAAAATTAATTGGCCTGCATACTCCAAAAATAAACTCACTCCAATGGCAGTAATCAAAATGTTTAATTTGGGAGACTTCCGCAATGGGCGATAAGCAATTTTTTCGATAGCAAACCCGAGGAATGCACAGAAAGCAGTGCTCAGTGCCAAAACGATAAATAACCAACTCCAATGAGGGTGCTCTCCAAGTTGGAAAAAACGAGCCGTATAAAAGGCGACAAACGCTCCCACCATGTAGATGTCTGCGTGAGCAAAGTTGATGAACTGCAAAATACCGTAGACCATGGTGTAGCCTAAGGCAACGAGGGCATAAATTGCCCCCATACTGATTCCGTTGATTAAATGCTGAAAAAATTCACTCACGGATAAGGCCCAATCAATTATTAAGGGGTGATAGTTGTGACAAAACGATTGTTTTTACCATCAACTTTAACAACCACGGCACTCTTAACGGCATTGCGATTGCTGTCGAGAGTAATCTTCCCAGTCACACCAGGAAAATCTTTAATTTTAGCGAGGGCATCGCGAATCTTTGCGCTAGATGCTTCGTTACTGACTTTAATGGCTTCAGCCAAAATTCGAGCCGCATCATAACCTAAAGCTGCTAGTCCATCTGGAGTTTCATTGTATTTTGCTTTGAACTTATTAATGAACTCGATCACATGTGGCTCTTGAGATTCAGTGGTGTAATGGTTTGAAAAGTAATGGCCATTGATCGCATCGCCACCAATTTCAGAAAGTTTTGAGCTATCCCAACCATCGCCACCGAGTAGAGGAATCGTCAGAGCCAACTCCCTGGCTTGCTTGGCGATGAGGCCGACTTCAGTATAATACCCTGGAATAAAAATTGCTTCTGGAGTGGTCCCTTTAATTTTTGTCAATTGAGCTTTGAAGTTTGTATCACCAGTAGAGTAGCTGACATCGGCAACAATTTCTCCACCGAGATCTTTTACTTTTGCCGCAAAGAAATCCGCTAGTCCCATGGAATAGTCTGATTTTACATCGCGGAGGATCGCGACTTTTTTAACTTTTAAATTTTCAATGGCAAATTTTGCCATCACCGTTCCTTGGAATGGATCAATAAAGCAAACTCGAAAAATCTGGTCGCCGATTTCAGTGACTTTAGGATTTGTAGAGCTTGGGGAAATCATCGGAACTTTGTATTGTTGTGCAATTGGGGCGGCAGCAAGTGATCGAGTGCTTGCAACTTCGCCTAATACGGCAACAACTTTATCTTGAGTGATGAGTCGAGTGACCGCTTGAGCGGCTTCTTCAGCTTTACCTTGGTCATCGAGAGTGATCAATTTAACTTGTTTGCCTAGAAGGCCACCGGTAGCGTTGATTTCGTCTATGGCTAGTCTTACACCTTTATTGGTTGAAATACCGAAAGTTGCTTCGCTTCCGGTCAATGAACCGTATTCTCCAACCAGAATTTCGTTGGTGTTCTTCTTGGTGCATTGCAGGCTTAGTAAACTAACTAAGATTAGAGCCAAAATTCGCATGTGACCTCCTTGAAGGTATGTGTCCTTGTTTATATAACACATTGATTCATTTCGATAGCAAGGAGACACACAACCGTCAATTTCCCCGTCTGATTATTAGCGTTACAAAACAGGCAAAAAAATAGTCGAAACTTCTCGTTTTACCATTTTCAATTAGAAGGTAGACCAATGCGGCTAGGGGGTGGCGTGGAGCCTTTTGGGCTTCCCTTCACAGAGGGGCCACGCCCAGAGCAAGGCACAAACGAGGCGAGGTCTCACCCTCTGTAAAGGAGGGCTCGAGCGACGCAACCAACGACAGGCTACGAACTAAGTGAAAATGGTATTAGAGCGAGAGAATTTGGGCAAGATCAATCAATTCTCGTGGAACTTCCTTCTTGCCGTTATAAACCTCATGAAAAGGGACTTTCACTATTTTGTTGTTATTCACACCAATCATGCAATTGGTGTCATTGCTTAAAAGGGCATCGACTGCAGCAGCACCTAGACGACTCGCAAGAATACGGTCAGTGGCGGTAGGAGAGCCTCCTCTTTGAATATGCCCAAGAATGCAGACTTTCGCTTCAAAGCCTGATTTCTTGCGAATAGCTTCAGCAAGATCATAAGCGCGGCCTGGTTTTTGCCCTTCGGCTGCGATAATAATACTGCTCATTTTACCTTTGGAAACAGCACCCTTAATTTGGTTGACGGCCTGATCAATTGGAAACAAATGTTCAGGAGTAAAAATAATTTCTGCACCACCGGCCAAGCCAACTTCAGCAGCAATAAATCCAGAGTTTCTGCCCATCACTTCAACGATGAAAAGTCGATCGTGGCTAGCTGCCGTGTCACGAATGCGATCGATGGCGTCCAAAGCGATATTGACGGCGGTATCGAATCCAATTGTATTATCGGTGCCAAAGATATCATTATCAATAGTGCCTGGCACTCCCACTACTTTGATTCCGTGCTCTTGGTTGAGGAGATGGGCTCCGCGAAAGGAACCATCGCCACCAATGCAGATTAATGCATCAATACCTTGCTCGCGAAGTTTATCGGCCGCAACTTTGCGAGTTTCTGGCCTATGAAACTCTGGGCAACGGGCCGTCTTTAAAATTGTTCCGCCTCGTTGAATGATGTTAGCGACTGATCGAAGCTGCATGGGTTGAAATTGGCCGTTCAAAACGCCAGTATACCCACCAACAATTCCAACAACTTCAAGTTGCTTATAAATGGCCATTCTTACAGATGCTCTAATTGCAGCATTCATTCCTGGAGCATCTCCGCCGCTAGTCATTACTGCTACTTTACGAATCGGATTCATCTTTTTTCCCTTTTGTAAGATCGAAGATTACAGTTATTTATCCAAAAATTAAAGGGATTCTTCAATAGGCAAGTTTGAATTGAGTTTTTTTAACCTGTTAGGGAATAAAAAAAGGCCATCACCTCGTGATGGCCCCTATCCAGGAAGTTATCTGGAATAGACTACTTCACAAGACCTTTAAATTCAGCACCTGGGCGGAATTTAGGGTATGACATAGCAGGAATTTTGATTGCTTTGCCAGTTTGCGGGTTACGGCCAGTGCGAGCTTTTCTCTTGGCTTTTGTGAAAGTTCCGAAGCCTACAAGTTTAACATCATCGCCTTTTTTAACAGCTTTTTTGATGTTTTCGATAGTAAGGTCGAGCAATTTCTCAGTTTCAGCTTTGCTCCAGTGACCTTCACCAGCGATTTTTTCGATCAATTGTGCTTTATTCATGAAACACTCCTTGTTGTGTGCATGTTGTTGTTTCTTCTGTTGAAATCTTTGTAACTAAAATTTAAACCGTCTTTCAAAAATTCGGTCAATCAAAAAATTCAGGCTTTTAAAGTGTTTTGTGGAATTTTAAAATGATTCTTCATCATTTTGTGGTGATTTCAAGGACTCTTCCTCTGAAAACTCGTTATCGTGTGAGGTTGCTTGCGATGGGATGCGATACTTCTCATCAGCCCACGAACCTAAATCTATCAACTTACATCGTTCGCTGCAAAAGGGGCGGAAGGGATTGGTTGGAGAATATGCCGCCTTCTTTTTACAGTATGGACAAATTACCATCTTTACTTCTTGATTATTCATGGTCATTAGGAACCTATCCTAGAAATTGGGTGGCTTGTAAACAAAAAACCATTTTTTGATAGGTTCCTCTAATAATAACTTTTAGAACATAGAACAGTTAAATGTTTGGCAGCGGGTGAGTGTTCCAGTAGCGAGGTCTGCAGTATTACCGTTTTTATCAATGACGGAGAGTTGAAAGTCAAAACTAGGATCCCCAATCTTTCCTACCGGGACAGTGACTCGGAACTTATAAAGATTCCATTTTGATATATAAGGACCATGGTCAACGGCCAGCACAAAGCCATTATCAGTATTGATCGTCTTGAATTGCGCATCAGACGCCCAATACGGGCTAAATTGTCCCTGATTGCATGATGGTGGCGGAACGCCAGTGAAGAGCGTAAGAAAGAAATCTTCAATCTTGGGGAACTGCCAAGCAAACTGAAAATAGCTTTGAGATATATAAGGAGTAGAATAGAAGGCGATTTGATGATTCGAGTTCAAGGCTCCAGCAAGGCTTATCATCATCATGTTGAAACCTCTCAGCCAAGAGTCACACTGGACACCCTCACCAATACTTGTTGAACATCGGTCACAAACTCCTAAGGCATCTCTCAAGAAATTAGTGTAGTTAGTGGTTGGGGTGAGTGTGTCGCCCGGACTCATATAATCTGTTTTAGAAGCGTAATATTGATACAGTCCATTAGTTTGATTGGGTGGAATATACCCCACGGGTGGAACAATGTTTCCCGGAGGGGCACAGCCGGCCGGTGTCGCCACTTGTCCAGCTGGGCACCCAGGAGGAGGGAGTGAGCTACTTTTTTTATTGTTGCAACCAACTAGTGTACTTACCGATAAGTAAACTAAAGTTATTAATAGGGTCTTTTTCATTAGCATTGGGCACCTTCCCTCACTATCTAATAAGGTGTTCACTTTCTGTGCCAATGGTCCAGTGCCTCTGAATGGAAAATAACGCTGATATTACAATAAATTAGATTTATGGAGTGTCTAAAGTTTAGATAGCTGAAAATCAATTTTGGCCAAAAAATTGCGAGAAAATTGCGAGAAAAAAGGGTGAGAAAACTCACCCTTTAATATTTTAAAACTATATAGATCGGGACTTAGAAGTAACCTTCTTCATCGTCTTCGTCCTCTTCATCGCTGTCATCGTCTTCATCAAGAGTTTCGAAGGTATCCTCTTCATCTGATTCCTCCGTTGATTCAGACCATTCGTCGCCTTCTCCAGCTTCACCCTCTTCTTCTGCTTCCATATCTTCAACTTCGTTGAATTCTTCTTCTGCACCAAAGTCAGTTTCAACATCTTCATTGATGATATCTTCAATTGACGGAACTTCTGGTTTCTTTTCGGCCTTAGCCTTTGGCGCTTTTACCACTTCCGCCTTTACAGCTTTAGTTTTTTTAGCGGCTGGCTTAGCAGCAGCTTTTTTAGCTGGGGCTTTTTTAGCAGTCGCCTTTTTTGCTTTTGGTGCAACCTTTGTAACTTTTTTTACAGCTTTTTTAGCGACTTTCTTAGCTGGTTTCTTAGCCGCTTTCTTAGCTGGTTTTGCAGCTTTTTTCACAGGTTTTTTAGCGGTAGTTTTGGTTGCTTTTTTTGCAGCTTTTTTCTTTTTTGCCATGGCCAAGCTCCTAAAAATATTTGGTTGAGATGAGGATAGCCTATACTCTAACTCTTTTAGATGTAAATGAATTTTATCAAATCAATACTAAAAAAGAGCCCAGGTGGGACCCTGGGCTCTGGGGATAAGGGATCAGCAGTTAGCCGATCAGTTTTACTGCCATTTGGTTAACCTGGTTGGCTTGTGAAAGTGTCGAAGTCGACGCATTCAACAAGATGGTATTACGAGTCAACTCTGCAGACGCTTGAGCAATGTCAGTGTCGCGAATTCGAGAGTTGGCTGCACTCAGGTTTTCTTCCTGCACTCCGAGATTATCTATCGTCGAAGTGAGGCGGTTTTGAAGAGCTCCTAAATTTGCTCGCAATCCGTTGACGGATGTTTGCGCAGTGTCGAGTTGAGCAAGCCCAACTTGGGCCCCTTCTTTTGTAGAGTAATCCAGGTCTGATAATCCTAAAGCATCAATCGTGGCGTTAGTTTGGCTAGCATCAAAACTTATGCGATCTTCAGTTTCGTTGTTGAAAATACCAACTTGGAAATCGAAGTTTGTACCTGAACCATCAATAAGCTTTGTTGAACCCCAGGTAGTTACGCTGGCGATCCTTTGCATTTCTTCTTTTAATTGTTGAACTTCCTTATTGAGGAAGCCTCTTTCGGTGTCGCCCACAGTGTCGGAAGCCGCTTGGATTCCAAGTTCTCTGAGGCGAACGACGATATTGGAGATTTCGTTAAGCCCACCTTCCGCCGTTTGCACCATTGAAATTCCATCGTTGGCGTTGCGGTTGGCTTGTCTTGAAGATCTGATTTGTGCGCGGATATTTTCTGAGATAGCTAATCCGGCAGCATCATCGGCGGCATTGTTTATTCTACTACCGCTGGCCATTTGGCCCATACTTTTTTGAATTGAACGTTGTGAACCGACTAGATTTCTTTGCGCGTTAATCGCGGCCATGTTTGTCGTTACTCTGAATCCCATATTTCCTCCCTTAAACTATTTAAATGTAATCATGAGCATCCTCCGTGGTGTATTTGTTCGAGATGAGGCTATCTTTTCTCGCGGGCTCCAAGCCCATTCTGGTCAAAATTCATTATTTGACCGTTTCGTTTCCGCCTCGAAAATCAAGAAAACCAATATTCAGTTGTCTGATTATTTCATCCGTGAACTCCCCCTTTCTTCGTAGGAGAGAGTTTGACTCCCAACTCTCTGGTTCGTGCCTGAACCACATGAATTGCGTTGATAGCTATAAGTTCGGTGAGAACAACAAAAAAATGACGGGACGATGGGAGTGATTCGTATTGAATGGCTCAGAATTAGACTATTGATGGAGGCCCCCTTCGTCGAGATTTCGAAAAAAAAGGGCAGCAAATGGGACTTAGGTTAGAGAGAACTAAACAATATACCTGCTAACGATGGATTAATCGATCTCTAGAAAGCGGCAGAAAGCCATTTTGCCATTGAGATTATAAGTTTTGAGATTTTGTTCACGTCGATGATTTGAGTTATTGTAACCCAAAGTGCAGACTTCTTTGGAAGCATCAAAGTGGGAGCATTGTTCGCAGCAGAAAGTAAAGTCATACTTTAGAAAATCAGAGGGATTCACCACATCAAGGCGTATCGATGGGCGAATTCGTTTTGGGGTCGGAGGTGGTTTTATATAAGTCATTGACAAAATCTTTCTAGCACACATGTTTAAACGAGATAGACACTTTAGAAAGGACATTTTTTAAGACCGTAAAAGTTCAGTCAGGCGGTGCTCGCATTTAGAGCGTTGCCCTTTAAGGCTCCGCTTCGAACTCACTTTTCCGCTCTTAAAAAATGCCTTTTCCAAAGTGTTTAACTAAGATTGTTTTGGGGGGAATATGAGCCAAGATCAAGAGAAAATGACGAGAAAAAGCCAGGAAGCTATGCAAGAGGCCGTGCGTCTGGCTACGGGTAAGGAACATCCGCAAGTAGAGCCTGAACATTTGTTAATGGCCCTGCTGGAGCAAGAGGATGGTATTATTCCCCGATTATTAGATCGGGCTAAGACCAACAGGACCCAGCTAGTTAGTGATGTGAATCAACGTCTCGATAAAATGCCCCGTGTTTCTGGCGGAGCGGCCCAGCGTTATGCAAGTCCTCGGTTGGTGAAGATTTTTAGTACGGCCGAAGTTGAAGCGAAACAAATGGGTGATTCGTTTATATCAACAGAGCACTTTTTTGTGGCCTTACTCAAGAGTCAAGATTCTGATCTAAAGAACATGTTTCAGAAGGCCCAGATCAAACTCGATGTGATTTTAAATACTTTAAAAGAGGTTAGAGGGAGTCAGAAAGTGACTGATGATGAACCTGAAAATAAATATGAAGTTCTATTAAAATATGGACGCGATCTAACAGCTCTCGCGGCAGAAGGGAAGCTAGATCCCGTGGTTGGTCGGGATGAAGAAATTCGTCGAGTCATTCAGGTATTGAGTCGAAGAACGAAAAATAATCCAGTACTGATTGGTGAACCAGGAGTTGGTAAAACGGCCATTGCCGAAGGTTTGGCGGTCCGAATAATTAAAGGTGATGTGCCAGAAGTTTTAAAAGAGAAAAAACTAATCGCTTTGGATCTTGGTGCGCTGGTCGCTGGTGCTAAATATCGTGGTGAATTTGAAGATCGTTTAAAAGCGGTTATTAAAGAAGTTACCAGTGCAGAAGGTGACATTATTCTTTTTATTGATGAGTTGCACACCCTGGTGGGAGCAGGAAAAACCGAAGGCGCTATGGATGCAGGGCAAATGCTAAAGCCCGCACTTGCACGAGGAGAACTGCGTTGTATTGGTGCTACGACTCTCGATGAACATCGAAAGTACATAGAGAAAGATCCGGCTCTGGAAAGGCGATTCCAGACCGTTTTGGTGGCAGAACCTTCAGTGGACGATGCTATTACGATTCTTCGTGGGCTTAAAGAAAAGTATGAAGTGCACCATGGGGTTCGCATCACTGATTCCGCGATTGTGTCGGCAGTAAAATTATCTAACCGATATATTACCAATCGATTTTTACCCGATAAGGCGATTGATTTGATAGACGAAGCTGCCAGCCGATTAAGCATTCAGATAGGAAGCTTGCCGGTTGAAATCGACGAAGTTGATCGCAAAATAATGCAATTGAAAATAGAGCGTGAAGCTTTGAAAAAAGAGACAGAAGAAGGGGCGCGAGAGCGTTTGCAAACAGTTGACAAAGAACTGCAGCAACTTCAGCAAAGAGGCCAAGAGCTTCGGGAACGTTGGCAGTCCGAGAAAATGGGTATCGATGATTTGAAAAAAACTAAGACGGAGATTGAAGCTACCCGGATCGAAGTTGAGCGTTGTGAACGCGAAGGACTTTTGGCCAAAGCGGCAGAGTTGAAGTATGGTCGATTGCCCGAACTTGAAAAGCGTTTGAAATATATTACCGATGTTATCGAGAAAAAAGCAGGGCAGGATCGCATGCTTAAAGAAGAGGTCGGCCCTGAGGAAATCGCTGAAGTCATTGCTAAGTGGACCGGCATCCCAGTTCAAAAAATGCTTGAGAGCGAATCAGCGAAATTGCTGGGAATGGAAGACAAATTGCGACTGCGTGTGGTCGGGCAAGATCATGCCCTCTCTGTTGTTTCAGATGCGATTCGCAGGGCAAGAGCTGAAATCTCTGATCCTAATCGCCCCATCGGTACCTTTATGTTCTTAGGGCCAACCGGCGTTGGTAAAACTGAAACGGTTAAAGCCTTGGCAGATTTTCTCTTTGATGACGATCAAGCGGTCGCACGTATCGATATGAGTGAGTATATGGAGAAACACTCTGTTTCTCGTTTGATTGGCGCGCCTCCGGGATATGTTGGCTATGAAGAGGGGGGGCAACTGACCGAGGTGGTCAGACGTAAGCCTTACACCGTAGTTCTCCTCGACGAAATTGAAAAAGCTCATCCCGATGTCTTTAATGTTTTGTTACAGGTGCTGGATGAAGGTCGCTTGACCGATGGACAAGGAAGAACTGTTGATTTTAAAAATACCGTGTTAATTATGACCTCAAATATTGGGTCACCTTACTTGATGGATACAAGTCTGTCAGACGCTCAAAAAGCCAAAGCCGTGCAAGATACGCTGAGAAGTCATTTCCGTCCGGAGTTTTTGAATCGAATCGACGAGATCATAAACTTTAAGCCACTTGGTAAAGAGCAAATTAAAGGTATCGTTAAGATTCAGTTGAATACAGTGATCGAAAGGCTGAAAGCCCGTAAAATCAATCTTGTGTTCGATGAAAAAGCGATCGATGACTTATGTGAAAAGGGCTTTGATCCTCAGTTTGGTGCGCGTCCACTCAAACGAGTGATTCAGTCGGAGTTGCTAAATCCACTTTCAAGAGAGATCATCTCCGGTCAATTTAAGCCCGGTGATACCGTGAATGTGAATTTAACAAAAGCGGGATTAATATTAACGAAGTAATCTTTGTTAAGGCCTTCACTGTGCTGGCAGCCGCTCTCAAGGGGGCGGCAAGTGCGGATTCCTTTGAAGCAGAGATCTTTGCTATTTCGCGAGGTCTTTGCCGCAATCCAGGCAGAATTGATTGCGACTCTTTCGCTTTTCTCGATGACTCTCTTCACTGCAGTGTCGATGGGCATGTGAACCAGCATTAAGCTTTTCACCACAGTTAGGACAAAAAGTGATGGGTGGATTTGTTTTGCCGTGATTCATATTTGGACAAATTTTCTTTAAATAATTCATTAATGTAACACCTGACTGGAAATAATGTTGCAGGAATCTTCGATTTCTTCACGAGTGGCCGCTCGAGCCGCCAAAGTTTCAATTTCAAAAACAAGATCTTGCCCTGCAAGTGGATGATTGCCATCCAGGCTAACCATATCATTATGATAGTGTATGACCTTATAAGACCGAAGAGTTCCACTTTTTCCAACAATAGAAACAAATTCACCAACACGCAAATCGCGCGGCAATTTTCTCTTTGGATAGAGAATCACTTTTCGAGGTTCATAAAGACCATAGGCTTCTTCAGCTTTAACAGTAATAGAGCGTCGCTCACCTTTAGAAAGATTTTGAAGTCCTTTGGCTAAGCCAAGAAGCATACCGCTGTCACTGCCTATTGAATTGATGACTTCGCGGTTATAGGTTGAGCTTATAATTTGGCCGGCCTTATTTTTTAGAATACAGTTGAAGGAAATAACCTGAATACTCATGAGATTCCTATCTGCGACCGATTAGGCCGGCATAAAGGGGCTGTTATACCATTTCTATTTAGTTTTCAGTCTACTTTCTAACTAAAAATGGTGTTACCAGCCCTTAGCGTAGCAATTAGTACGAACGGCGATTAAAACCACCGCGTCCACCACCGCCACCGGTGCGAGGAGCTTGTGGCTTTGCTTCTGAAACATTCATTGCACGTCCGCCAAGATCAGCGCCATTAAATTTTTGAATAGCAGCTTGTACTTCGCTTGCGTCCGACATTTCAACAAAACCAAAACCCTTGCTGCGACCTGAATCGCGATCCATGATCACGTTTGCAGAATCAACAGTGCCACATTGACTGAAAAGATCAGTCAATTGTTCAGAGTCTACTGTATATGAAAGGTTACCGACGTATATTTTTTTTCCCATTTTTGCCTCCTGTGAAAGCGCTTGGGGTCATTCGCAGAAGACAAAAGCCTATCTAATGAATTACGAGAACGACTAACAGACCTCCATCATACACACCTATTTTGAAATAGATAGTGTTAGTTTCTTAAAACGTCCACCGACGACCTGAGGCTCAAAAGTCCTAAAAGACTAGTGCTGCAGGCAGACACAGATATCAATATGAGCCTATTTCGCTGGTGGAAATCAATCTTTGTTTAAAGGTATATCTATAAATGGTCGAATTGAACATTGATGGATGGAGCCTTGGACTTCAGACCAAGTCATACCATTTACATTAAAACTATTTAGAATTTTTGGGGTAAGGGCGCAGTTTCTAACTTGCGCCCAAAACTGACGAATTATCTCCAGTTAACCTGAGCAGAAATACCAGCGTCGACGCCGCATGTATCTTGATCATACAGACCAGTTTTTTGATAAAAGCATTTGAAGGCCGCGGTAGCATTAAGTGCGGCAGTGACATCATAACCAAGGCTCCATTTACCAATGGCATAGCTAGCACCGAGAGAGGCTGCACCGATTTGGCCCGGAGTTACTTTGGGGTTTGCGACATGGTACGCACTCTTTAGGTCTCTAACGTTTTCATTGGCGACATAAAGTGTGAGTTTATCATTAACATGGTACAAAATAGCTTCCATAAACGCTAATTTATAAAGGGTTTCACGACCAACGGTACCTTCTACTTGAAGGCTAATTTTAGGTAGAATCCTTACGATAGCACCGCCGGCAAAGGCTCTATCGCCATTAAAGTCACCAGTGGCGAAATAAACTGAATCTTTAGTAGGGGCAAGTTTAGAAGGCATCTCTACAGTAATTTTCTGCATGTTTGAATCAAGTTTTAGGATATCTTGGTGGTTTTCAAAAACTTCTTCAGGCATCGAAACTACGTTGAAAAGAAGAGTCTGACCACTACGAGTCGGGAGCCTGTTGTGGAATACCCATGATTCAAAAGTGACTTTGATATCATTCATGATAGCCGCTTGCACTCCAATGTGAACAGTTCCTGTTCCTTGAGTTGTTGCGCCGATATTGGCCCAACCTCCAAATGCGGTAGCTCCACGAACGCCTTGTTTGAAGTTTCCGTTAACCTGTGCTTTTCCAACAGTACCAAAAATGATAATGCTATCATCCTTCAATGGCGACCAAGCAAACTTGATACTAACTTCCTGAAGAATAACTTCCTGAGCAACAGCTTCTACACGTCGGTCTGCCTCTTTTAGATATGGATCAGCCAGGGCACTTAACATGGCTTTATTGTTTGCAAGAGCATTGGTCGTCTGAGCAATGTTTGTAGCAAGCATGGCTTGATATTCCGGTTCGGTCATCTGCCCTGCAGCCACAAGGGGATGTACTTGAGTTTCAAAACCTTGTTTTACTTTAATAGCTGCCGCAGATACTGCGCCGGCCTTTACTTTTTCAAAGACTGCTTCGTGAACTTTCTTTTTTGATGATGATTCAAGGAGCAGAGGAGCGATAGACGCTTTTACATTCAGACCAATAACAAATTGTCTGTCATCAGCATATTTTACAAAGTCATTAATGGCGTCGTCAACTTTATCACCGATAATTAAACCAAAATAGCTCTGAGTGATATCAAGAATTTGTCTTTCGTAGCTGGTTGAACCAAAAGAAGTTTTGATTTCTGCGTGGAAATAATTAAGAAACTTTGGAGTATATTCATTGGGTGTAATTTCAATTTTCTGCGTTTCGGCAGTGAGTTTCTCAATCTGTTCGTCCGTCAAATATCGTTTTTGCGGAGGGAGTTTAAACTCTTTTTCTTGGGTTGCTGTTTCTGCGGATCTTGATCCTTGAGAGATCGTCACAGTCATCAATGCGGTGACTGTGAATTTGATAAAGCTGTGCGCTTTCATAATTCACTTCCTTTCAGTTGCTGGGAATTATGAGCAATCTGAATGCCATCAAATTAGGAAAATTTAAGTGCAGCTAAAAAAGACTAATTTTGGAACTAAAAAGGCATGGTCTTTTTACAAAAACGGATTCTTGAACAATTAAATCAAATGTATGTATCCCTGGTAACGCAATATTTATTTAGAGGGTGAAGTATTTTGACCTCCATCTTTTGAGGTGCTTGATGGAGGAGGATATATTCTTTCTAAATTTTACAATAACAAGATCTAATTATGTTATTTTCTAAATCAGCACTAAACCTGTGCCTGTGTTTTTAGTCTTTGAGTTTTGTTGAAAAGTAATACTCAGTCGTCATTTTTTGATTTGGAAGTATTTCGTAAATTTCATAAACAGGGCCGTTTGGAATTAGGCCCTTTTCTTCCATCATTTCACTCGCTTTCATATAAACCTTGTAGGGCCCAATCGCGGGTGAACCATCGAATCTGGCGTGAATAAAGAATTGTTTTGGAAGTTCTTTTTGTTCAAACTCGGGAGGAAGGTCAGCTATAGATCCACTAACAATGCACCCACCGTGACTTCGGAGACGTTCTTGCTCAACTTTTTTCGGATCGTCGATATATTCACCAAATGAAAGCCGACAAGACTCTCCCTTTGTCTTTACCCAACGCTCAACTTCCTCAATGACAGGAACAATCCTGTGATAGGCACCAATATGTTTTTTATAAACTAAATGAAAAGGCCCAAATTCGCCAAGGTCCATCGTCACGGGTTTAAAGACACCAAGGTAATATGCAAGGTAACCAATCAAACAAACTATCAAGAAAAAGGTAACGCTGACAATATGGCGAAGCTTCATGATTTTTTCCATTTAATATTGCAGCCCATTGAAGGAATTTGGGTTGGATTAACGTTTTTTCCTTCGAGTAATGCATTAACTGCCATTTTTAATTCCTCAGCCGTAACTTTGTCTGGCTCTTTCCAAGAATCATCAAGGCGACCACGATAGGCAAGTTTCATGTTTTGGTCAAAAAGGAAAAAATCGGGTGTGCAAACAGCACCAAAGTTTTTGGCAACGGTTTGGTCTTCATCATAAAGGTAAGGAAATGGATATTGTTTTTCTAACCACCGTTCGCGAAGTTTTTCAAAAGAGTCTTCAGGATAGTTGTCGGGATCATTGGAGCAAATCGCTACAACTTTCAGACCTTTTGAGTTCATAAACTGGCCTAAGTTAAGCAAACGATTTTCAATCGCTTTGACATAAGGGCAATGATTGCAAATGAACATCACCAGCAGGGCTTGCGAGCCTTCAAATTGGCTTCTCGAATAGGTTTTCCCATCTACGGCCGGAAGTTTAAAATCTGGACAAGTAAATGTCGAATCTAAGGCTGGTGTATAGGTTAACGCCATTGTCAGTCTCCTCTTATTTAATAACTCTGGGTTTTAAGCAACTTTAACTTATCTGACAATGGCTTTTTCAACTTTAAAGTAAATGAAACACTATCCTTGAGCGAGTTAGATTCTGCGGAACCTTATAATTGTATAAGCTCGGGACTATCAGCCGTGACAACAATAAAACGTTTATCCGGGCCGTCAAAACTATAACGAGAATACAATCATGCAGAGCCGCCTTAAATCCACAATAGTTGAAAGTTTTGCTGTTTTTGGATCGTCTTGTTTACTCGGCTTTTTTTAAAACAACCATTTCTGTGTCATTAATGTAAGACTCGAATTCAATATGGCTTTCTACTTGGTTCGAGATCACCATGATGCTTTTTGCAAGACGGATCAAGTTCTGGTGTAGCCGTTTGAAGGATTCGGATACGTCTGATCCCGTGGCCGTCAAATGATTTTCGTTCTTTTCAAGCAGTGGCATCAAAATGGCCATGATATTATTCAGTTCATGGGCTATGCGACAGATGGTGGCTCGATAGGTTCTCAAGCGTTCTTGGGCAATGGTCTTTTCACGATGAATTTTAAGTTCAGTCATTAGGCGAATTTTGCCAAGAATAATTTCGGGATTTGTGCTCTTGGGTAGGTAGTCATCAGCGCCTGCATTAAGGGCCTCGATAATTTTTTTATCATCGTCGTGATTAGAAAGTAGAATGACAGGAATCCCTTTTAGGGTTTCATTGGATTTCACCTGACGACAAAACTCAACCCCATTCATGTTTGGCATTTCAAAATCGGTTAGGACACAGTCTGGTGTTCGAATTTTGAGAGCATCAATTGCCGGCAGTGGGTTATCAAATTGTTCGACGACGTAACCGTGGGCAGTCAAAGCACCAGAAAAAAAACTCCGGATAGATCGACTGTCGTCGACTAAGTAAATTAAATGTGTCCTGTTGGTCATGACTCAATTAGAAGTCTGAATAGTGCGATTTTCAAGTCTGGCGCGACTCTTTTTGGTCATTCAAAATTAATGAACAGAGTTTCTGGCCAACTTGTCCCCCGACAAAACGGCAGTCTTCATATCGCGATACTGGCAAAACATCCAGGGTTGTTCCGGCCATAAAAACTTCCTTGGATTTAAGGAGAAGTTCTTCGGTAATTTCGGCTTCGTGCGCAGTTAATCCCATCTTTGCTTTTGCCAATTGCAGCGTACGGACGAGAGTCGTGCCTTTCAGAATACTTCCATAGCGAGGGTGCAAAAGCTCATTTGTATCAGACAAGAGAAAGATATTTTCAGTGGACGACTCCGCGAGAAGATTTTTATCCGTATACGCGACGACAAAATCCAAATTTCTGTCGACCGCTTCCTTTTTCATTAAAACATTGGGCAAATAGTTGCACGACTTAATGCCGGCAAAAGGTTCTGGCTTTTGCAGATACTTGGAGCGGCCGATTTGAACACCTATTTGATATTTTTCTTGTGGCATGGATTTAAAACGGCAAGCAACAACAGTGAGGTGGGGTTGTGGGCACTCATATGGGTTAGTGGAAAAACTGCCGGAACCTCTGGAAACATAAAATCTAAAAATTAAATTAGGCTCGCCGGCTGCTTTAATTAGGCCATCAATAAGCTTTTTAATGTCGCCGTCAGACCAAGGAACCTCGAGTGCAATGGACTGTGCAGATAGACGAAGTCGCTCTAAATGCTGGTCAAGTAAATAAACTTGGTTTTCAATAGCCCGAAAAGCTTCAAAAACCCCATCCCCTCGATGCACCATATGGTCATCAACCGGAATAAGCATCAAACGAGGGTCGTTAACGATCCCATCCCAATAGCTGGAGTAGTGCGCTAAATAATTATGCTCCCAAGTTTGTAAGGGCCTCTCACTTAGTTCGCGGATAAGGTCAGAGGATGATTTTAGGGAAGCATTGATTGATCTCATGAAAGGCCAAGGTCTCCACGGATATTGGTGAATAAAGAGTCTAAAAAAAAGTTCCACTGAGTTTGCGAAGGGGTGGTCGCCAAATGGTTTTTCAAACTGGTCGCTTCAAACGCGGGATCAATTGGATAGTCTAAAACATTAAATCCCAATCCGAAGAGTAAGCGATGCTGACTTCCTTGCGTGACAGTTTCCAACAAAATGCCTGCAACTTTCTTATTGGCAAGGAAGAGATCATTCGGTGGTTTGACTCTCCATTGGAGAGAGGACCAATGCTTTTCACAGGATTTTTTTAAATGTTCCCCGAAGCTCAGGCAAAGTTCCGGTTGAGGGGCGTGCTGGCTTTCCATAGAGCAGGTTATTAACAAGTTGCTCCCTGGGCTAGCATTGAGCCATTTGTTGGAACCTTGCCCACGGCCTTGAGTTTGCTCGTCGGCGATATAAAAAACTAGAGGGGCCTTTTCAGTCATGGCTCCTTCTTTTGCAATCAGGTTTGTGCTGGTTGTAACCGGAAAATAGTGTGTGGGAAAGTTTTTAGATTGGAGCCACTGAAAGGTCCATTGGCCAATGATCATACTTGATCCCAATCAAACATTAAGCTCACATCTGCGGAAGGTGCTGAATGGGTGAGTGCTCCCACACTAATAAAATTAACGCCTAATTCTGCGACCGAAGCGACTCGTTCTAGAGTCATATTACCGCTGGCTTCTGTTTGGATAGAGGTTGGGATTAACTCGAGAGCTTGCTTAAGCATGTCGTTGTTCATATTGTCGAGGAGGATACGATGAACGCCTACGGCTACAGCATCTTTTACTTCTTGTATTGTGCGCGCCTCAACCTCAATTGGTTTTTCAGTATGCTGTTGAATTCGCTCAACGGCCGCATGAATTCCGCCCATAATGGCAATATGGTTGTCTTTCACCAATATAGCTTCTGATAAATTAAACCGATGATTATGGCCGCCACCGTGAACAACCGCGCGTTTTTCTAGTTCTCGATAACCAGGGAGCGTTTTACGCGTGTCCAATATCTGGGTTTTTGTGTGTGCAATTTTTTGCACATAGCATCGAGTGAGAGTGGCTATTCCAGATAAGTGACCTAAAAAATTCAAGGCAATACGCTCGGCCTTCAAGACCTGGATTAAATCGCCATGAATAGTACATAAAATTTGTTTCTTTAAGGCCAACTGACCTTCTTCAAAGTGCCATTGAACTCGGACTTGCGGTTCTAAAGCATTCATTGCTTGCTCAAAAGGGCCGGTTCCAGAAAGAACTAAGTCTTCTTTAGCGATAAGTCTGGCGCGACCTTGTCGAGGGAGGAGAGCCAATGATTCTGTTGTCACGTCTCCAGTAGGCATGTCTTCTTTTAGTGCCGCTTTGATCAAATCTTGCAAAGTCATAGGAACCCCATATTTTTGGAAAAAAGGCAGAGAGCACATTAACGATGAGCTATCAAAGTTCTTGCTCCGTATCTTTCATCAATCGTTCTATTTCTTCGCGGATAACACGTTCGGCAATCTCTGGCAAAGCTTTAGCGATAGCGTTTTCAAGAATTGGTCGAAGCTCAGCTCTAATCAATTCGTCCAACTGTTTATGATCCAACTGAATCTGTGGGGGGGGGCCAGAATATTTAGGAGGCGTTGGAGGTGCCCGACGAGGGCGTCCCATTAATGGTAATGTATCAAGTTCAGGTGTTGAAATCGGAGGAGGATCCAGAGGAAGTTGAACCTTAGCAATTTCAACTTCGTAATTTTCTTCCACGGATATAGGCGAAGCTGGAAGAGGTCTTGGTACCCATTCTTCTTCGTCTTCACTTTGAGTCCTTAAGGGTGAAATCTCTGGAACTGTGGAATGAAAGGGTGATGGCCCAGGTCTGAATTCATCGGGTTCATCATCGATCTTCAGGTCGCCCAAGACTCCCCCTTTGGGAATAAAGTGAGTGAGAGTTTTATTATAAAAGGCTTCATTATCACCGGAGTCACTGTTTCGAAGCTCTGGTAAAGTTAAAAACTCACTTAAGCCTTGTGTCTTTGTTTTGGGAACAAAGTGCTGCACTAACTTGCGCAGGCTTTGTTTATCAAAAGGCTTTTCAAGTCGGTCATCAGCGCGAGATTGACGAAATTTACCCTCGTCAATCTCCATAAAGCTACTCCACATTAAAACAACCGGTATGTGGCGCAAATCAGGATGATTTTTAATTTGCGCGCAAGCATCATAGCCGTTGATCTTCGCCAATAAAACATCAAGAAAGATGATGTCAGGTTTAAATTGTTTTGCGGCAGTAGACGCTTCGTCTCCACCCAGAACAGTCTTGATCTCAACCCCATAGTCTTGAAGAGCAATCTGCATATTTTTTTTAATGTTGAGACTTTCATCTGCTAATAAGACGCGCAATGCCATGAGATCAGTAAATCGGTTAGTTTAGTGTGAGTCAAGAACTTGTTTGACTGCTCTCCCTCGGATTCTTACCCTCGAAGGATGCTGTCAATTGTGGATCGTTATATCTTAAAATCATTCTTGGGCTTCTTTTTAGGCGGACTTGTTGTGTTTATAACGATCTTTTTGGCGGTGGACGCAATGTCCATGACCATGCGCTTTCCTGATGTGGCGGGGAGTGCTTTTTTTAACTACTACCTTTTTTATTTACCTGAAGTGATCTATCAAATGGTTCCGGTGGCATGCCTTTTAGGGGTCCTTTTCACTTTATCCACGCTCAACCGTTCCAGTGAACTCTTGGCTCTTTTTGCGAGTGGTTTAAGTCTAATGCGGATTTGTTTTCCGATCTTTTTGGCGGTTGGCATCCTTAGTGGTTTATTTTTTACTGCTGCCGACCAGCTCTTACCTCGGTTTGTTCAGCTGAAAAACTACACATACTACCATGAAATCAAAAAGAGGCCGGCTCAGTACTCAACTGTAAAAACAGATCGAATTTGGTATCGTTCTAAAAACACGATTTTTAATATTAAGACCATTAATCGCCAAAGAGCGATGGCGGAGGGCTTGACACTTTATCAGTTCAGCGAGAACTGGGATTTGGCCCAAATGATTACCGCATCACGAGTAGAGTTGTTGGGGCGTAAGTGGAAATTATTAAAGGGCTCTATTACACTTTTCACCGAAGCCACCAGTTTTCCGTTAACCCAGGATTTCGACGAAAAAATTATCGCCATTGATGAAGAGTTAGGCGACATACAATCTTCTTTTAATTCTGTGGATGTGCTGAGCCTTAAGGATTTAAGACGGTACATTCAAAAAAATAAGGAAGCGGGGCTCGATACGGTTTCATTAGAGGTTGTTTATCACGATAAGTTTGCGTCATTGATTGCCGCTTTTGTGATGGTACTTTTGGGCATCCCCTTCAGCGTTGGTTCAAACAGGGGTGGTGGAATGATGTTGAATATTGGTTTTTGCCTGTTAATGGTTGTAATTTATTGGACTTTAAAGAATTCCTCCCTCACTTTGGGGCACCATGGAAATCTGCCTCCGGTCCTAGCGGCCTGGGGTCCCAATGTCTTAATGACTTTGGTGGGTTTAGTGCTGGTGACTAAAACTAAGAAGTAAAGGGACGCTTTCTCCATTCAATTAATTTTCTGAACTTCTTTCCTTTACTTTTCACTCCAAGGTTGAGGTCTGATGGAAAATCGAATACATCATTGCTTTAAATTAGAGCTGTCTTGTTTAAGGAGATGCAATGGCTAAATTACCTATTTTGACCTATCCCGACCCTCGCTTGCGCGAGATTTCTAAGACTATCGAAAAGGTGACTCCGGAAATTCAAAAGCTAGTCGATGATATGCTCGAAACCATGCATCATGCCAAGGGAATTGGTTTGGCGGCCCCTCAAGTAAATCAATTAGTTCGTCTACTGGTGATCGATATTCGCCGTCCCCCGGAGCCGGATGAAGAAGACCAGGAATTAACTGAACTCGAACAAAGGGTGAAGTTTCCTCTTGTCTTAATTAATCCAGTGATTGTGAAAGGTGAAGGCAAAACGACCTATGATGAAGGTTGTCTGAGCGTGCCAGGATATTATGAGGAAGTGCAACGTTTTAACTGGGTTCAGGTGGAGGCCTTGGATCGGGACGGCAAAAAGATCACAGTTGAAACCGATGGATTGTTGGCAATTTGTATTCAACACGAAATGGATCACCTTGAAGGAAAATTGTTTATTGATCGGCTGAGTTTTGTAAAGTCCAATAAGATCAAAAACAAAATTAAAAAAATCGGATACCCTGTCAAAAAAGAGCGGGAGAAATCTAAAACTAAATCTAAAGTGGAAGTGTGATTTGTGAGTAAAGTACGAGTCGTTTTTTTAGGAACCCCGGATTTTGCCGTAACCTGTCTTAAAGGTCTTGTGGAAGACCAACATTTTGATGTGGTGGGAGTAGTTACTCAGCCAGACCGACCCGCAGGTCGCAAAATGCAGCTGCAACCGAGTGCCGTAAAGAGTTATTGTTTAGCCCATGGTTTGCGCGTGATTTCGCCGGAATCTGTTAATACCGACTCCATGTTGCAACAATTGGAAATATGGGGGGCTGAGGTGGCAGTGGTTGTGGCCTTTGGTCAGCTTCTGAGTGCGAACTTTTTAAAACTGTTTCCTTTAGGTGCGGTGAATGTTCACGGCAGCCTTTTACCGCGATGGCGTGGCGCGGCCCCTATTCAACGCTCCATTGAGTTCGGCGATAAGGAAACAGGAGTTGCCTTGCAGAAAGTGGTGAAGAAGCTAGATGCCGGCGATGTTCTAGGTGTTCGTAAGATTACAGTATCCGAAGAGACAGACGCGCAAATGCTCTATGAGCAGATGGCATTGGAAGGCGCCAATTTATTACATGTTGAATTGATGGACTATGTTCGTGGTAATTTGGCTGGTGAAGCTCAAGATGAATCACAGGTCACTTACGCAAAAAAAATTGAAAAATCGGAAGGGGAAATTCAGTGGTCACAAACGGCCGCTCAGATTTCTCAAAAGGTAAGAGCCTTTGTAATGGGACCGGGAACTTGGTCCTACCTGGACAAAAAGAAAGTTAAAATTCACAAAATTCGAAAGTTAGAGCAGGATTCGCTGGAGTCCCGCTGGCTCAATACAAAGCCAGGAACAGTTTTAAAAGCTGAAGGCAATGACCTATGGGTTAGGGCTGGAGAAGGGGCATTGGCTCTTTTAGAACTTCAGCCTGAATCTAGAAATCGATTGTCGACTGCCGACTTTTTAAAGGGCTACAGCCTTAAAGTCGGCGATGTTTTTGAAGGAAACCAAAATGTCTAAAGAGAAATTGCGCAAGAAGTTAGTGGCTCCAAGCATACTTTCAGCGGACTTTGCCAAACTCGGTCAAGAGGTCGATGCGGTGATGATGGCTGGCGCCGATTGGATTCATGTGGACGTGATGGACGGTCATTTTGTAAATAATATTACTATTGGTGCTCCGGTGGTTAAATCACTCCGAAAATCCACTAAGGCTTTTTTGGATGTGCACTTGATGATTGATGATCCTGAAAAATATCTTGAGGATTTTATTGATGCAGGAAGTGATTTAATCACAATTCATGTGGAATCCACACAGAAAGTCGAAGAGTGCCTCAAGCGCATTCGCGCTGCCGGACGCAAAAGTGGGATAACCCTCCGACCTAGAACCGCTATTGAAGCCATTGAACCCTATTGGGACTTAGTGGATGTTATTTTAGTGATGACCGTTGAGCCTGGATTTGGTGGGCAATCATTTATGGAAGATCAATTGCCTAAGATAAAATGGCTGCGGGAGAAAATTGACCAGCAGTATTCGCACATCCTGATGGAAGTTGATGGCGGAGTGAATGATAAAACTGTTGGTTTATGTAAAGAGGTCGATGTATTGGTGGCAGGAAGCTATATTTTTAAAAACGATTATCGGAAGACAATTGAATTTTTGAAACAGAATCAAAGGTTAGCTTAGAGAGCGGAATCTGCTCGGCGAGGTTTTTGTGGTTGTTATTGATGGAAGTAATTTAAGTGCAAATGACGTAGTGAAGGTGGCTTACCTTAAGGCGAAAGTTCAATTTGCGGAGACTGGGCGTAAAGCCATGCTCGCATCAAGAGAATACATCGAAGGGTGTATCTCGCGTGGCGAAACAATGTATGGAGTCAACACGGGATTCGGAGCTTTCAGTCAGGTCCGAATTGATGATAACCAAATTGAAGACCTTCAAAGAAATCTGATTCGCTCTCATTGCGCAGGTATAGGTCAACCCTTCTCTGCTCCAGTAGTAAGAGCCCTTATGCTTTTACGTGCAAACACTTTGGCCCGAGGGCAAAGTGGTGTTCGCCCAATTTTGGTTGAGAAGCTTATAGAACTTTTGGATAAGGATGTGATCCCTTGGATACCTGAGCAGGGTTCCGTTGGGGCCAGTGGGGATTTAGCACCGCTTTCGCACTTGGCGCTGTCATTGATGGGTGAGGGTTATGTGTTGGCCAGCAACGGAACAAAACAACCTACCTCCAGTGTTTTTAAATCTTTGAATATTGAACCTTTAACCTTGAAAGCCAAAGAAGGATTGTCATTAATAAATGGTTGCCAAGTCATGACGGCATTAGGGCTTTTAACTCTTCATGATGCACAATCGGTTATAAAGCTGTTTGATTTAGCAGCGGCAATGACCCTCGAAGCGACTCGAGGGTCCCGCAAGCCATTTGATCCGCTGATTGCCCCAACTCGCCCTCATCCTGGCGAAGCAAAAACAGCCAAGAACGTTCTTAGAATTTTAGGAACATCTTCTCCGATTTCAGAAACTCACATTCACTGCAATCGAGTTCAAGATGCCTATTCCCTTCGATGTGTGCCTGCGGTTCATGGCGCAGTTAAAGATGTCATTGAAAGATCGTTAAAGGTCCTTGAACGTGAGGCCAATTCAAGCACTGACAATCCCTTAGTATTTGCGGATGAACAAAAAGTTCTTAGTTGTGGAAACTTTCATGGCGAGCCTGTCGCTCTTGAAATGGATTTTGCAGCAATAGCCATGGCCAATTTGGGTAATATCAGCGAGCGCCGTTTGGCAAAGCTAATTGATCCGACCTTCAGTGAACTTCCGGCTTTTTTGGCCACGGAAGGTGGTTTGCAGAGTGGATTGATGATAGTGCATGTCGCGGCGGCCAGCCTTGTGAGTGAAAATAAGGGTCTTTGTCACCCAGCCTCCGTTGACAGTATTCCAACTTCGAGTGACAAAGAAGACCATGTATCAATGGGCACTATTGCCGCACGAAAGTTTGCTCGGGTTCTTGATAATGTGAAAAATATTTTAGCGATGGAACTCTTGGGCTCTAGTCAAGGATTGGGCTTTTTGGAACCCTTGCATCCCACAGCCGGAGTACTCGCGGCCTATCAGAAGATCCGGGAGCAGGTCTCTTTTGCGAAAGGAGATCGAATGTTCAGTGACGATATAGAAAAGTTGCGAGCCTTGATTGAGGACGGAACGCTTTTGGCTGTAGTTGAAAAAAGTATTGGGACTCTGACGGTGTAGTTTGAATCTGCTAAGAAAATCTAGGCCTGCAGAATAAAATGGGGGAATTTAAAATGGAAAAACGAGTTATTCGCGCACCACGAGGAAGCACACTGAATTGTCGGGGTTGGTTGCAAGAGGCAGCTTTCAGAATGATTCAAAACAATCTTGATCCTGAAGTGGCAGAAAAACCTGAAGACCTTATTGTTTATGGCGGTATTGGAAAAGCAGCTCGTAACTGGGAGTGTTTTGATAAAATACTTTTAGCTCTTAAAACTCTGGGCGATGAAGAAACACTTTTGGTGCAATCCGGAAAACCCATTGGAATCGTTCGCACACATACGGATGCTCCGCGAGTGTTGATTGCGAATTCAAATTTAGTTCCTAAGTGGGCTACTTGGGAGCATTTTCATGAGCTAGACCGAAAAGGCCTGATGATGTTCGGTCAAATGACTGCGGGTTCTTGGATTTACATTGGAACACAGGGAATTATTCAAGGAACGTACGAAACATTTGCCGAAGCAGGAAGACAGCATTTTAGTGGATCTCTTAAAGGAAAGATTATTCTCACCGCAGGGTTAGGCGGAATGGGTGGTGCTCAACCTCTCGCAGGCGTGTTTGCGGGGGCTGTGGTGTTGGCGGTTGAAGTTGACCCGACTCGAATTGAAAAACGCTTGCAAACAAAATATGTGGATGAAGTGAGTCCATCCATTGATGAAGCGATTCAACGAGCTCGGTACTATCAGAACCGGGGCGAGGCTAAATCAATTGCCCTCCAGGGTAATATGGCGACTGTGATTCATCAGCTTATTGATAAGGGTTTCTTGCCTGATCTTCTAACGGATCAAACTTCTGCCCATGATCCCTTGAATGGTTATATTCCAGAGGGGTATTCCGTTGAATCAGCAAAAGGATTTCGTGAATCAAATAAAAAGGTCTATCTCGATGCGGTGTCGAAGAGTATTGCCAAACACGTTCGCGGGATGCTGGAAATGCAGAAGCGGGGGGCGATTACTTTTGATTACGGAAATAATATCCGCGCGGAAGCCCAGGCGGCAGGTGTTTCAGATGCATTTAACTTCAAAGGCTTCGTACCAGCTTATATTCGTCCACTTTTTTGCCGCGGTAGTGGGCCATTTCGTTGGGTCGCGCTTTCAGGAGACCCCGAAGACATTCGTGTAACCGACGAAGCGATCAAGGCACTTTTTCCCCACAAAAAACATTTATTACAGTGGATTGACATGGCCCAATCCAGAATTGCGTTTCAAGGCCTACCAGCCCGAATTTGTTGGCTGGAGTATGGAGAGCGCGCACAGGCAGGATTGCTTTTTAACCGGCTAGTAGCTGAAGGTAAAGTTAAAGCTCCAATTGTTATTGGTCGAGATCATCTTGATTGTGGAAGTGTTGCTTCACCTAATCGTGAAACCGAAGCGATGAAGGATGGCTCAGATGCTGTGTCAGACTGGCCTCTGCTAAATGCCATGGTGAATACATCTTGCGGCTCTACTTGGGTGAGTTTGCATCATGGTGGTGGAGTGGGAATGGGCTACAGTCAGCATGCAGGACAAGTGATTGTTGCGGATGGAACTGAAGCAGCCGCAAGGAGATTAGAACGCGTGCTTACGGCTGATCCAGGAATGGGCTTGTTCCGACACATTGATGCTGGTTATGATGATGCTAAGGTGGTTGCAAAAGAGAGGGGCTTAAAATCTCTTTGGATCTAAAAATCGAGATTCTCAATTAGAAAAGGAAAATATGAAAAAGTATTATTTGCCGTTAGCCTTATTGGTTCTTCTCTTGGGGGGTATCTCTGTCTGGGTGATCATTGATCGTTTGCCTGATTGGATGGGTACCACTCGAAACCAGCATAGTTTTATTGATGAATTGGAGAAAAAAGGAATTGTTGATTTTCTAGCGAAAGATCTTGGAGATCAATCCATTAAACTTTCGCAGTTCGAAGGCAAGATTGTCATTTTAAGTTTTTGGGCTTCTTGGTGTGGCCCCTGCGTCGAAGAATTTCCATCCATGATTTCATTGTTAAAGCAATTTCCGGATAAGGTTGTGATGGTGGCTGTGAGTTCGGACTACACTAAAGAAGACATCAATGTTTTCTTTAAGAGTTTGAATCTGACCGATAAACTTCCTAATTTGCACATTGTTTGGGATCCTGATCATGAGATTTCAATGAAATATCAAGTGCAGAAACTTCCGGAGAGCTTTATCTTTCAAAAAGATCAAAAGTTATTACGAAAAGTCATTGGCTCCATTAAATGGGATGATCCTGATGCCATCAGTTTTTTTAAAGCCAGTATCACTTCCATTTAGTACATAGCCCATCGTTGGCTGCGTCGCCCGAGGCACCCCTTCACAGCGGGGAAGCCTCCCTTTATGAAATTTTACGGTAAACTCTTTTTGCCCGTTCAATTTCGCTCGTTGTTGGTGCTGAGCGCACACTAAGATATCCTATGATTTTTTTATTCTCAAAACAGGGAAAAACCGTCGCACGCACCCAGTAGATGCGCCCTTTGGCGCCCCGATTGAGCACTACTCCATGCCAGAGATCTCCGGCTTGAATGGTGGTCCACAAATCCGCAAAACCACCTTTAGGCATATCAGGGTGACGGATAATATTGTGAGGTTGCCCCATCAGGGAACCGGGCTCAAACTCAGCGATTTCATAAAACTTATCATTGGCGAAAGTGATTTTTCCTTTGAGATCGGTTGAGGAAATCAAAATATCATTGGCAGTAAGGCGGTATTCTTCCTCAATCGTTCTGAATCTTTTCGGAAATTTTTCTGGTAAGTCTTTGGTGGCAATATCAAAGCGTTCAACAGGATCTTCATGTCCTGCGAACAGACCTTTAGCTCTCATTAGAACCGACAAAAAGCGATAGGTGCTTCCAATCGTGGATAGCTGATTGAGCTCAAGATCTAAAACTTGCGAAACCTCACCCAGCCCCTCAAAGAGAGCCTGAGTTTGTGCAATCTTTTGCTGAAGGAATGAGTTGTCGTGACTAATAGCTGCTACGCTGGACGTTGTTTGCTGAACGTATTGACTCGAGGTCTCAATTCGAACTTGAGTTTGTTTTAAAAAGTCAGAGAGCTTAATGATAGTTTCGCCAATGTTGGTGATTGCATACTGAATTTTTTCATTGGCTTGCTTGGCTGTGCGAGAAAGTTCTTTGACTTCATTGGCAACGACGGCAAAGCCTTTTCCATGTTCGCCGGCACGTGCGGCCTCGATGGTGGCATTAAGCGCAAGGAGATTTGTTTGATCGGCAATGGAGTTGATCGTTTTTATAAGTCCGTTGATGGCATTAAATTCGTTAACCAGACTTCCCATTTCAAAGTTAACTTTTTGAATGGTACCAGCATTTTCGGAGGCATCTCTGGCAATGGTATTAACTTCGGAATTGATCGTGCCGATGTGAAGGTGAATGCTATCAAAACTCTCAGTAAGCTGATTGAAATCATCAAGGCTAGACCTGATCTGCGTAATTTGGTCGGAAATCACTTTTGATGAGTGATTAGTAACACTGAGAAGCTCTTGACTCGACATCTCAACGAGATCATTGAACATTACGGTATCTCTATTCATATAAGATTCCTTTCTTATACTCTTTTTTTGTAAACTATAGTTTTGTCATCTGTCACTTGTTCAAAAGCTTCTGTGATTCCAAACATACTCTCTGCCGCTCCGAGGATCAGATAGCCACCCGGGCGAATCACATTCAGAAGTTGCTGAACTACTTTTTTCTTATTTTCAACATTTTGATAAATCAGAACATTTCGACAATAGACAACTTCAAAAGGCCCAATTGGTCCCCATGGTTCTAATAAATTACGTTTCGTAAAGGTGATGTGCTTACGTAAATGAGCCTTTACCTGCCATTCATTGCCGTTCACCTGTTCAAAATGTTCAATTAAACTTTTAGCAGGAAGTCCTCTTTGAACCTCGAGTTGCGAGTAAATCCCATCCTGGGCTCTTCGTAAAATAGTGTCTGAGACGTCGCTGGCAAAAAGGGAATAGTCGGGGATTGTTGGGTTTGACTTTCTTAGCCCCTCGAGTTCCATCGCTATGGTATAGACCTCTTGGCCGGAACTAGCAGCAGCACTCCAAATGTTAATATGGCGCAGATAACTGAATTTGTTTACTAGATCAGGAATGATGAATTTTCCAAGCGCTTTAAAAACATGAGCATCGCGATAGAAGCTTGTTTCGTTATTAGTAGCCATATCAAGGAGCAAGCCCTTAAAGGTACCATTAATTGAAACTTTTGCTTTAG
>CAZYOE010000022.1:0-5750 GCA_964648725.1 uncultured Pseudobdellovibrionaceae bacterium | reverse complement strand
AGATATATCCTGCAGTCGATGATCAAGCTGAAAGTAGTTGGTATCAGTATAAACTATTCCCAACTGACTTTCGATGTAATCGGCAAAAAATTTAAGTATCAAGCTGTCCGTCACAAATATTCCTACCCTAGTACGGTTTGCATTTTTTCAACTAAGATCTCTTTGGTAAACGGTTTCATAATATACTCAGAAACACCCGCCGAAAGCATCTGCCCTATGTTATCTGACGAATTTTTGGAAGTGAGCATGATCACCGGAATGGTGATGCCCATTTTCTTGATTTCTTCAAAAGTTTCGGGTCCAGTTTTTTTTGGCATTTCCCAGTCTAGAAAAATAACATCAAAATCTGTTCTACCTGATTTGAAAATATTAAGTGCTTCATCGCCGTCATAAGCGGAGTCAACTGTTTGGGACACATCCGTTAAGCACTGCTTCAGAAATGCATGAACAGACTTAGAATCATCAATGCAAAGAATTTTTAATCCCATATCTATTTTACCTCATGTTCTGTCAAGTTTTTTGCAAAAGCTTTGTATTCTTCCTGATTCATATCCTGTTCCCAAAACATTTTCTCCGATTGATTCTTTGCAATTGAATCTTTCATGGAACTACAAAAGTTCAGTGCCTTTTCAATGCTTGGTACAAGCGTGTCGGTAATGAATTTTGAATCTGGGGTTTCGGCCCTAAGTACCTTTACTATCGCGGACTCTAATAAAGAGCAGATGTGATCTAAAACTTGAGCCTGGGCAGCTTTTGCCAGCCCTCTAAAAGTAAGTATACTTTTTAAAACATCTTGAAGAAATTCTTGAACCAACTCTTTGACATTGGCGTTTTGTTTCACCAAATGGAGCACATTAACAACTTCAGTGATTTTACTCTGTGACAATGCACCTTGTAGCTCCGAGCTAAATGTTGGATCTATTTTCTGAAAAGTAAATGAGGGCAGTCCATGGCCACTTGTTGTTCCAGTCTTCAAATTTGCAGTGCTGGGAACGGAGGGAACCTTAGCGGTAGACAAAAACTCATCTAAAGCATGAACCATATCTTTCGCTCCCACTGATCCGCTTTTAATGAGTAATCCTGCCAAGGGGAGGTGATGTTGCTGAAGCTCCTGTTCAATACTTTGTTTCTTGTCAGTCGTGAGAAGACCCGTTGCGTGACCGGCAGCAAAGAAATCAAGTTGATGCTCTTGCTGAAAGCTGAAAATCTTGATCATTTCATCAGCTGAAAAAAGTTTTTTTTCAAAAGCTATTTGAGCAGCAAGAGGCTGGCTCTGAGTCTGTTGCAAGACTGCTTGAACAAGACTATCAGGACTCACAATCTTTTTTTCGACCAGATATTCACCAAAGTATTTCATTTCCAAATCTCCTCAAACTTACAAAAATTAACTAGCTTTTCAAAATTACATCTAATTGCTCGGCAATAAAGGCCAAATCACCGATTTCATCATAAGCACCTGATTCCAAGACGGCCCCTGGCATACCGAATACCGTGCAGCTTTCTCGATTTTGTATTAGAACTCCACCTTGAGATTCTTTGATGGCTATGGCACCATCGCAGCCATCTTCACCCATACCGGTAAGTACTAATCCTAAACAGTTCTTGCCATAGACCTTGGCGGCCGTTTCAAACAGATAGTCAGCAGCAGGTCTTACAGAGTTTCTCTGCTCGTCCTTCGAAAGTTTCGTCACGATATGGCCATTCACTATATCGATTCTCAAATGAAAATCGCCGGGAGCTACATAAATATTATTTGATAATATGGGCTCATTGTGCACAGCTTCCTTGGCGGGGACGCCTGTGTTTTCGCCGAGTCTCTTGGCAAGAATTTGGGTGAAGACCGGAGGCATGTGCTGTGCGATAAGAATCGGAATTTTAAAAGGGCCTCGGAGTTTTGAAAATATTGTTTCCAGGGCGGTTGGCCCTCCAGTGGAGCTGGCAATAACGAGAACTTTCGGAAACTGAGATTGTATTGGCCTTCGATGGTAATGGGATGGCGACTGAGATATGGCTCTTGAAACTGGAATAGAGTCGGCTGTTGGCCGTAATACAACATTATCTCTAAACGAAACTAATCGTTGGTCATTGAATTGCATTACCTTCGGTAAGAGAACTGTTTTTACAGCCTCGAGCGCGGATTCAAAGTTAAGGCTATCACCTGATGGTTTTGCGATAACATCATCTGCGCCTTCTCTAAGAGCTTCGAGAGCTTTTTCAGCACCTCTCAGAGTTTGAGAGGAGAAGACTATGATTTTGACTTTTCTATTGGTAGCCCTTACGGCCTTGAGGGTTTCCATGCCGTCCATTTCAGGCATCTCCATATCAAGAGTTATCAGATCTACAGGAATTTGAGCAAGGCGTTGAATGGCAATTCGACCATTGGAGGCCGTACCTGCGATTTCAAGACCGGAGACTGAGCTTAATGCCGTGGTAATTTGCGTTCGGAAGACGACAGAGTCATCCACTACCAATATTTTCATAGCCATCTCTTCCTGAAGACAGAACCAAGTTCTGCCTTCAGACAATTAGTTCATTAAATTTTAACACTCTTAACAAGGTCCTTTAGTCGCTCTGCCAGTTGTGAGAGGCTACGGGCAGCTTCTAAAGTTTGGCCCGCTCCGCTCGTACTTTGTTTTGCAGCCGCATTTACATTCTTAACAATCTCGGCAATGCCTTCAACACCTCGATTGGATTCTTTTACAACTCGTGCCACTTCATTCGCAGTTGCGGTTTGCTCCTCAACGGCAGCCGCGATAGCTACAGAAATCCCATTGAGTTTTTCGATCACATGAGAAATTCCGTTGATAGCAGAAACTGCATCTTTGGTATCCCCCTGGATGGCATTGATTCTGTTTGTGATATCTTCGGTAGCTTTTGCGGTTTGTTTTGCAAGTTCTTTAACTTCGTTGGCAACTACCGCAAACCCCTTACCAGCATCACCGGCACGAGCGGCTTCAATGGTCGCGTTAAGTGCCAGGAGGTTAGTTTGCTGGGCGATAGAGCTGATAACTTTAATGACGTTTCCAATTTCTTGAGAACTCGCGCCAAGTTGAGTAATAGTCACGTTGGTGTCTTGAGTTCTCTTCATGGTATCTTTGGAAATA
Organism: uncultured Pseudobdellovibrionaceae bacterium; assembly: GCA_964648725.1. GTDB lineage: Bacteria > Bdellovibrionota > Bdellovibrionia > Bdellovibrionales > Bdellovibrionaceae > CAUJGP01. The sequence goes on along the minus strand of CAZYOE010000022.1, from coordinate 2,646 downwards.
TTAGCCGCTTCAGAAGTATTGCGCGCGATTTCTTTAATTGAGGCGACGAGTTCTTCTGTATTAGTTGCAACAACTTGAACACCGTTAGAAACAGTTTGGGTATTTGTAGCCGCTGCAGTGCTCTGATCCGATGTCATCGTGGCATTGCTTGTGAGTTGTCTAGCAGTCGCACTTAGCTCATCGGCAGCCGCCGCCAATTGATTTGAGGTTTCTTCGAGAGATTGCATCAGGTTGATTTTATCTGTGATGATTTCCCACGTGACCATTGGGCCTACATACTTATTATCTTTATCGAGCATAGCGGTAACATTTAAAAATAAAGTTTCAGGGCCTAAGCGGATTTGTGCTTGGTGAGGAAGGTTTCGTTCGTCACCAATAATTCGGCGTTGTTGTTCTGGATTTTTGTGGAAAATATCAATCGAGTCACCAAGGAGTTTGTCGACCGTTTTTGCCAGGTACTTTTCCAGGTATTTGAGAGTTGAGCGACTTTTTGGATTGAGATAAACTAGCTTACAGTCAAGATCTGCGGCCATTACGTTAATGGGTGCATTCTCCATCATCGACATAATTCTCGCTAATTCATTTTCGATCTTTAGTTTTTCAGTGACAACTTCCCAGGTCACCATATCGCCAATGTAATCACCCATTTCATTCTTTATGGCCACAACGTTTAGGTCGAGTTTTTCGTAGCCAAGTTGAATAATGGCATGGTGAGGCAAGTTCATTTCACTGCTGAGGATACGGCGAATGTTATCGGGATTGCGATGAAAAATATCGATGTTTGAGCCTAAAACTCGTTCCGGTTCAACCGGGAGTACTTTTCTTAGAGTTTTGAAAGTTTCAAAGCTTCTTTGATTCATATAACGAATAACGAATGTTAAATCACAATACATTACGTTGTAGGGAAGCGTGTCGATCAAGTTCATCACTTCCTCAATTGAACTGAATGGGTGCGATGCCGCATTTAACTTAACTGATTCTAACATAAAATCCTCCATGGTTTTATTTATTTAAAACATCAACTATTTTTTTAACTTCAATGATACTTAAGAGACTGCCTGGAATTTTGTACACTCCCTGCATAAACCTTCCCACGCTTGGGGTGATAGTCTCTGGGGTAGTTTCGAAGTTCGAATCATCCACCTCGATGACATCGCCAATTTGATCAACCAAAAGTGAAAGTAACATCCCTTCCCCCTTACATACGACATTCATCGGCTCCGCCGAGCGAGTACTGTCTCGGAGATCAAACAGTTCACGTAAACCAACTGCTGTTGCAATTTGCCCGCGTAGATTAATGAGCCCATGTACAAAAGTGGGAGCGAGCGGGACCTTGGTCGCATTCATCATCTTGGTAATTTCCTGAACGCTCATTACATCAATTCCATAGAGTCGGTCGGAAACAAAAAAGGTAGAAAATTGTCTCGTGCTCACGCTACTATACCTCCGAGTTGGTTTTTAATGGCATCAACAAGCTGGTCAGCCTTTAGCTTTTCAAGATATTGGTTGAATCCGCATTCGAGACCTTTTTTAACATCGGCTTCTCTGAAGCTTGTTGTTAAAGCAATCATTGGAATCTTATTCCATTGATGATCTTTACGCACGTTTTCAGCAAATTGGAAACCATTCATATTGGGCATCTCAATGTCTGACAAAATTAAATCAAAACTGTCCGGGCCAGAACTCTTTAGAATATTTATAGCTGCCTCTCCATCAAAGGCATGCACGACTTCAATGTCTAGAGAGTTAAGAATTTTTTGAACGTGTTTCGCAAAGAAAGGAGTATCTTCCGCAAAGAGTACTCGGAGTTGTTTTTTTGCCTTAAAGCTTTGGTGTGCTTTGGAACTGTGTGCAACATCTCTAGTGCCGTCGCCTCCAATCACTGATTCTATGATGCTCAGTACATCGACGACGGTAGCTATGTTGTCACCAGAGATAATATTGCCGAGTACACCCATGGTTTCTTGCAGAGGAACTTCAATTTCAGAGACTAAACTAATGACATCGAATATTTGATTTACTTCTATCCCAAAGAGTCGTCGTCTCTTGGAAACAACAATAACGGAAATCTTTTCGGAAGCAGATTTTTCCTCGTCAAGCTTAGTTTTGAGAAAACTATTCAGACTGATAAGAGGAAGGATTGAGTTTCGATACTTAACAATTCTCTCTTTTCCCGAAGTTTCAATTTGATTGCGCGAAAACTCTTCAAGGCGTTGAACTAGAACGAGAGGCAGGCAGTAACGTCCATGGCCATTGAGTTCAAAGAAAAGGAATTCTTGATTATCCTGCAGGCTATTCTTTGCCGCAGCTAAGGCAAGGGCGTCGATTTCTTGTTTTTTGCTTGAACCAATTTGAATATTAGCCTTCTCGGCAACTCCGACGACATCGAGAATCAATGATACAGTCCCATCACCCATGATCGTGGCGCCAGAATAAACATTCAATCGTTTCAAAAACTGGGGTAGGGGTTTAACAACAATATCGGCAGTATCACGGATTTCATCCACCACGAGTCCAAAGGGATCTCCTTCGCCAGAGAGAACGACAATATTTAGGATTCGAGATTCCTGATAATTGTTAGTTTGGTTTGAACTATTTAGGGTCTGTTCGGTAAATAGCCCTAAAATTTAAATCAAAAAAATTATT
>CAZYOE010000021.1:39047-42582 GCA_964648725.1 uncultured Pseudobdellovibrionaceae bacterium | reverse complement strand
GAATATTAAAGACTTTCTAAAAATCAATGGCTTAAATATTGGATTTGTAGGAATTACGGTAACACCGTCTTTTGCAGATTCTTATATACAAACTCCACTTGAATTTTGGTTCCATGATTTTAACCACAACCGGCGATTGCGACAAAGTCTCATCTTAAGGGCGCAAGAACTGAAGATGACTGTCACCGAATACGCAACGATGGCAAACACTTTTGTTCAGCAAAATGTGATCCCCCTCGTATCAAAGAGCCCTGGGGATACACCTCAATCCTTGAAACTCAAACAATTGATCTCTTTTTTGCTCTTTGAATCTTCCCATGAAGATGGTCTCCCCCTCGATCAACAAATTCTCGCAGAAACGTTAGCGCGATCCCCTGCAGATCGCGCTAGGTTTGTTTACGAAAACGTCAGCCCAGATCTTACCACGGTGGCTTATTCCTATCGCGCCAGTGGAACCATGCTTGCCTATATTTTCCGAAAACTAGAAGGTGAATTTATAGATCCAATGAATGAACGTCGCAGCACCATTGACCCGACCTTTCGAACTCGGGAGGCTGTACTTAATGCAGCGATAGAGATGAACCGACTTCTTAATCTTGGTGTATCAGAAGCGATTCTGAAGAAAAATGTCGAAGATGATTCCGGAATTCGTGGTCCCTTTCGCGATAAACTTGAACATCTAGCCAAAACTTATCCAGGGCGAATCATCCCCTTCAATGATGCCTCGGGCGTGAGCCGAAATGTCTATTGGATTCCAGATCGAATAGCTCTCGAATCGGCTTTAGATTTTAAACCTCGGTTTCAAAATCAATTTAAATAAAAATAGTTCTCATGAATTTCTTTGCCAAACAACGTTTATGTAACATTAAGTGGATTTGGCTAAAGACAACTCACCTAGAAAACAATCATTCTCTTGCCTTGGCAAGATGGGCAAAAGCCTCACCGCTTGCATGAAAGTGCCGTCAGTTCACTTGATCCACATCTTCGATAATAGGTTCTGACAAATCCGTAATCTAATTTTCCACAGAGAAGATACGCGCTAAATGTTTGGTCGAAAAAACCAGGGGAGTTGATTCCTTTGACGGACTGATCAGCAAGATCAGAACCATGAAGCAAAACACTTTTTTATTTACCCCTGCTTTAGTTTACAAGACAAAATCGACGCCATAGTTTTAGGTTCAAGGCGAAGGCTGCCCTTCATACTGACCAACCAAAAATTGAGTAAGCAACATCAATTCAAGAGGAAACCTTTTCTCTTGCAATAATGTTTGGAAGTTAAGTTATCCTAAGCCACTGACTGGCGCACAATCCCATTAACTCCACTTAACGAAAAAAAATATCGAACTATTCTACTAATTTAAAAATTCTATGCGCGATGAGCAACTTCGAGAATGAAAAACAGCCTCAGTAATTTGTATTTAAAATAGTGCGGTGGAGGGAGGCAGAGCCCGACTCTTTACGTCTCTATTTGAGTGTGGCGCTGAATTGTCCGTCCAGAATATTTTTATGCACAAACGCAGTATCCATCGCATAATTATCGCCATTTTCAGTTACGATGTTAAACTGAAAAGCAAATACTCCTTTCTTATAATTAGAGTTTGCTCCTAAATTCGCATAATCAGAAATACCAAACAGCCTGATTTTGCCAGATTTAATTTTGAGTTCACTGTGGTTATGTTCCTTCAGAAAGCTAGCAAGTCGGCTCATCTAGCAATACCAGCTCAGAAGGCTCTCCAAACCTAGTGTCAATTTACAGGGCAGGAACCCCATTTTTCTTGGGTCTCAGGAATACACTCCAAGAGTTCCGAGATTTCACGACTATAGAGTCCAATTCGGCGAGCCCGATTCTCAGGATGGGATTCGATAGAATACCCTTTTTCGATATTCAACAACTCCCCGGCTTCCTGGCGCACACTTGGGTGATCACAAAGATTTGCCAAGGCCAACGCCGAGGCTAATCGTTTTTCCTCAAGACTCTTTTGTGATTTCAAAAACCGGGAGAAAATTCGAAAGGACATCCAATCCGCAAACTTTTCATCAACATTACGAGCCATTCCCTTGCGAATAAACGTGGAACAAAACTGCCCGCAAGCAAAATAAGATTCTTCATAGAGTTTAGAGATAATAGATTTTGTTTGTTCTATCGAGTTCTTCAACACTTGTTCTTTGCCTGAGAAGCCATCACTCGTAAAGAACCTTTCAAAGGGAATGTCAGTTTTTTGTTTTTCCACTTCACATTGTACAACTTGATAAAATAATTCCGGACTCACCGGTTTGTTGCGCATTCCTACTTTGCTTGCCGCATACCCCTTTCCCGTAAACTCTGAAACAAAAACCTCTGGCCCCAAATAATAGGGATTCTTCTTTTGCTTACCAAACTCTTGATAGTTAGGGATCACCATATAACTAAACAAATTGCGATTAGCTAAATAATTAAGAATTTCCACCAGGTCTTCATCCACCTGCCGAGCAATCTCATTGGGATCAAAAGGCTTCTTGAGTGGCAAATCATTGTCAAGGCACTTCGCCAGATTATCATAGGGTTTCGCCCTCATGACCTTTTCAATCTTCGCCGAGTCCACTTGCGAAACAATTTTTTCCCACTCACTGCATTTGAGTGGCTGCCCCTGAATACCAATCAAGGGCATTACGGCCTTAGAACGGACTCCGTTTTCTTTGAGCCACGCCATATTGTAGGCAGAGGGATCAATACTATGCGAAAGTTCATGGGCCAGGATAATGTAAAGAGAAGATTCTGACTTGAGACTGTTAAATAACCCTGTGCATACCGTGAATTTATTGTAGTTTTGTTGATAGTAAGCATTGACCGCTGACTCGGAACAATCCTTCCGACCATCAAAAACATCGAGATCCAAAAGCGGTAAAGTCAACTCCACCGTTTTCACCCGCTTCACTAAAAATTGTTTAAAATCGTCGGAATATGGAAAGCTCGCAATCTCCTCTATCAAGAAACTGCGAATTTCTTCAAAGAGACGCTCGACCCGCCTCCAGTTCTCGTGCTTGGCATATTTGGCAATGGTAACCTCGTCCAAGAGTTTGTAGTATTCTCGATTGATAAGACTTTCCTCTTTCTGAGTCCTTTCAGAGAGCCGCATCTTTTTGAGCAAGGGTGACTTGGCCATCGCTCGAGCTTGGGCAATGTCAGTGATTAGGTGAGTCCATTCCAGGTCCCAACGATTATAGCGTCGGACCCACTGAATAGTCTCAGTTTCATCGCGCAAAATCTTCCTTAACTTTTTTATCAGCGGATTTGATTGCTGACGCAAATCTCTTGGCAGTCGGTCTTCAGCTCTAATCAAGGCCCATTTATCTTCAAGAGTAGATAATCCCACTAAGTTAGTTTTTTTCGATTTACCGAGAATGATTTCTCCATCGGGAGTTTTCATGTTTCCCTGGTGCTCAGAATTCCACAATTGAGCGCAAACAGTATCTGTTATAACTGAACAAAGCGGTTGTTCCCCTGCAAAGATCTTGAATCCTAAGCTATTTGCCACAAAAGCCACCACTAGCAATG
>CAZYOE010000021.1:12557-39037 GCA_964648725.1 uncultured Pseudobdellovibrionaceae bacterium | reverse complement strand
TGTATTCCTCATGCGATAATCCTACCTAAACTGAAAGAGTTCATACCTAGTCATCTCTACTAGTTTAGGAAACGAGACTGGCATTGTCATGTAGCAATTAAATAGAAACCCTCATCTTCAAGCTCTGACTAACGATATTGACGGCCCCAGCCACCCAACGGTTGAGCCAAGCGACGGGCCCAAAATAATAACATAAGCAATCCAATACCCAACATTGCGGCGCTCAAGAGCTGGCCCCGAGTGAACCCCATATACTCAAATCCGATTTGAACATCGGGCATTCTGAAATGTTCATCCACAATACGAATGATAGCATAAAAAACCACAAATAAAGCTGCGATCACACCAGGCTTGCGAGGTTTATACCAAATAAGGCTCAACAATAAAAACAACAAAAGCCCTTCGCCAGCGGCAGCATAAAGCTGTGAAGGATGACGAAGAACCAATAATGGTGCCAACGCATCAGTCACGGCCGAATTCCCCTCTTGAATAGTGGTTACTATCTTGGTGAGCATTTCATGCACGGACACTTGCGACGTAAAATCTGCACGACTTTTCTCGATTAAACTCAACCAAGCTTCTCTTCCCATGCCCAGCTTTTCAACCACAGTTGCCAGCTCGCGCATTTTTCCAGGCTCCTGTGTAGGCCACAAGAAAATATCTGAAGGAAACTTGACCCCTAATGGGAAATTGGCCTCACAAGGACGCCCCACAAGTTCGCCATTGATAAAGTTGGCAATACGGCCAAAGAAAATTCCAATCGGGCCACTCATCGCCACCCAATCAAATAAATGAAGTGAATTTAGTCGATGAGCTCGCGCAAATAACACACAAGCTACGATGAGCCCTAACATACCCCCGTGAGACGCCATACCACCTTCATTGACAGCCAATACTCCCCAAAATGGAGCGTCGCTCTTAAACTGCCAAAGAAGGTCAGGACTGTAAAAAAGAACATAACCCACTCGCCCGCCAATTAAAATTCCAATGGCACAGTAGGTGACAAAGTCCGATACTAAACGGACTGGTATTTGGGCTTTACCGCGAATGGCCATCTTGTGAATCATTAAGAATGCACAGACAAAGCCAGTCAGATAGGCCATACCGTACCAACGAATTCCAAAATTTCCATAAATCTGCCAAAGAAACGGATCAAGTGTGTGTACCATAGACTCCCCAGGATGAATTCAAGCCAATGGCCTCTATTCAAACGAATCCCTCACCTATTGGCAAGGAAGAATTACGCATTATTAATAATTCAAAGCCCACTGACAACGGAGAGCAGAGCCATAAACAAGCGCCTCATCATCGATGTCAAATTGTGGATCATAACAAATGCGATTGACACCTTTGGATTTATTGCCACAACCCAAAAACACAAAGCAACCTGGGATTTTTTTAAATAAAAAGCAAAATCCTCGCCCGCTAAAACCCTATCAAAAGTATAACTTTCAATTTCCTTTTCCGGAAACAATTTCTGCAAACAAGATTTCGTGTAACTGATGCTTCGGGGCATCCAATATACATTGGATTATCAACCAAACTAATTTACCTAAAGAGCGCAAGGCTGAGACTCATTGTCAGTACAACCTTGCAGTGCCAATTATCTTCGATCACCGTGGATAGGTGTCTTGATACATTTCCATCGCTTGTTTGATAATTTCTAAGGCTTTTTCTTTCGCCAAGAAATCTTTCACTTTAACTTGTTTTTTCTCGAGAGCTTTATAGTCTTCAAAAAATCTCTTCACTTCGATCATTCGATGCCGCGGAAGTTCTCGCAACGATGTATAGTCTTTATACTCAGGATCATTGGCATGTACCGCAATAATTTTATCGTCCGCCTCTCCCTGATCGACCATTTTCATCACGCCAATGGGACGTGCAATCATAATAGTCAATGGGTAGACAGGTTCTTGCCCCAACACTAAAATATCCAAGGGGTCATTATCTTCGCAAAGAGTTTGCGGAATAAAACCATAATTGGCGGGATATTGAACTGAGCTGTATAAAACCCGATCAACTTTGATCAAACCACTTTGCTTATCCAACTCATATTTATTCTTGGACCCTTTAGGAACCTCAATCACAGCAGGGACTAACTCCGGTGCTCTTGATCCTAATGATACGCCATGCCATGGATGCATTCCATTCCTCCTAATAACAGTGTAAAACTTGATTCTATTTTTTCACCTAAAGGATCCCATGGCAACTTTGAATAAAATCTTCTTCCGAGGTCTAGTAACAATTATACCCATTGCAGTGACTCTCTATTTACTGTTTTGGATTGTTTCTGTGATGGAAACGTTAGTGGGCCAGATTCTCAAAGCTTTTGTCCCGGAAGGCTTTTATATTCCAGGGCTAGGCGTGATTGCGACTTTAGTCTTAATCTTTATTTTTGGCCTTATCTTGAATAATTTTGTCATAAGTGAGCTGGTTGATCGGGCCGAGAAAAAGCTCAAGTCTATTCCGTTTTTCAAAGCGATTTATTCTCCCTTGCGTGATTTGATGAATCTGTTTTCAAAGAGTGGATCTTCTGGAATGAAAAGTGTTGTCCTTGTTGAAATCAGCCAGGGCACTAAGATCCTGGGCGTCGTCACTAGGGAAGACTTTTCTGATATGCCAGCGCCACTTCATGACGCCATTATGGTCGCAGTCTATTGTCCCTGGAGTTATGGTATGGGTGGCTTTACTCTTCTTGTTCCACAGAGTAAAATTGAACCCATAGACCTACCTATTGAGAAAGCCATGAGCCTTGCAATCACCGGTTGGGTCAAGGTCGATCCTAAAAATAACAAGGAAACGGAGGTTCGTCAGTGAACCAGCGTCGCACCACTTTGGGTAAAGCACTTTACATCAATCACGATCCTCGCTTGTACGGAACATTTGCAGAGATTGGGGGCGGGCAAGAAGTGGCCCGCTATTTCTTCCAAGCCGGAAAGGCCTCTCAGACCATAGCCAAAACCATCTCAGCCTATGACATGACTTTCAGTGATGAAATTTATGGCCGCGAAAAAAATGGCCGCTATGTTTGTGAGTCGCGCCTCAATAAAATGCTTCAGAAAGAATTCGACCTGCTCCCTGAAAGGCTCGATAAAATCCGCGGAGCCCATACTCACTTTTTTTCTTTTTCCTCCACAGTAGCGACGAGCTCTGATAGCTCCCGCTCTTGTCATGGCTGGATGGGCCTCCGTTTTCAAAGTGAGCCTCACGGACCAACAAGTGATGTGTTCATGCATGTGCGTATGTTAGATCGACACCGCTTACAACAGCAGGAAGTTTTAGGGATACTTGGCGTAAATTTACTCTTTGCGGCCTTTTATCACCGCCAGGACCCGGATGCCTTTCTCAATACGCTGACCGAAGACATCAAAGATGGACGTCTTAGCATTGATCTGATGCGATTCTCCGGCTCGGCCTTTCACCAATTTGATGATTTGTTTATGAATCTAGAGCTGGTTCGCCGCAACCTTTGCGATGCCGCGCTTTTTGGACCTAAACACGATTTATTGTTTTGTGGCGATGTATTCTACCAAAGGCCACTTCTTGTCGGAAGGGCCACGTATTCACCGCCCACCAATACGCACCTAGAAATTATGGAAAAGGCAACTCAGCAATGTCGCAGCGAGAAAAAGGTCCAGCCCTTAATCGTCTGTGAAATTGGTCTTCCTGAGGCAGAGCTGAGCACCCCGCATCTCACCATGAACGAGGATATACGTCATCGCATTAAGATGATAAATGCGCTTGGCTACCATGTGTTGATTTCACGCTTCCCCTTGTTTTTTGAGCTGAAAAGTTTTCTGCGTCAATACACCCAAGAGGCCATGAGCTTTGTGGTGAGTGCTTCACTTTTGGAAAAACTCTTTGATGCGAAATTCTATGAGTCATTAAGTGGCGGTCTTCTCGAAGGCCTCGGAAGGCTCCTCGACAACCAGACAAGCCTCTATGTTTATCCGCACAAAACAGACCAAATTTGTTTAACGCTTGAAAGCTTTTTTATCCAAGGCAGCGAACAAAAAATCTTAGAGTATTTCAAACTGCAAGGCTGGATTAAAGAACTCGGCAATTGTGAATTGGCACAGCTATCGATCCATTCAGCTGATATCCGCAATGGCCTCCAACAAGGCAAAGATGTCACAACCCTGTTGCCCCCTGCTATCGCAAAATATTTAGCCGCTCATCACCTTTACTATCACAAACCTCATTAAGATGTGATCATGGAAAATATCTTCATAACTCCTCGCCTCTCCATCCCCGTTGCAGAAATAGAGTGGAGCTATGTTCGGAGTTCTGGTCCTGGCGGCCAGAACGTGAATCGCACGAACTCGTGTGCGGTTTTACGCTGGAACTACCTAAACAGCAATACTTTACAAGCACTGAATCTGCCTGCGGCAATCTTGGAAAAGTTTCAAGCCATTGCGACCAAAGACGGTGATGTCATTATCAGGAGTCAGACCTTTCGCGATCAAGAACGAAATTATCAGGAGTGTCTGGAAAAATTCCAATCTTCCCTTCAGAGGATTTTCCACAAACCGAAACCACGGATCGCGACCAAACCAACCAAGTCCAGTAAGCGCAAGCGCTTAGATAATAAAAAAATGCATTCCGAGAAAAAGTCTTTGCGCCAAAAGCGGTTCGATTAGTCATTGATCGAACGGCGCCAATAAGCACAGACTTAAGAATTACCTAGACTCCTCTCAGACCTAGCCCCCCCTAAAGTTCACCCTCATCTTGCCGATAGAGTTCCTGAATTACCTTCAAGGGGTAAACATGAATCATTTAAGCTTAATCCTTTTATCCGTAGCTCTCCTCGTCGGGTGTGCCTCTACTCAAAAATTCCCCCCTGTGACCTCTCGGGAATCAGCACCTAAGCGGGCCCTAGCTTCGGTTGATTTTACTACCTCGGATCAACTCTCTTCGAAACTAAACGAAGTTGAAATTGGCGTACAGAACCTCAAACAAATCTTGAAGCCGGGAAAGATCGCCGCCAGTCGTTTGCATGCCACCAATGTAGATGAGGTCAAACTAACGGCACAAGGAATCAACTCAAAACTTGAAGCTCTCTTGCGCCAGATCGGAGATAACCTCCGCCTTCACAGAAGCGGCCAAGGGCTTTCTGATTTACCTGAGTGGGAGAAACAACGAAAGCTTGTTCTTTCCTTCAATGAACTTATTGGAAAACTGAAAGACGTTAAAATTGTTTATGATCAGGAAAATTTATTGGGAGCCTTTGGAGGGTCTGTGAACCTCATCCCCGCTCAGTTCCCTACGATCAGCATAACTTCCCTCGATTACACAAAGGGGTTTATAGTGGAATGCCAAACATCGTGGAAGTCCGGCCTCATTGTTCATCGGAATCAGAAAACAGGAGAGATCACCTGGCATAATAGTTGGAAATCAGGCATCGCGATCAGTGGCGAAAAAGAAGATGGTTCACCCATCTTAGTGAATGAATGGAAGTCGGGATTGTCTTCCGCCTATGATCCGCAATCTAAAAAGTGGCTGATCTTCAAGGGTGACTGGAAAACTCCAAATGCCGCGGCATTTAATGAAAATACTGGAACCATCGAAACCAAAGTTTCTGATTGGAAAACTGGTCTTGGTGGTGTTTACAATCCAGAGACGCGACAAGTAGAATGGAAGTCCGAATGGAAATCCGGAGTCGCTGGCTACTTTGATCCCCAATCTAAGAAAGTCATTTGGAAGGTCGAGTGGAAATCCGGAGTGGCCTGCATTTGGCGTGATGACTACGGAGCCTTCCATACCTCATCTGGGTTCACCAGTGACTTTGGCGATGATGAAGATAAGCCTTCCGAAAAAAACTCATGACTACTTTCCTTTTCGATAGTTTGGATTTCGGTAGATGGGTTTGAGCTCCTTCATGATATTATTGGCCTCTGGCGCTAAAATTTCGTCATGACCTTCATGGGCAGCCATGCCTCCTTGATAGAGTGGCAAAACATCTGTGCCGGAAATGGGCGTGCGAAGCTTCTCAATCACTCAGATATTTTAACAGACAACTGCACAAGGAAACTCTAACCACACAAACCAGAACCCCTGAAAAAAAAAGCCCCACCGGTGTCACCTCGGTGGGGCTAAGTGGTACGATGATGGTCGCATCACTTGATGAGATAGGAGCACACGAACAAGCGCAATTTACTCGCGCCCTTCGATATTATTGTTTAATTCTTCATTTAGAGGTTGCTTGACAAGGCTGATAAAATAATTTTTGTTTTCTTCATGGAACCCTCCCAAATAAGACTGTCATTTGTTTCGATTGAGGACCGCAAAAGATTTATTGTCTAATGATGATTTCGTAATATGCCAGTTTAGCCCTTTACCAAACAAGCATATGGGACATTTTTTTCTACTTCATTAAGAGAGTATTGAGGTTACGTTAGGATTCTCTAACATAACTACTTTTAAACTCAGAGTGTCGGTTTATCGCGCCTTCTCTTGCCCTACCTATCACAACCATAGGCGCTTTAGATTATTCATTCCTCGCTCACACCATTAATATGACCTGCAGATGAAGGGACTAGACCAATTAAACCATAGGAGATATCAATGAAGAATTTTATACTTTTATTTTCGCTGGCCTGGGCCACCAATGGCCTCGCTCATCAAAGCGTAATCGTAAACTGGCCCGCGAGTGCCGCCTCCAATTCTTACGTTAGCGCAAACGGCCAAGTCCATATCAGTGTTCTGAGCCCACAAGTAATTACTGGAAACACTGCAAATCATTCAGTCTTTAGCTGCTATGCGAACAACCTCACAACAGCGACTTGTAATATGCAAGTGCTCAATGAAATTTTGAATCAACCGACGGAGGCACAAGTGCAGGTGACCACAAGTCGAGTGCCCTGCCACGGCTATCTCTGCGACATGGACTGGACCCAAACAACGGAAGCTATGACTTTGACATTTCCTAATGGCTTAGTTATGGCATCTCAAGTTCGCATTCGCACGAACTAAATAGATTCCATTTTAGAAAGTGATTCTAGTCATACAGGAGCATTTATGAAAGCCGCTTTTTTGTTTTGGGAAAACTTAAAAGTCCTTGTTGGCGTTCGGGGACTTTGGCAACTCTTTCCCTTTCATCAGATTCAATGCCTTCTTCAATTTGAAGCAACCGAAGATGACAGCGCCTGGCAGTTGATTTGGGCATGCAATCAATTGAAGAACCCAAAGCAAAAGGCGGAACTTTTTGGTCAGATTCTGGAAGAGGCTCATCATGCAGAGTTGTTTCGGACTCAAATAGCTCAGTCCATGTTGAACCCGCCCGCCCGCCTTTCTGTTGAGCGCAAACCTTTATATTTAAATCGTGCGGACATCTGGAAGTATTTTCCTTACTGCATTGTTGGAGAAACCGAAGCTTCAGTTCGATTTGATTTGATCAGAAAGAATTTGCCAAAAAGGGAAGAAAAACTTCAAAGGGTTTTCCGCAAAATTCTTTCCGATGAAGTCGGACATATTCACAAGGCCAAACAACTTGCCGCCGACTTAAATCAACCACCCGAAGTGATTGAAAAAGAAATCCAATTGATTCAATGGAACCGCTTCAAAGAGCATTGGATTCGTTCGGGACAAAAGTTGATCCAACCTGTGATCTTGTTAATACTTTGGTTCACATATTTTACAGTGGTAATGCCGTTTGCGCTTTGGGCGCATATTAAGGAGAAGTAATGCGTGTTTTAGGTTTATCTTTTGATTTTCACGATAGTTCCGCCGCCCTTGTCAAAGATGGAAAACTTGTTTATGCCTGCGCCGAAGAGCGTCTCACTCGTCAAAAACATGATTCCCATTTTCCTTTTTTTGCGATCCGATCCGCGCTGGAATCACAGAATCTCTCCACTAAAGAAATTGATCGAGTCGTTTTTTACGAAAACCAAGAGCAGAAATTCTCCCGACTTCTGAGCATGAGCCTATCAAGTTGGCCCTTGGCTCCCAAAGAGTTTTCTTCCATCATGACATCCTGGCTGGGGAGCAAACTTTGGACCAAAGCAAGAATCGCTCAAAAGTTGCAAGTTCCTCCAGAAAAAATCCATTCCATCCCTCACCATCTGAGCCATGCCTATCAGGCCTTTGTCGGATCAGGCTTTAGCGAAGCCGCAGTGATGGTTATGGACGCTGTTGGTGAGTGGGATTCCGGCTCAACTTATCGAGCTTTTTGGAAAGAGGGCCGCCCCCAATTTCAACTTATCAGTGAAAGTAAGTTTCCCAACTCCTTAGGCCTCTTTTATTCCGCGATGACGGACTTTTTGGGATTCAAACCAATGAATGATGAATGCACGACGATGGCGCTCGCGGCCTTTGGGCAACCCCTCTATTATGAAACCCTTTGTAAGATCCTGCAATTAAAAGATGATGGCAGTTTCATTCTTAGTCGGGAGTTTTTTAATTTTACTCGCTTTTATCGAAAACCTTATACACAAAAATTGATTCGTCTCCTGGGTGTCCCCCGTTCATCGAATGAACCTCTGTATTTCAGCTCTTTCTCATCGACACCGAGTTCTCCTGACCATCTCCGATTTGCCAACATTGCAGCTAGCGTGCAAAAAATCACCGAAGATATATTAGTACGTCAGGCGCAATCCCTCACTCAGAAAACGGGGTTGACCAATCTTTGTTTGGCGGGCGGAGTCGCTCTGAATTGCGTGGCCAATACTCGAATTTGGCAGGAATCCGGCTGTAAAAACTTTTTCATTCCTCCCGAGCCTGGCGATGGAGGTGCCTCCATTGGCGCTGCTTTTGCGGGACATTTTCAAACTCAAATCGGTGATGCTGAATCCACCCAATATGGCATTGCAATGGGACCAAAATTCGAAGAAATTGATTTTACGAAAGTGCTTCAAGAGTTGAATCCACACTTCTTGCACAAATTTCGGCAACTTAAAAGTTCAAAGGCTGAGACTGTCTCATGGACATGGAAAACCTGCATGGACCGTCATGAACTCACCTCAGAGGTGGCGCAACTAATTAGTAACGGCAATATCGTGGGCTGGTTTCAGGATTCCATGGAACTCGGCCCAAGAGCACTTGGACAACGATCCATACTCATTCGGCCCGACAACGTTGAACTTGCTCAGAAACTCTCCAACAAAGTTAAATTAAGGGCACCCTTCAGGCCCTATGCTCTGTCTATGAATCTGAAGACCGCGCGAGATATTCTTTCCGCCGACAGAGCCTCGCTCTTCGAGCAAACACCATTGCAATGGATGCAATTAGCGATTTCCGTACGCCCTGAATTTCGAGAGTTGGTGAGAGCAGGTTTACACATTGATGGTTCCACTCGGCCTCAAGTTGTTAAGGATATAAATAATATTTATTTTCATCTCCTTGAAAAAACAGAAACTCTGACCGGACTCGGATGTTTACTCAACACCTCCTTTAACGAAAAGGACTACCCAATTGTGGCAAGCCCCATTGAAGCACTGATGATGTTTGCGCGAACGGATATGGATGTACTTGTCATAAACAAACTTATCATTAAGAAAACACCGCTACCTCAGGGAGAATCAAATGTCTAATTGGCTAAACATCACCGCCTTAATTACTTCGACCATCACTTCATTGATTAGGGTCTTTTGGCAAACCGGGCAAGGGTACTTATTGCCCTTAGTTCTTATGCTTTTATTCCTTGCCGTCGTCCTGGCTGGCCTTCATGTCGTGGCTCCTCTTGCTCCCTTTGTCTATTCTCTTTTTTAAGAGGTACCATGATCGCTCAACAAACCGTTTTGCAACGAACTATCCTGTTAATACTTTTGATGGTCCCGATCATTTTATTGTTGGATTCCTATTTATCATTGAGTGAATGGTCTCGTGATATGGCCATTCAGAAACTTCAAAGTAAGGGACTGGCGGTCGCTCCTTCTATGAGCCCTTTAGCCTATTTAATGATGAATTCATTAACGAGAGATTTACTCCCTCTCAGTGGCATAGCCGATGTTACGACGGTCGTTTGTAAAGAAGAAGAAGAGGAATTGATCTATAAATCAGACCAGTTTGGTTTCAATAACCCAAATAAGCGTTGGTCTGAATCTGAGGTTGACGTTGCCTTTCTCGGCGATTCTTATGTACAGGGTTATTGTGTTAAGCCAGCAGATCATTTTATCTCCCTTGTTGAGAAATCGATGACCGTGTTAAATTTGGGATTATTCGGTAGCGGTCCTCTCAGTGAACTCGCCATACTCATGGAGTATGCGGCCCTTAGAAAACCAAACCTTGTCGTATGGGCCTATATGGCTAATGATCTCAGTGAAGACTTGCCGATTGAGGCCAGTCATTCAATCTTGCACAAGTACCTTGCTGGAACTAAACAAAACCTGTGGTCCCGCAAATCGGAAGTCACTCAATTGCAAACGCAGATCCTCAACGAAGCAAAAGCTCCTCTTCGACCTCCCTCTATAAAGTCAGTTTTCTCCTTAATGGCCCTTCGAACCTCCCTCTTAAATTGGATTCTCAAAAAAACCCGTTCACCTTACCTTTCAACCTCGTCATCCACTGACTATCTTTCTTCAGAAACCATCGATTGGCTGTTATACCTTCATATTTTAAAAATCGCGCAAAAAACGGTGGCCAAATGGGGCGGAGAATTGGTGTTTCTTTATCTGCCTGAGGCAGGGCATTGGCACCCCCAACAACAAGCAAAATCCGAGAAATTTAAAACTAAGCTTTTTAGTATTGTTCAAGAGGCCAATATCCGAGTGCTCGATTTTACACCGGTTCTAAAAGTTAAAATCTCAAACCCACTTGAGGGTTACTCTGTGTTCTCTGGTCAATACGGACACTATAACTCTCAAGGCCAAAAAATTTTAGCTGAATTCCTCACTGATCGATTGAAAGTCTTTGGTCCCAAAAAACACCTGTGAAAATGATCACTAAACTGAGAGAATGCTAATATCACTATCTCATCGAGTTTCCATTTTAAGACTGCCCTCCTCGTGATTGTATCGAGATACATATGGTAACGATACTGTCCTCTTTGATTAAATAAAATTAATTGTCTTTACCCCAATAAAAAAACTTCTTAGACTGAAGCAATAGTCAGGGAGGAAATGATGAAACACGTCTATGGGCTCATTCTATTTACTTTAGTAGTACAACAAGGTCATGCTGCTGAAACCGTAACCACAAAAGAAATTACTGCCACTAAGTTCAACATTGAAGAAGAAGTCGAATACAAACCCTGGTCAGTGAATATGGGGTTCTCAAAAATTGACACTCAAACTTCGAGCCTTCGTAAAGCTATTGGCAAAGGAGTTACTATTAATTTGCAACGAGAAGTGATTGAACAATTTGAAGTTGGAGCGGCTTTTACAAACTATGCCATCGATTTTAAACCCACCGATCAATACGATGCAACCTATGTGACTCGAGACAATCACACGAATATCTTCGATGTTTTTGGTGAGTTTAAACCGATTCAACTCGGCTTTTACGAAGCCCTCGCCTTTGAGGCGGCTATCAATGCAGGCGTTAGCTACGATACCGCAAGCTTTGAGACTCTTTTCTTTTATGGCATTGGTGCAAGCATTGATTATAATCGCCAAATGGGACTCCGGGCTGACTTAAAAACTTACCTCTCCAAAGCCAACGTCAATACTGTTTCTTTAGTAGGCTATTTTTAATGGTTTAGTTTTCGCGGTTTGGTCAGGTGAAAATAAACTGGCTGAAAGGGTGAGCCTGGCTCCATGGTCTGAAATTTTTCAACATGGAATCCGGTTTTTTCGTAGAGATCCTGCCAATACTGACTTGGTCGGTAATTGTTCATCATCGGCACGCCTGAGTTTGGATCGAAAACCACATAAAGCATATTATCAAGAATTTGATTCAGAGCGATCACCTCTTCGGATTTTAAACCCAAGGTGGCTTGATCGCTGGCATCAGTCTCACGGATGATCACTTGTCCACCTGGCCGCAAAACTCGAAAAACTTCACTAATGAGATGCTGAGGATCTGGAGCATGATGAAAAACCATCATGATAGTAACAATATCAACCGATTGATCAGGCAGAGGTATTTTACCTTTTTCGTCATAACCAATCCATTGAACATCCTTGGCTCGATTGGGATATTCGGCGAGTTCAAGGGCGTATACTCTGTCAGAGGGAACTCCCAGCGCATTTGCAAAACCAGAAACGATTTGTCCGTTTCCTGCTCCGACATCAAGAAGGGTCGGAGCTTGATTAAAAGGGCGCTCTATTTCAGTGACGCCAATGCGTTTACTAAACTCCACTAGTTCAGTAATTCGTCGTTTCGAACGATTTTCACCGTGAATGGGACGGGTTTTTAGTAATTCAGGATGTTTAGCTTCCAGAACCTTCCTGAGCTCAGTCAGAACCTCTAACGAAAACGAAGTTGCTCCGCTTTCAGACTTTTTTTGCTCTGTTTTCACTAACTCCATCAACTGTTGCAAAGTTTTATTATCATAGTTTAATTGGCGTTTTAAAAATTCAACCACATGATTTCGAATGCGTGGACTAAATATGACCTGTCGACTTGCTTTTGTCTCTTGCAGACTGCCAATGCAGGCTCCAGAGGCAAGACTAAATGCCGGGCTGAGAAAAATGGCTAAGATGAATGAAACAATAAAACGATGCATTTTAAATTTCTCTTCTGTCTATTCTTGATTCAAATGCAAATCCTTGGCCAACGGATATAAATTCCATGCGCGATGGGTAACTTCGAGAGCGAAAAACATAGTTCATTCTTAATGACGCCTTCAATTAGCCATTTCCATGACATCGAAAGCTGTTCCAGGAATAGCTGGTCTATGTTTTGGAAGTTTCAATAGTGGATAGCTTTTAGACGAGTGACTACAAAAGGTAGTGCAGGGAGGTTCTTACGATTGTCAGTATAATAGCTCCAAAAATCGCAGCCCACCAACCATCAATACTAAAACCGCTGATGAAAGCCGCGGCAATTTTTAAGACAGCGCCATTAACGACAAAAGTAAAAAGACCAAAAGTGAGAATATTAACGGGCAGAGTCAGCACAATCAACACTGGCCAGATTAGGAGGTTCGCAAGACCAATAACCACAGCGGCTGCCAACGCCGATGCAAACCCATCCACGCGAAAGCCAGGAACAATCTGAGCCGTTATCAAAACAGCGACGGCAGAGAATAACCAATGAAAAAATAAAGTTGAAATTGACGATTGCTCCATTGAAGACTCCTATATTGCTTTTATCAACCAAAATACCTAGAGCGCCCGAAATTACAATCTAGGCTTTTCTGGAGCCTGGCGGCAACGGTGATTTTGAAGTAAAGAAGTTAAGCTTGCCCCCCAAGAGAGGTAAGCATTTCATCATAGAATGGATCAATGATGGAACTTAAGGTCCTTAAGTTGATTTAAGTCTGTAGTTGTCGCCCGTAAGCGTAGAGCTAGAAATCGAGCCGTTGCACGATAGAACTTGGCGGCGAGCCCCAAATCCTTCTCCAGTATCGCTTGCAGTTTTGCATAGGGAATCTCGAGAACCCGACAATTTTCCATGGTCTGAACCGTAGCAGAGCGTTTATCACCATCGATAAATGGCATTTCGCCAAAGTGAGCACCGGATCCCAATGTACGAATTTGAATTTCATCGCCTGCCCCGGAGTTAACCGTCAACTTCACTGTCCCCATAAGCAACACATAAAAAGCGGAGGCTTGCTCACCCACAGAGAAAATATCTTGGCCCTGGAGAATGTCCTTTGATTCCACAATTCCGGCAACTTGGCTCAGGTCGCTCTCCGAAAATTCAGAGAATAAATAAATTGATTTTAGCATCGATAGATTCATATCACCCCCGTGATCTTCTTTAAGTTTGAAGGTCTAGCTGATGCGAATCAAGCGCCTAAATCAGAATAGACTAACTTCGGGATAAAAGTCCCGCCCTAAGCAACTTTAATCAGTCAATGCACTGAACTCTATCAATCGCAAAGCCGTAATACTGTACTGACTTATCCACATCCAAATCAATATGAAAAGTATCACCTTCTGCAAAATTGGTGGCAAGAACCAGTGCATGATAACTAGATTCTAACCATAAGGCTAGAGTTAAACCCACAATTCTCATCGAACTCGGAGCAATCGAGTTAACGCAAACAGCCTTGCCCACTTAGTAAGGTCAAAGTGATCTTTAGCCCTCATTAAAAATAAAAACTATTTTTTATGAACTTCTTTCGGCTTCGATTGTTTTGGTTTACGAGGGGTTTGTGGATACAAAGAGCGACGAAGAACTTTATAATGATTTGTCAGGCAAAACAAAAGAGTGAACCCACCTTTAGAAAGTGGAATGCTCAATCCGTCGAAGTTCTTCCCAACAAATTTGCGATCAAATACACCGTCAGAGAGTTTCTTTCCCCTAAAGGTCATAGTTTTCATGGAACTGGAATTAAACCCGACTTAGAGGTGAGCTTACCAGACAAAGTAGAAGCCCACGATTTACGTTTAAAATACGATATCAAAAATCGTTTGGGCGTCGATGCCCAGCTGAAGGCGGCCGTTGAATTAGCAACATCCTTGTAAACATCTGATACTATTTTCAGGAGCATGGGCCTGCGCCTAAAAAAACGCAGGTTAGTGCTCATTCACAAACTTCCTGCTGGCCAAAATCAAAAACTTTGTTATAATTTCCTCATTCCATTGAGGCATTCACGCATGAGCAATAAAGTTCAAGATGTTATTATCATCACCACCGGCGGGACGATCGAAAAAACCTATAATGAGTTTGACGGGTCCTTGGAGAATCGCGGAACTAGCATTAAAAACCGCATTCTCTCCAAGATGCGTTTACCATATACAAACTTGATGGTTTACCCTCTGCTGAGCAAAGACTCGTTGTATATGACAGATGATGATCGCGCCCTGATTGCCACCACGATCAAAGATCAATTGCAGAAAAATTGCCCAATCGTCATACTTCACGGCACAGATACCATGAGTTTGACCGCAGATTATTGTCACCGTACCTTAGGAACGCCAAGTGCAGCGGTTATCTTCACAGGCGCGATGATTCCTATGGGTTTTGAAGACAGTGATGCCGCTCAAAACGTCACAGAAGCACTGTTAACCGCTAAACTGATGAAACCTGGATTTTATATTTCCTTTCACAATCAAGTGTACACAGTCCCTAATGTTAGAAAGAACAAAGAAAAAGGCACCTTCGAAAGCTTTTGAATAGGGCTCTAGCGCAAAAAACATAAAGACATTTTCAACAAGTTATATTTTATTAAAATATCCGATTCGGTGTTTGCCGGCACCCTGCCAAAGATCTACCATTAACTCATGAAAAAAAAATTCCTGTCCATCCCCTCTCATTTTCTAGCCACGAAGACTGATCCGGAATCTTTAATTTCGTGGAAACAAGTCCAAAGCGAAATTCGGAATCAGCTAGGTGAAATTTTTTTTGCAATGAAAAAGGTCGAAGCTCCTGCCGACTGGTCACAGCTTGCCATCGACATCGCCGCCAGCAAATATTTTCGCAAGGCCGGTGTCCCTCGAAATCGACATGAGACCTCAGTGAGAAAACTGGTTGACCGTGTGGTTAAGGCCTTGAAAACTTCCGCCCTCAAGCAAGGAGGCTACTTTGCCTCGTTCAAGGACGCCGAGACCTATGCTCGCGAACTTAAATATATTTTATTGACTCAGAGGGCAGCTTTTAACAGCCCGGTATGGTTTAATGCGGGGCTCTGGGAATCCTATAAAATTAATTCACCCAGTGAACACTTTGCCTGGAGTGAAACCAAGAAAAAAGTGCTTGCTACTCATAACGCCTATGAACGCCCTCAATGTTCAGCCTGTTTCATTCAGAGTGTTGACGATTCCATTGAAGGGATTTTTGAACTCGCCAAGACCGAGGCCAAGCTCTTTAAATATGGTTCAGGTTCTGGAACCAATTTCTCGCAAATTCGCAGTCGCTACGATTTGACAAGCGCAGGAGGCACCAGTTCTGGTCTCTTGTCTTTTTTGGAAGTCCTCGATAAAGGCGCTGGGGCCATTAAATCTGGAGGCACTACCAGAAGAGCTGCCAAAATGGTCATTGTTGATATCGATCATCCAGAGATCTTGGATTTTATTGATTGGAAATGGCACGAAGAGAAAAAAGCAAAACTTCTCATTGCTGCAAGCCTCAGTGCTGATTTTGAGGGTGAAGCCTATCGAACTGTCTCAGGCCAAAACTCTAACAACTCTGTTCGGGTCAGCAATCAATTTATGAGGGCCCTTCAAAACAATAAAACTTGGAAGCTCAAATCCCGACGGAATAGACAAACACTCCTAGAACTTCCTTCCCCAGAACTTTGGAAAAAACTGGCCCAAGCAGCCTGGGAATGCGGTGACCCAGCACTCCAGTTTCAGGATACAATTAACAGTTGGCACACTTGTCCGAATACAGCCCCCATTTATGCCAGTAATCCATGCTCGGAATATCTTTTTATCGATGACTCCGCTTGCAACTTAGCCTCAATCAATCTCGTAAAGTTTTTGAAAAAAGATGGCAGCTTTGATTTTGATGCCTTTATGTATACCGCGCGGATCTTATTTATCTCTCAAGAAATTCTGGTCGATTACTCCAGTTACCCTACCGAGAAAATTGCGAAGACCTCTCATGATTATCGCCCCTTGGGCTTAGGCTATGCTAACCTTGGTGGTTTGCTGATGCGCAAAGGTATCCCCTATGACAGCGACGAAGGACGCGCCTGGGCTGCCGGGCTCACTTCCCTGATGACGGGAGTGGCCTACTTGACGAGTGCTGAACTCGCAGAGTCAAAAGGTGCCTTTGCGGGATTCAACAAAAATCGTTTAGTGATGTTAAAGGTTATTAAAAAGCATGCTAAGGCCCTGCAAACCATATTGTGGTCTCACCTCTCTCAGGAATTAGAGCTAAGGATTAAAGGCCTTTGGAAAAATGTTTTAGAAAAGGGCCAACGACATGGGTTTCGAAATGCGCAAGCAACTGTTCTCGCTCCCACTGGCACGATTGGTCTATTTATGGATTGTGACACCACCGGAGTGGAGCCTGATTACTCACTCATTAAATATAAAAAACTGGCTGGCGGCGGTGAAATTCGCATTCTAAATCAGGCTGTCCCAACGGCATTAGATCGGCTCGGCTATTCACCAGACGAAATCAGCCGCATTTTAAAATATATCGAGGAGCATCAGACCATCCTCGGTTGTCCAATCATCAAAAACAAACATTTGAGCGTTTTTGACTGCGCCAATGACCCTTTTAACCAACGAGCTCTATCTGCCGAAAGCCATCTCAAAATGATGGCCACCGTGCAACCCTTTATCAGCGGGGCAATTTCGAAAACAGTGAACCTTCCCAATTCCGCCACAGTAGAGGATGTAAATAAATTATATTTGACCGCCTGGAATCTGGGATTAAAATCGATCGCTATTTACCGCGATGGCTGCAAACAAAGCCAACCCCTCAATGGGCCCGAACAAATCACTCCCGATATCTCCAAAAAGGAAACCTTTACGATAAAATGTCCTGATTGTGGAACGGCGAGCATTCTCACTGGCGGCTGCTACCGCTGCCCCAACTGTGGAACAACCACCGGCTGTGCCTGACAAATCCCCTCTTGCCTCGGCGAGTTGAACACCGTTAAGACCAGGTCCATTGAACCAGTTCATTTTGACCTCAATTGAGAACTTTAAAGAGCGTCTATGCCACCTTTAATCGAATGCATCGGTATGGACAAAGAGGGCTGCAGACAGCGAATCGCCTCCAGAGACCGAATTCCCTTTCGGCAATAAAACAGAACTTCTTTATTAGTATCTAAAGGCCCGAATTGTCCGTCTAACATTTTTGATAAAGGCCAATGATAAGCACCTGGAATATGAAAACTCTCCCACTCGTCTTGTTCGCGAACATCCACTAATATCGCCTGCTCTGACTGCAGTAACAGATTCGCTTTGCTCCAGTCGATTTCACTCGCAGAAAGACACTGGGGCTCTGCAAATTGGAGTTCGATATGGTGAGGGAGTTTTGAACAGGTGGGACAATCCTGTTTTTTTGAAATTTTGAATTTAAAAGAGTCAAAATCATCCAGTTTCATAAACATAATCTTGCCCAATGGTGGGCACAACGGATGCTCAGCCTTTCCCTCGGAAACAATCCAATTGATGGCAAGAGTTGCTTGCAGACTCCCGATCACGCCCACCAGGGCCCCAATCACTCCCGCCTCGGCACAATTGCGAATTTTTGCTTTTGGTTCTTGAGAGTAAAGGCATCGATAACAAGAACTCTCTCGGCTATAAAAAAGACCAACCTGCCCTTCGAACTGATCAACGGCCCCATAAATCATGGGTTTTCCCAATTTGTGAGCAACATCACAAATCATAAATTTTGTGGCAAAGTTATCACTGCCATCAATAACTAAATCATATTTATTTAAAATGTCTTCCGCATTGCCGGCGTGAAAATAATCCTGAACAGCTTCAATCTTACAACCAGGATTCAGTTCCCTTAAACGTTTCTTTCCTGCCTCCACTTTGGCAATGCCCCGGTCCGCGGTTGAAAATAAAATTTGCCGCTGCAGATTGCTTTCATCCACGACATCGGGATCAATCAAACCCAATGTCCCAATTCCTGCTGCTGCTAAATACAAAGACACCGGCGCCCCTAAGCCCCCCGCACCGACAACCAAGACTCGAGCCTCCTGCAAGCATTTTTGTCCCTCGAGACCAACGGTCTCAAGATTGATGTGCCGCGAATAGCGTCGTTTAAAATCATCGGAGTTCATAAGTTATTTTCCGGCATCCTCTGTAACTGCTGTTTTAAGCTGAAAGCATCCAATTCAAACTCCACTCGATGCAGGCCATTCTCCGAATCAATCGAACACGGGTAACTCTTGGCCAGTTTTTTCTTGGGAACTGGAGTCGCCGCGATCTCAATCAAACTAATGATATCTTCAGTGGGGATTCCCAAGTGAACAACTAGTCCCTGATCCCCATTTTCACTCTGAATTTCAAATTGATTGGTCAGACGCATTTGAATCGTCAGCTGCATTCTAGCTTCAGGACCAAAGCTGACGACCGACTCTGCCTCGCCGGCCTTAACGAAAGTTTTTAACTCCTCAATTTCCATTCGCAGTCTCAAACTCTCGTCTTCAATTCTAATATTCATAATAACTCCAAATCCGCCGGAGAATTAAAATTTAGAAATTCATTCTCAGTGGCTTTTTTAATAAATCGTGTTTTTGAAACTCCAATAAGATTACGAAAACTCCTCTTCTTACCTATTTCTTTTAACAACCCCTCCAATCTATCAAGCATAAATTCGTTAAGACGAATCAACAAGGGGAGTTCTCGATCTTGAAAGCCTATAATTTCCACGCCGCTCATAACATCTGCGGGAACAGCCACTAATTGTCTTAAAGTCTCGTTCATTAACTTAGGCATATCCACAGGAACTATCAATATCCATTTCTCCGTAGAATCACTTGACCACAGGTATGTCATGACAGAATAAAGCCCCATAAGGGGCCCTTGGCCAGGCCTAATATCAGGAATGGAGTCCATCCCCTGGGCTTCTCCACTCACAATTACAGAATCACGCCCTGTAACTTGCTTGAGCAAACCCACCGAATGTTCAAGCCAGGATTTTTCTTGAACCAATAAAAAGCGTTTATCTGTACCCATGCGCGACGATTTACCACCGGCTAATACTACAGGAATTACATTCAATGATTGCATGATGCCTGTTTCATTTCCTCTTCGTGGGTATGGTGATGCTGACAGAGGGCATGACCTTTCAGCCACTCTGTTTCACCGTCTTCATAATGCTCCTTTTTCCAAATGGGCGCTCTCAGTTTAATTTGCTCTATGATATATCGTGAAGCTTGATAGGATTCATCGCGATGGGAAGAGCTGACCCCAATCCCAACGCTCATCTCACCGACCGCGAGCTGCCCCACCCGATGAACCACGCAAATTCGGAGATCCTGCCCCCACTTGTCCTGAGCCTCATTTGAAATCTCACGGAGAACTTTTTCTCCAAGTGGAATATAGGCATCGTAACTGACGGCGACCACTTTCTTTCCTAAATTGAAATCTCGGACCGATCCAAAAAAATAGTTCTGAGCTCCATGGCGCTTCTGATGAGTCATGGAAAAAACACGCCCCTCATCAATTTTATCTTCGGTGATCAAACACGTGATCTCTCCACTCATGACAACCACATCAACCTCCACACACTGGTGGAAGAATAGCGATTTCGATCCCAGCCGGAATGCGATCCTCAGCACTGAACACATGTTCCTCATTGGCTAAAGCTGAATCCTGTAATAACTGATAATCAGCAAAATTGGGATTTTTTCTCCGCAATGTTTCCCCGATCATCTGCTTCACTTGAATCACAGACATTTCTTCATACTGCGGAATTTCAATATGAGTTTCTCGTCCCAGATACTTACGAAAGCCACCAAACATTCTTACCTTCGTCATCATAACTTTTCTCCTAACGAATAGATTGGCAATACTTGTCCTTCTTCTACTTGCGATCCGGCCTCTGGTAAAACAACCCAACAATCGATGTCTTTAAAGTTTCCTACCAGATAGGAAGCTTGTTTCGAAATCACATCAACAAAGGCTTCGCCATTTTCAAAGAATGTTCGAGCTTTGTAAAAGCAACGTAGGCCATCAGGCTTCTTACTTCGAACTTTTACTTTTGCCTGTCGAACATTTTCATTTCCTAACCCTAAACATCCCCGCACAAAGGGCGTCACAAAAAATCTCAACGCCACGGACGTGCTCACAGGATTCCCCGGCATTCCAAAGAAAGGGATCTTTTTATTACCTTTTGCCACGGGTACCTCAGCAAACACAATAGGTTTTCCGGGTCGGATCGCCACTTTATGAAAATGTATATCAGCATTAAAGTCTCTTAATACTGGGAGGATAAAATCATATTTTCCCATAGAGACGGCCCCGGTTGTCAGAATCAAATCTACGCCGCTGTTCACTACTTTTTCAAAAACTCGAAAGTAACCCGTAGGTTCATCTGGAACCAACCCGTAACTATTGACTTCAAATCCCAGATCTCGAAGTTTTTGCACCAAATAGGGCCCTGTGCTATTGCGGATTTTTCCTGGACTTAATCGTGGGCATTGAAATTCCACCAATTCCGAACCCGTTGACAATAAAGCCACCCTGGGTTTTCTATAAACAGAAACAGTACTAATACCGCAAGCCGCCGCCGCAAGAATCATCTCGGACGTCATCACAGACCCCGCTTGCAGAATTTCCTCACCCATTTGAATATCTGTTCCCGCAGGTCGAACATTTTCTCCAAGGGCCACTGGCTTCGTTAAACGAATTCTCTCTTTGCCATCAGAATCCTTAATGCGAAATACATCTTCTACCTTTACTACTGCATCATAGTTTCGAAGTGGCATAGGGGCGCCCGTCATAATTTCAAAACAGGCTTGAATTCCAGCCCGATCGATATCCTCGTCCTCTAACCAATCACCAGCGGCTATCTCACCCGCCAAAACAAACTCAACGGGATGCTCTACTGTTGCATGAAGTGTTTTTTCCGAATGAATGGCGAACCCATCCATGGCAGAGTTATCAAAGGCTGGAACGGCTTCTGAACTGAATACGCTCTCGGCAAGAACTCTTCCAACCGCGGCCTCCAACGCCACACCCTCGGCTTGAGTGGCGCGATGCTTTAAGGCAACGGCATTAATCTTATCCATTGCTTCTTGGTAGGACACCATAACGCGACTCCAATCTCTTAATCATTTCAACGAACGCAAAGACCGCAACAACCCACAATAAATTCTGAGTCCAAATAACAATCCCTGCCGCTCCTAATAAATTAATCTTTCCCCAAGAATTGCGCCAACTGGACTGTGCCAATTTCAGATGAAATACGCCTACTGTTGCGAGCAGCACCGCCAGTAATCCAATAGGAATAACAACACTGCCATTTCCCAAAACAAGGGCAAGTCCAATCAATACAGTCCCGAGGAAGGCGGTGGACCACCAATGATTAGAGCCGGCCCGTTGATGGGCCGTTAATCCGCCAGAACCATGACAGAAAGGCATTCCTCCCCACCAACCCATCAGGATATTTCCAACGCCGATCACTGCTAGAAGCTTACGAAAACTCACCCTTTCACTTTGCTGTGGATAGAGTTGATTACAAATAATTTTTGTTGATAGAACAGAATTTCCCATCGTTAAAGCAATCTGTGGCAACCCTAACGAAAAAATTAAACTCCATCTTAAAGGCTGATCGTCAAGCAAACTAATTCCTGTTGGCAAGGCGCCATAGCCCTTTACCAAACCTCCTAAAAAGGCGAGGGTGGCTACGACTCCCAAAATAGGAACTCCCTTCCACTCCGGCTTCAATACTAATCCTACAATAACGCCGGCAATCAACAGGCCTTCCAGGCTCCCTAGCGCCGGATATCCCAAAGCTTTTACCGCTTGAAGAAACAGTAAAACGCCCAACCCTACTTGCAATTGGTGAATCAAGATGATTGGGACTCGCTTCAGGAACTGTTCCAATCGGTCTCCCAATAACAACAAACTTAAACAAGCAACTCCGACTCCTACGGCGGCCACTCTGATTTCGTTAAAGGTGGCGCCCACCCCGACCGCGGCCATGGCGATCGACTTTAAAGGCTGCACAGGCATAGGTAAGCGATAGAATAGAGCGGCGCAGATATAAATAATACCTGTGTATACCAACAACGATGACATCGGAACTCCGACCTTCGTGTTTAAAAGCACCAAAATCGGGAACAAAATTGCCGCGTCTCCAAACGCACCTAAAACATTTCTAAGGTTTTTCATGAACGCCGCCTTTCATCATCTTCAGCGCGTGAGGCACAATTTTCTCGAGCACCTCTAGCCCCTCCTTCACACCCTTTGGACTTCCTGGCAAACATATCACTAAGGTTGGTCCGATTTGCACGCCCACGGAGCGGCTCAACCAAGCATTTTTCGTGAACTGCGAACCATAGCTTCGCAAGTTTTCCCCGATGCCAGGAACCTCTCTGCCACCAACTCTCTTGGCCAATTCTAAAATCGCGTCGGGAGTGATATCTCGTAGAGACAACCCAGTCCCTCCTGTAGTGACGATCAAATCTGGCTTTTCTAATTCAATCCATTTTTCAATCTGCCCCTGAATAGCAGACCTATCATCAGCCACAATTTGTTTTCCCACAACTAACGCTTGTTTACTTTGCAACCAATCAACAATGACCGGCCCAGAGCGGTCTTCATAATCGCCACGGGAGCCACGATCACTCACCGTCAAAACGAACGTGCGAACATTTTCCCAAGAATTCTTTCCGCCAACCACAACATGAGCAATATTGTGGATTAAACTTGGATTCTTCCAAGTTCCAGACTTGCCTCCCTCTTTGAATTCCAATTGCACGTCGCCGATTCTTAAAACAGGGTCTACACCTTTGGCTAAATCATAAATACATAATAATGCTGCGGTCGTTCCGCAAAGAGCTTCCATTTCAACACCCGTCTTACCAACGGTTTGAGTTTCGCAGAAAACTTTGATTCTTTCATTCCCTTCAAACTCACACCATACTCTCACCGACGACAAATAAAGCGGATGACACAAAGGGAGCAAATCAATGGTTCTCTTTGCCGCTTGAATCCCGGCGACTTCACACAAAACTAAAACGTCACCCTTTGGCAAACGTCGTTCTTTGATCATCAAAATGGTCTCGGGTTTGGCGTAAAAGTATCCACTCGCAATCGCAGTGCGATGAGTATCGACTTTTTGACTGATATCGATCATGCGAAAATTAGCCGCCGATTTCGGCGAGGTTGGCTGTTGTTCCATAAATCCCCTCTAATAGTTGATGCGAAGATTTTTTATTTAAAATCAGTTTTTCAATAACCTGTGGCAACTTTTCAGCAGCCACATCATCTTGTAACCAAGGTCGTAAAGTCAGGTCCCCTGTACCAAACAAACATAATCTCAAACGCCCACGAGCTGAAACTCTCAATCGATTACAGGTGTCACAGAAATCCTTACTGTACGGAGCGATCAGTCCCATTTGCCCTAAATACTCTGGGTGAATAAAAACCGCTGCAGGACCATCTTCTGAACGCCGTTCGAGTCCTTCCCACCCAAAGCTCTGGAGTCGCTCTTTGACCACTTCCATCGACAAATGGTGTTTAGCAAAGAACTCTTGGTTATCTCCGGTTTTCATAAGCTCAATAAATCGAACGCTCACGCGCTTATTCTTAACAAAAGACAAAAAACTCCCAAGCTCAAAATCATTAAGTTCTCTCAACAAAACGACATTAACTTTCACAGAACTGAAGCCTAAAGCCAAAGCGTCATCAATACTTGCAAAGATGTCTTCAAACTGACGAGATCCCGTAATCGCCTTAAAGTTCCTACTTTCAAGGCTATCTAAACTAATGTTTATGGCAGACAATCCCGCCGTCTTTAAATCTCCCAATAACCCCTTCAGCCGAAACCCATTCGTAGTCAGCGCAACCTTCTCAATTGATTTCTGCCGTGCAATGACTTCTACGATTTCAACAATATCTTTTCTTAGAGTCGGTTCCCCACCAGTCAGCCTCACCTTCTTAAAACCCAAGGATGAAAACCCCTCAACAAGTCTACGAATTTCATTCAGACTCAGCTCATCTTCAGTTTCACAGGGATTTTTTTGATAGCCATTTGGCAAACAATAGGCACAACGGAAATTACATTTATCTGTCACAGACAAACGTAAATATTTAAACGTTCGATTGAACGAGTCGACTAACATTTTATCTCTCCTTGTAATCCGTTAGGAGCATCAATTTCTATCAGCACCTTGGCATCCACCGATGCGGCCTCTAAAACATATTGATTAATACCAACTTAGCTTACGAGGCTCGGAGATCTATATGATTTAATTCATAGTATTTTTAATACTTCACTTAGTTTCTGTCTAACCAAAATAAGTTTTAACTCACCCGATAAACGCATAAATTTACCATTTCAAGTGAGTTCGCAGGCCAATTTGACTTGTCATTGTCGTCTTGCCGAAGGAAGTGGAGTGCGTGGATAGATTTGAATGAAAGGATTGGTACAAGAACCACACATATCTTCATGTTTGAATTCAGCCCAACTATCAGCAGCAAAGACCACGTCGGAATATTCACAGGATCCAGTCCACCACCAATCAGAATACGCAATGAACTCTAAACGCGGTAAGGTGTTATTCACCACATCGTAATGCCATTTAATATTGCCGATCACAGAATTTGAATTATTGAGCCACATTGCCTTCGTTGGAACAGGCATGTGCCCAGGTGCTGTGAAGTTACGATTACCCATTTTAAGTGGTCGATCGCCATAGTTAAAATAATGAAGCGACTCATAATGGAAATATTTTTTTACATTAGGCTTACCGCCCGCTTCCAGATTCAAATTGAATGGATCTTCCAGAGCATAAACTGGTTCACCACCAATCAAAGCGGCCCGATAGTTACCCGCGTAGCTACCTACATTCCCTCCCGGAAATCCGATGTTGCGACTCAAGGCGGCCACTAAAAAGATGGCACGATCTTTCAGGTCGGCATTGAAGAATTGATTTGGTTTTCAATTAGAAAATAAACAAATTTTTTTAAGCTTCTTTATGATCTAGAACAGATTGCGGAGAAATTTCTGCAAACTTCAAATTCGGGAAATCTTGCATCACTTTGGATTCAAAATGGGTGGAAATGATCTGCTCACCAGGACCGCAGTTCCCGGAGGATTTAGCTTTCATCTCATAAAAGAGTTTACCTTCCGAGAAACCATGCACCATTAAATGATATCCTTTTTGTTCAAAGGCGATCGCTTGATTTTTGAGATGGCCCGCGAGCTCTTCTGGTAATGCTCCCCAGCGTGAAACACCATCGCCAACAATCTTTTTGCTTTCAGTCTCCATAAATAAGATATCTTGACAGTCTGCATCTCCATGACCTTGGCTGCGATGACGAGCAAGTCGTTCATCATTTCCAACACCCATCACAAAGCCATCCAAAGCTTCGCGCCAGTAATCACAGTGCAAGGACTTTTTGGCGCCATTCGCACTGCAACCGGAACGAGCGAGCACAAAGGCCTGATTGTGCACTTTCCAAGTCGCGGCAAAACAGGGTGAGCCCATCAATGGAAGGATTTCTGCTAGATCAGATAACTCAAAGGTATGTTTAAGGTAGCGCACCAAACTCATTCCCAGTTGGCGACTATGATCAAACACATTACGAAGCGCATCCTCCTTTACTTCTTCTGTCTTTACCAATTCCAGCAGCTCAAACTCATAAGGAATTAACAATTCAATCGACATCCCTCCGGCCCGGCGGTCCATTCCGAGCGCCTTTTCAAGTGCAGATACTCGAGCCAATAACCAACGACAGCGAAGATCTTCGGCCGAAAACAAAGGGAGATCGATTATTTTAATCATAATTCGGCGAGCCTTTCCAGTTCATCAATATTACAAATTTCTATAGTTCGATTTTGATTTTTGA
>CAZYOE010000021.1:0-12547 GCA_964648725.1 uncultured Pseudobdellovibrionaceae bacterium | reverse complement strand
CTTTACGACTCCAATCACTAAGAAGCCGGACGATAGTCTCTGGCTCAGAACCGATTTTTTTTGCTAAATCTTTTTTAGTTAGCTTCATCAAGATAGAGCGACTCTGAAACTCTTTTTGATCCTCTAGAGTTCTCTTTAAAAAATGCGCCAAGCGCACAGAGGTCGGTGCCCGCTGAAGTTCACGATCTGCTTGGAGTTCTTTAAAGTTAAGGGCAATTTGGCGGTGTACTTCATCACGAAGAGGAGCAAACTTGTGGGTTTCATCCAGAAAGAGTGCGGCGGGTATCTCTACAAGAGCCGTGTTTTCCATCGCAATGGCGGTGGCCGAATGACGATGAGAACTTTCCAGGTAAGCAAAAATTCCCAGAAAACAACCGGCTCGCTTAAAGGCATAGACCACGTTGTCTTCGTCACTCAGGTTATGCTTTTGAAGGCGCAAGGATCCATAGAGCACTAAATAAATGGCATCGACAGGATCATTCTTGTGAAACAAGACCTGACGAGGTTCTAAGTGGACCATTCGCGATCGACTCGCCAATAATTGTTCTGGCAAAACCCGATCGAGACCTAAGGAATAAAGTAGGCGATGTAAATCTAATCTATTGTTCATGAGCATCAGATTAATGGTCCTGCGCTAATTGAGTATGATTTAGATCAGAGTCTTGACGAATAGACGGACTGAGTCGCCCAACTTTATGCTTCCGAGGCAATTCAACTCAGCAACATAATATTATAGGACAGGATGACTACATTTAGTGTTTTATATCATGATTTACCACAATAAGTAGTGCCTTACTGGGTAACTTCATTTCAGATTGAGCTATGAACTACTTTAAGTACGACATCGTTTTTCAAGAAATCCCCAATGAAATTTCTCTCGCTCTTTATATGACGGGCTGTCCGCTCCGTTGTAAAGGGTGCCACTCACCAGAGCTGTGGAATCCCATCAATGGACAAGAGCTTTCCGAGGAAACATTAAACGCTCTCATTGATCGCTACGAAGGAAGTACTTCATGCCTCCTCTTTATGGGAGGCGAATGGGAACCCGCAAAACTTATCCAATTTGTTTTACTGGGCAAAAGTCGAGGCCTCAAGGTCGCGCTCTACACGGGATGCGAACTCGAGCAACTTCCGAGGGAACTCGTTCTTCAACTTGATTATCTAAAAACAGGCCCCTGGATTGAACATCTCGGTGGCCTCAATTCACCTACGACCAATCAAAGATTTTATACATTTAAGGAGGCAACATGTTTGTAAAGCTTAACGACGATCAACTCAGACAAAAAATTGATTTCATCGATCAATATAAGAGGGCCAACAATGCGGCGGATGGTTCTACTATGGACGCTAATGCCAATGTCACACAGAAGAATATCGCCACCCTCGAAGCCGAAATCAACAAGGACATCAATATTCAAATCAATCGCAGTTTGGTCTGCCGAAAGCTCACAGAACTTTTTGGCCCTGAAACCGCCACTGAATATCTTCGTCAAATCAAAGATCATGAAATCTACGTTCATGATGAAACATCCCTAAAACCTTATTGCGCTTCCATTTCCATGTACCCTCTATTAACAGAAGGTCTCGTGAGTCTTGGTGGAGAGTCTCGACCGCCAAAGCACATCGAAAGCTTTTGCGGTGCTTTTGTGAATTTGGTTTTCGCCATTTCTTCTCAGTTTGCCGGCGCCATCGCCACTGTCGAATTCTTAATGTACTTCGATCATTTTGCCCGCAAAGATTACGGACTCAACTACCTTGAAACCAATCGGGGTGCCATTCAAAATCACCTGCAACACGTTGTCTATGCCATCAATCAACCCGCGGCAGCCCGCGGCTACCAATCCGTGTTTTGGAATATTTCACTTTATGACAAATTTTATTTTGAATCACTCTTTGGTGATTTTGTTTTCCCTGATGGCGATCGTCCTGTTTGGAAGTCCATTGAATCCCTCCAAGATTTTTTTATGAGCTGGTTTAACAGAGAACGCGTTAAAGCTATTCTCACCTTCCCTGTGGTTACCGCTGCGATGCTCGTGGACAACAATGAACCCAAAGACAAAGCTTTTCGCGAGATGTGTGCCCGCCAACTCAGTGAGGGCAATAGCTTCTTTATGTACCTCAGTGAATCCGCCGATAGCCTTGCCAGTTGTTGCCGCCTTCGCAATGAAATCACCAAGAATCAATTTAGTTACTCCCTTGGCGCCGGTGGCGTGGCCACTGGATCAATCAAAGTTATCACTCTTAACCTCAACCGCATTGTACAAAGAGGACTTCCCCTCAGCGAGCAGGTGGAAAAGGTGCAACAATATCTAATTGCCTATCGAAAATTGATGGAAGAGTACGAAAAAGCAAATCTC
This sequence comes from uncultured Pseudobdellovibrionaceae bacterium, assembly GCA_964648725.1. Lineage (GTDB taxonomy): Bacteria > Bdellovibrionota > Bdellovibrionia > Bdellovibrionales > Bdellovibrionaceae > CAUJGP01. The sequence continues at coordinate 10,190 of CAZYOE010000021.1, read as the reverse complement.
CTCACCGCCTATCGCGCTGGCTTTATTCACCTGAATCAACAATTCCTCACCATAGGCGTGAATGGAATGGTTGAAGCTGCTGAATACAGTAATGTCAACGTCAGCAATAACCCCGAGTACAAACAGTATGTGCAAGAAATGCTGAAAGTCATTTATGACAAGAATCAAATTGCAAAAGCTAAAACCGGATATATGTTTAACACCGAATTTGTGCCGGCTGAAAACCTGGGAGTCAAAAATGCTCAATGGGACAGAAAAGATGGATTAGAAGTTCCGCGCGAGTGCTACAACTCATATTTTTATCCCGTTGAAGATGATTCCATCAATGCTCTCGATAAAATAGAACTCCACGGTACTGACTTTATGAAATATCTGGATGGCGGTTCGGCACTGCATTTGAATCTTGAGGAAAAACTAACCACCGAGGGCTATCAGAAACTCATCAATGCGGCGGCCCGTGCCGGCTGTAACTATTGGTGCGTTAACGTAAAGATCACGATCTGTAATGACTGCGCCACTATCGATAAGCGCACGCTTTACTCTTGCCCAAGTTGCCACTCTGACAACATTGATCATGCGACTCGAGTGATTGGTTATTTGAAACGCATTTCAAACTTCAGTTCGCATCGGCAAAAAGAGGCAGCGATCCGTTATTATCATAAAGAGCACGTGAAAAATCATCGTCAAAATTATTCGCAAACACCAGTTTATGGGGAAAATGAGGTGGCTACTCTCAGTTGTTAACGACCTTAATCTTTGATTCAGCCAATTAAATACCTGTCGCGGTTAGTGGAAACCCCAGACCGCGACTTCCAACGAAGTTTCGATTTTATTATACTTCTTTGAGGATTTCGATGAGCTGATCCACGCGAGAAATCTCTAAATAGCGGTCCGCGGATGTTACAATCCCCGCCTGTGACCACTGACTCATAATTCGAATCACCGATTCAACAGTAACTCCCAAGTGATCAGCGATTTCTTGCCGAGTTAAAGGTAATGGAATTACTTGGTCTGTACACTCTTCACCCTTTCGTTCTAACATTTTTAATAAAAACCAAGCCACTCTTTGCACCAGCGGTGCGCGCGAAAGGGCTTTTTCATCCTGCATAATACCCATTCGCGAGTACAACAATGAATTCAACCGCAAAAGAATTTGAGCATTGGATTTCCAAGTGTTCTGAAAAGTAGTTTTAGGAATAATACAAACTCGTGAGCATCCAATGGCTTTGACTGTAATAGGATATGCAGCATCGCGATTCTGCCCCATGAGTAAACCACCAATGGCATCACCCGGAGTGGCAAAGTACATGATAAAGTCATCACCTTTAGCTGTTGGTTTCACCAGTTTGTACGCACCTTCCACCACAATGGCAAAGGTTGTTGCTTGCCCGCCAATTTCATAGAGAGTTCCGCGGTGGTTATGGGTGCGTATACGACTTCCTACAAGAAGGCCTTTCATCTCATTCTGAGTCAAACCCTCAAAAAGTGGAAAATGTGCTATCGTTTTGTAATCTCTATCAGTTATTTCCATAAATAAAGGATATAACCAACAGCCTGGGCCCTGTCACCTTTTCAACACGATTGGCCCATTTTTTGGGCTAATTTGCTAGTAGTTTTACTTCCTACTTTGATCCACCAAAAAATGAGAGTGAAAATCCAAAGCGTCGCGCTCGCAAGGAGCAAGGGCAATGAAATGGAGGATGAAATATAAAGTAATAGACGTAAAATGCTGATCAGTATCAGCGCACCGATAATGGCAATGATCCAAGGATTTTCTCCCTCTTTAGCCAAATCAAAGCCACCATGCGAAATGATCACTCGACTGCCAATCATTAGGGTCATGAGTCCAAAACCAGCGATAAATACAATGTGATTCCATTGGAGCAACTGCTGCGGAAACAGTGCTCCGCCGAACACTCCTACTAACAGGCTCCAGCACGATATCCACAACCCATAACTCAGTTTTGAAGGATTCAATGGTTTTTGTTGAACTCTCCAAATAACGACAGCCACATATAAAAGAGCGAGAAAGCGCAGCACCAGAGCAATTCTTTGATGGACAAAGTGCTCAACAAAAAAAGAGCCAAAAAATACCGTTACAATGACAGGCATTAAACGCCCCGACTTTTGGGCGAAGGGTCCTTGTCCCGTAAAAGCAGGAATAATTTTACTTCCTACCCCGACAACGATCCCAAGCATGAAAGCTTGAAAACTAAGAAGCTTTCCTAGGCTAAAATAGGACGCCGACAGCCAGCCGTTTGACGAAAGTATTATTAGGCCCTGGCCAATAGCAGAAATTAAAAGACTCGCAGGTATAAATAAAAAAGGTTCTGGCAACGGAGCCCGTCGTTTTAAAAACCGTCGCCCAAAAAAGAACACTAAATTCAGGTGTAAAAGAAGCAAAACCCCGGAACTTACACCCACTGATGCCCAGGTAACAAAGGGCAACAATAAAAATCCGAACAGAGAAATTCCCAGTTCATAAAACTCAGGATGAAAGGTCCCCGTGAACCTTGGAACCGCAGTCATCAGAAATCCAGTGGTGAAGGCAGTTAAAAATCCCCCAATCATCAAATAGGAGTGAACGGTTCCGGGATATGGTATATGGAATAGAACATATAAAACCCATAAGGTAACCCCCCATAAGCCTAGCAAAAATCCGAGTGGAAAAAATAATCGATATGGTTCTGTAAGTATTGTTCTCATACCAAAATTTAAACATAAGCGGCAAGGACCGGCCTATGATCGAGATCATATTCTCTATCAAGATTCCTCTACAAGGCTTATAAACCCATACATTAGTGTACAATAACTCCGTCCTCAAAAAACTCGTCCAGCACGTTATTACTATTTAGATGCAAGCCAAATCTAAGGTGTTCGTTGAAGCCGCCTGCGAGGCAATGTAGATTTCGGGCCGGAGGAAACAATGCAACAGGATCAACGAGCCCTTGTTCTTATAGATATGCAAAAAGGTTTTTGGGATACGCATTACTGGGGAAACAGAAATAATCCCTATTTAGAAAAAAATATTGAGCGTCTTCTCGTGGCCGCGAGAGAATCAAAAACTCCCGTCATTCATGTGCAACACATATCCACCGAACCCCAATCTCCCTTGAATCCATCGCGGGTTGGAGTCGCATTTATGGATTGTGCCCTCCCCGAAAAACAAGAACCTGTCTTCACCAAAAATGTGAATAGTGCTTTTATCGGGACTCAATTAGAAACTTTTTTAAGGGAACACCGTTACAATGATTTAATCTTTGCGGGGCTAACCTCTGATCATTGTGTTTCAACATCTTCACGCATGGCGGCCAATTTAGGATTTAAAGTTTGCCTCGCCAGTGATGCTACCGCTACATTTGACCGTGTTGGATTTGATGGCGAAATCTTTCCCGCGGATCTCGTGCATCGCGTGTCCTTAGCAAGTTTAAATAAAGAATTCGCTACGATCATGAGCTCCAACCAAATCATCAAATCTTTTTTCTTGAGAGGTTAATAATGTTGAGAAAATTTATGATTCCCTGCCTGATTTTATTCTCTGTTTCACAAGTATGGGCAAATTTCGGCGAATATTATCATATCCGATTTCCTCAGACGCAAAACTCTTGCTCACAAGAAGCGACCAAACTGGCACAACGATTTTCCACTCATGGAAACCTATTTCTACAAATATTTACTCTTCTTAATAAAGCAATGGTAAATATGAGGATTTGTAAATTCATTTCCGTTTCTATAGAAGAATGTTCGAAAGAGTGATTTCTTTATGCCTATCCTTTTTCGGCGCCCATCGCCGACAAGATTAATAATAAGTATAGGGAGATTATATGAAACCTTTAATTGCATTATTGATAACAGTGTCCTGTATCGGCTATTCGGCTGCGGCACAACCTTACACTGGCACACGAAGTACCGTGACTGAATCAGAAATTCATCCGGCAGGCTTTTCGCCGTATTTAGGATTAGGTTCTGGTTACACTCAATATGACCGGGAGATTGATGTCGAAGGTGTTCCCAGTGCCCTGAAAATCTTGGGTTCGTATTATACTGAAAGCAAACAATATGTTTTTGATTTGGGTCTTGGAATGATGACCCAAAGATTTTCGCAGCGGGCGGCACCAAAGCGATCAATCACCGATACCTCCATGGAGGTCGCGGCCCGCTATCGATGGGCCGACATCAATTGGCAAGCTGGTATCGTGGAGACAACTTTCTTTAACGAAGGAAGGTATTATTCCGCCAATCAAGCAGACGCCCAATTTGCCGGCGTTCAAGTGTTAAAAGATCTAAGTCTCACAAAGGATATCGCCGCCCGTTTGGGGGGGCGGATCATGACAGATCTTAACGTCAATAATCGCGCGGTGAATATGGCCATGATTGATATTCAATTGGGATGGAAAACGTCGGCAGAAAAAAATATCGCGGAAACAGCTCCAGCTCCTGCGCCAGCTCCGGTAGCAGCCCAGCCAGAGGAAGCTAAGGCCGTTGTAACCACTCCTCCTACCCCTCCGGCCGTTGAGCGAAGAGTGATTTTTCCAGAACCCTATGAGAAGTTAAGCGAAAGAGCTCACCGCGAACTTATAAATACAAATACTTTAGCAGAATTCGACGTAAACAGTGCCAAAGTTGCATCGATCGCCGAAAAAGACATCGCAAAGCTCGCCGCGATCCTCACTAAAAACTCTGAACTGTTTAGCAAAGTTGAAGTCATTGGCCATGCCGATAAAACGGGAAGCGATGAAAAAAACTTGGTTCTCTCCAAGGACCGCGCTCAGGCAGTAGCAAATATCTTGTTGAAAAATGGTATTAGTGACGCCAATATCGTTATCTCCGCCGAAGGCTCTCAAGATTCTGCCGATCAGAGTCGCCTGAAAGCACCGGTTAAAAATCACCGCCGCGTTGAACTTAAATTTATTGATGTTAAAGATTTTGCAAAACTCGAACAGCTCATCAACTCGCTTTGACATTGAGACCCCTAGTGCTCTCCTTAGCACTAGGACAACCCTGGCGGAATTATTGACAGGCCGCTGTTGAGTCAAAGCTGATGATAAATGAACTAAGTGCATTGTTATTGTCAGTGAGTGAAAATGTTTTTCCATCACTTGAGAAAAACGAGGCTCTCTTTAGATCACCGGTCTGCATGACTTTAGCTGAAATCTCAAAGTTGGTACCCTTAAAAGGACCGATCACGCCACCATCCGTATTTGACCAGTAATGAAATCGCCCCTGGTAGAAATTGGCGGCCTGGTCGCCTTTAATCTGAGAGGTTAAATTCAGCTCGAGATCGTCATCCGATAAGATCACCGAATCCTGGGCGCCATTACCTTTGGTGGTGATATCCCACTGAACAATATTGTCAGCAGATCCCCCCGCATCCACGTTAAAATAAAAGAACAAATACATCCCTTCATTGTTGTTATACACAAACACATGGCTCTCATAGCCAATGGCCGGCGGACCGATCTTAGTGTGATTAGAAGCACTAAAATAGTCGTAATTTTCAGCTGCTGAATAGGTGCCATTGTATGCCGCGATATAACCTAAGGGTGGCATATTATCCGTTTTTCCATCGTTATCGGCATCTGACCAAATTGCTAATTTAACTGCCGTACAGTCAGTAACTTCAACCATTGTATCTATCACGGTGAGCAGTTCCACTTTTTCACCGATAAGTTGAAGCTTGAAAATGGGAAAACTATCTTTACCCAGGTAATTCAAATCCGGTTGATAAGCGAGAGCATCAATACCATCAATACCTTTCCGTAAACTTGCTTTTCCGTGGGGCGTTTTCAACTGATTTACAAGTGCGGTTCGTGAAAAACTAAACATAACCTGCTTATCTGCATCAATAGTCTCCATCCGTGAAACAAAATCCTTAAGTCCTTTTAGTGTTTCCATATTCTTTTTCGTTGTCATCATTAAGCTTTTTAGCTCTAGGCTTGGATTTGTAGTCGGACCAGAATCAACTGTTCCATCTACATTCCCGCTACCGACACCCACTCCAGGTCCTGGCCCTGGCCCTGGCCCTAGCGAGGATGTTCCCGTCTCATTATCTGTCGTAGCCCCCTCTGCTGTTGCATCAACCGTGTTAGTGTCCATCACCGACGCCGCCAATGGTGTACCAGCTTTCTGCAAACTAACCTCACTAGTTCTATTACATCCTTGAGTGAATATTGTTATTAGCACCATTATTAATACATGATTGTGACTTTCGCGTCTCTTATACATTAGGCCACCTGCTTCTTATGTATGTAAGGCTAACATGGAAAAAGTCAGTCCTTAATGTTTTTTGACTCGTCAAAAAGATCTACAACTCTAAAGTCGCCATCGCCTGTATATCGACTCGCAGCTATCTAAGATTTATACAGTTCAATTTTAGTGTATCATTTTCTGGAATATATTTAATTATCTCAAGTAAGGACATAAACGCATGAGTTTCTTGTTTGTTTGCTTTACATAGACGAGTTGATCTTTTTCACTGGGGATTACTAATGCTTGGACTGGAGTGACTGCACACAACTCTTACCAGAGCCAAGCCATTTAGTTAGATTCCGCTGAAAAAGTCCAACTTCTGCGTTGCCTTCACTTCATCTCTCACTCAACGTAGGGGAACTACGCCTCGTTCAATCTGAAGCTTGGCGCCTTGAATTTGGCTCTTTTTCAGCAGAAACTAGAGTTATACTTCGACTTAGTTTCGCTTTCAGCGACTTTTTATTTATCCAAAACAACTTGGCCAATAGCGTGGAGCCATTCTGGAGTAGGCGGCACAAGCTTGCGTTCATTGAGGTTAAAAAGTCCAAACACCATCTCGGCCTCACAACAGACTTCTTGTTTCTCGTTGAACATGGTTTGTTTTAACAATCCCGTTTTTCCTCCGTAATTAAGGCCCACAGATTCAATAATGATCTTTTCACGAAGACGAACTTCGCGTAAAAACTTAATGCGAATCTCAAGAATGACAGGCCCCAAACCTGAAGATTGAATACATTTTAAATCATATCCCCTATTACTGATGAACTCCCAACGAGCTTCTTCAAAAAGCTGCAAATAAGTGGCATTGTTCATGTGTCCCAAGGTATCAATATGACTTTCACGAATCAAAACTGGATACTGAAAGTACAAATACTTGTGTAGTGCTGACATAAATCGGTCCCTTTCTTGCTGCAGCTTGGAGTTCGCTCCCTCTATTTTGTTAACACAAATGAGGGGCCATAGAAAGATCATCATAGTTCGAAATTGATTCGCAGAGTTAATCAGGCATCATCAATGGAGATTTTGGCCACACAGGAAATAGGTTATAGCTACACAAAGTTTATTGATCTAAGTCCTCTTTTAAAAAAACCATCACCTTCGAAATACCTCGGAGTTGAGCAATGGTCTCTAACTTAAAGATTAAGAGTAAATTCCTACTGGCTTTTCGTCAAAAATACTTATAAATCATCACTCCACACATTGGACAACTTAACTAGGCGGGGATATGAAAGCATTATTACTTGGATTCGCCATTGTTGGATTCTTCGGCAACCAGTCTCGGGCGAATGTCCCAGTTTTTTTGAAGCATTGGGGTACTGATCCCAAAAAAGCGGCGCTCGAGATACCCGCTAAAAAAGGATTTCTAAACTCTGTACCAATCTTTAAACGCCAAGCAGATAAGTCCAATTTTATAAGCCTTAAAAATAAAACCCGCCTTGCTTTGTGCGCTAAAAGTGGTCAAGTGGGGTGCAGTGAACTCATGCATACCTGGGCCCATTTTAATGAACATTATTATTTGGAGAAGTTTGTAGGCGGCCCCATTGATTCAAATATTTATTCGTTGGACGCCTACAAGCGGGGGCAAGCCTCCATCACCCCTTGGTCAGGCTCATACTGGCCTCAATTTAGAGGAGGAATCGGCGTCAGATATGCGGATGCCAATTTTCCTGACTCTGAAAACTTCTTAGATAATTTTGCTTACTACGAGAAAAATTATCACCATAATCCCCAATCTATCGCAGATTTAAACGAGTTATCGCCCGCTGAGAAATATGATCTTTTGTTTCAAGACTATGATTGGTTGTTGACCAAGAGTTCTTGGGCAGAGCCTGCCTATACCCATCAGCTGAATGGTAAGGTTGAAACTTGGACGGGTATCTGTCATGGCTGGTCGGCAGCTGCAGTGAGTGTGCCTGAGCCACGTCGAAGTTTCGATATCTATGTGCCATCAGTAAATAGAAATGTGCGTTTCTATCCAGACGATGTAAAGGCATTGGCTTCGCAACTATGGGCATCCACACCCGTTAATGCCGTGTTTTTGGGTGGCCGTTGTAATGTTCCGGAGCCCTCGATTGATGCCAATGGCCGCGTGACTGATCCTGAATGTTTTGATACCAATCCCGCTTCATGGCATTTAGCACTTGTAAACTTGATGGGAAAACACCAAAAGAGCTTCGTCTTTGATGTAATTTATGATTATGAAGTTTGGAATCAACCTGTTGCTTCTTATACCATTAATTATTTTAATCCCAGCTCTTTAAACATTACCAACAATATTAATGAATCATTAGTTCCTTACGGCAATCTTCAAAAGGATCCTTTTTACGCTTACCGAAGCCCTTATACCCAATTTTTATTGGGTATTGAAGTTGCTCTCAATTACGTGGTTGAAAACGAACCTCAGCCAATCTCGGGTATTGATCATCAACAACCCTCAATTGTGCAAATAAAATATTATTACGATTTGGAATTAGATCTGAATTTCAATATTATTGGCGGAGAGTGGTATCAGGTTTCTCACCCAGATATGCTATGGAGACCCACAGTCTCCTCGCCGATTGCAAGTTCTGAACCCTTAAACTCTTATTGGAATGGATTTTTGCCCATGACCTTTGAGCTTTTAACTCCAGGTTACGAGGCCAGCAAGATCACTCAGCCTCTTGGGGCCATCGTAAACAGGTTGATTGAATTTAGTAAACTGTGATCGCGGTATTTTTTTGGATTTTTGTAATTGGAGGGGGGTTTGGTTTAACGGAAATTAGCTACGGCATTAGAGGCCTACCATCGCCCCTTCGAGCTTCGCAAGTTTTTATCTTCCTAATAAAAAATTGGTTGGGTATTCGTAAGTGAAGGCAACTCAGAAGTTGGACTTTTTCAGCATGATCTAATACCATTTTCAGTTAAAAAGTAGACCAAGACGGCAGGGACCCGATTGAGATGCGCCGAAGGGGTGCCCCGGACGACGCAGCCAACGATAGGCTACGAACTTGGTGGTAAAGGATCGCGCGCGCAGCGGAAACCCAGATAGTTGAAATTGACCGATGGGTCTAGCCCCAAATACACGCCGAATACCCCAGCGCCAGGACCATCGAACCAACGCCCACCTCGAAGGATGGAACCAGCGTTATAATTAACCCAGCCATAACCTAACCCCCCATATTGAGTGCTACCAAGGGCACCATAAGATCCTGAAGGACCGAAGAGGTATTTTCCCGTACCAGTGAGGCCGCCCACTGTGCCTGGTACTGGATTTGTTACATCAGTGATTTGTGACCAGTAATTATCAGTACCAAAATTTGTTGTATTATCATCTTTGACCCACTCCCAAACGTTTCCGGAAAGGTCCCAAATTTCTGATCCGTTAGAGAGGTCTAAACTTCTGCGTTGTTCTTTTCCGCTTCCATAAGTTTGCGCACCTGAATTGCCTGTGCCATCGTATTTATCCGCAGTATCGCTCACGGCAAGCGCAGAATTCGGGGCAGCTTCTGAATGCCCCCTGTACATCATTTCACTGCCCACCATACCACTCGTCCAGTTTGTTGATTTTAGTTCTGCATTTTGTGCAATAGCCTGCCACTGAGCATTTGTAATCAAATCGTAACCAGCCCCCAAAGCTTGGCATTCAGCAATAGCTTGAGCACGGGTGATGTTAACCCATGGTGTGCCATCTGGACGCGACTCAGCCACATTTGTGGCGTTATAGGCGATGTTTCCATCGGACTGTCCTTGTACTTTCATTTCAAATTTAGCCACGCAAAAACCCAGGGAGGTGTAAGGGGACCGCGCTGGAACCGCAATAAAATTCGTCGGACAATTGATGGCAATCCAAGGAGTCAGTGTTTGAGTGGCTGTGCTTTGATTGCCTGCCACATCCACTGCTTTTATAGGTTCGTCTGAAGAATTTGTGGGTTAAAATGGCAGGCTGCTAAACTTATAGAACT
>CAZYOE010000020.1:0-43115 GCA_964648725.1 uncultured Pseudobdellovibrionaceae bacterium | reverse complement strand
CCGCTTTTGGGGGCCTCTGGAAACCACACTTTCCGCTTTGAAATTCCTATTCGTTGAATAGCCTTTTTCCACGCCCGCCCGCTGAAACATAATCCTTGGTTAGCAGCAAATTGCTGAAAAAGGACCATTCGCGCCACTCGAAAGCTCTTTGTGACCGCTTTTGGGGGCCTCTGGAAACCACACTTTCCGCTTTGAAATTCCTATTCGTTTGCCACCCTAAAAACCAATATATTCTGGGAAGAAATTTAAATGCTCTTTAAGAGGGCGTTTTGGCTCATTGTGGCATAAGCAAAACGACATTTAATAATAAATTGAAGTGCAAAGAAACACTCACTTTGATAAAAAAATTAAGTAATTAAAATAGCATAGGGGGATTCGTGAAAAAATTAATTTTTACTTTAGCGATTTTCTTTGCTGGAGCCGTTAATGCGGATACTGGCGGAGCACTTTTTATTAATTCTAATAACACTGAAGCAAATCTGGTGATTAATGAAGGGCTGGTTGACGGTGATCTTTCCAAACTTTTTGACCAGATGAAAATTGAAGCAACTGGAACAGAGACTAAAAAAACCAAGTCTTTCCAATTATCTAATGGACGATTCTCTTTTGTTTGCAATAAAGGTTTTTTTACCAGTAGCCCCCCGTCAACAAGTTGCACTTTTAAGATCAAAGCTGGAAGCAATACAGGCGATATTAATACTTTCATTTCTAAAACTGGTGGACAAAAAGTTGCTACAGTTGGAATGACCCAAGTTTTTTCCAAGGAGCTTGATGGTATTTTCCCAGCAGATTCAAGTGGGTTAACTGATTATCTTTTCAAAACTGAAAATGGAGTTAGTCTTGAAGCCAAAGGGGCAAGCTGGGGTAATTTCACGATTGGATTTTCAGGCCAATAACTTGGTTTATTAAAAGTTTTTGATCAAAGAGGAGCGAAAAACGCTCCTCTTTTTTAATAAAATTAGAAATTTTCATTTTAATATTAACAAGCGTAACCAAGCAGAGCAGTTCTAAACTCGTCTACTTGGGTGCACCAAACTTTTCTGAGTCGTTCATCCAATGTCGACTCTCTCTAAAGCCTTCTGCTCCGACGTCGTGGCGAACGGTTTGAATAAAATAAATATCTCAAACCCGAAGGAATCGCTGGCTGCCTCTGCATCACAGGTGGTCTGCTTTGATGTCTAACAACTTGCTGCTGCGGATTCTCGTAGGCGAACACAATTTCTTTGAGGACCGTAATCAACTCGGAAAAGGTCTGTCCGTTTTGGGTCAACAATCCATTGTGAAGTTCGATGAAATTCTTGCGAGCAAATGGTCCGATATAATGCTGCCCTTTGGACGTCTTCGGTAGCTGAATAGCCTTTTTCCACGCCCGCCCGCTGAAACATAATCCTTGGTTAGCAGCAAATTGCTGAAAAAGGACCATTCGCGCCACTCGAAAGCTCTTTGTGACCGCTTTTGGGGGCCTCTGGAAACCACACTTTCCGCTTTGAAATTCCTATTCGTAAGCCACTTTGCAATTTAACAATGTAGCGCTTCATGATTATGCGTCCCTAACGGTCAAACTAAAGAAAAGATAGTGGCAGTGAATGTAAGGCGCTGGTCATTGACAAATTTTAGCTACCAGCGCGGATTTACACTCATCTATCACCAATAAAGCCTTGGTTTTGGGGCGATGGATAGCTTTCCATTTTTTTCCCACGAAAGACCTCCTTGAAAGCAAATTACTTGATGAGGCACTTTTAACAGATAGTCCTGGGCCATGCCTAGCCAAAAATCATTCAATCCATAGAAGAAAAAGCGCCAGGACCGCGCGAAGTAAGTCCCTTTGTAAAAAGCGCTTAATCGTCATTTTCACCGCTCTTTTTATTCTTTATTAAGTAACAAGCGTTAGACTCCGTTCGACTGGCATGAAGATATTTACTGGTCGTGGCAATTGAAGAGTGGCCGAGTGTGGCCTGAACGACGTGAATGGGAGCGCCCGCTTCAATTGAATGAGTCGCACTTGAATGCCGGAACCAATGCGGGCTTGGAATCGGCTCCACTTTTGCGCGTTTAGCGGCGGCTTTGATAATCCTAAGAGCCTGGAATCTTGTCAGTGGTTTTTTTGATTCAATATCAAAAAATAGATACCCGCCCTCAGAGCAATTTTCATTCATATAGCAAAGTACTTCATTAAAAAATTCCTCGGGCAGAAACACGGATCTGACCTTTGAGCCTTTTCCAATCACGGTCATATACGCCCCTCCGCCCGTGTCAGCCGCTCGAAAGGAGTCTTTTTTTAAGGAAAGTGCCTCTGAGATCCTGAGACCTGTGAAATACAAAATCTGAAGGAGGATTTTTTTCTGTGGATCTTTTTCTAAATCAATCATGCGCGCGATTTGTTCCCGATGCAAAATTTTAAACTGAAATGTCTCTGGCACTTTTTCCTGCTTGAGTAGAGCCGCGGGACTTTTTTCAATATACCCCGTATTTTTAAGAAATCGAAAAAGAGCACTGAGCACTCTTAAATGCAAATTTTTAGTCGATGGGGCCACTTCGAGCTTTTTTAAATACAGGGTAATATGGGCGGTTGTGACCCTCTTGATATCAGTACCAGCATAAAAGGAAAAAAACTCTCTTAATACGCGCTCGTAATTTTCTTTGGTGCTTTTTGAGATTGAAGGCTGGCTCAAGAATGAAAATATTTGGATATTATCAGCTCTCACCGCTTCAGGTTCAATTTTTGGAGTTGGAGAGATTATTAACGAAGTACTCATACTTTAAAAGACTTTCTTTACTCACCGACTGCTTTTTCACCAATTTCTATTTTTAAGTTAATCTTGGCGAGAATTTTTTTAAAATTTTCACCATTGATATTTTCATATCCTTCTGATTCATACCTGGCAATTTGACGTAAACCCACATCAACGAGCCGTGCAAACTGTTCCTGACTCAGGCCCTTAGCGACTCTGTACATGACGGGTAAACTTAAAACATCGGCAATGCTATTAAGCTTAATGGCAGCTGTCCCTTTGGTTTTTAAATCTTCATAGAGGGAAATTTCATTTTCAATTTCTTGAATCACGCTTTGAGTTTGAACTTTGGCCGATTTAACAAGAATTGGGTTCATTGATGAGGAGGGGCTTTTTTGAAGCGATTTTTTAAGCTCTGCGAGTTTTTCTTTTGAAGCTTTGAGTTGTCGATCACTTGTAATCATAAAGTTTCTCCATTTAATTCTAATTTTAAAATTCCTTTTCTTTCCCCATCCCTGTTGCTTTGAAAAAATTCTGGAAATGGCTTTCCACTTTCGCCCTCGGTCCATTCCGCTATAAAGAAATCAATACCGTACTTTTCCTGGGCTTGATGGCGAGCCCTTGTGAACTCTTCTGGGGTTTCAAAGTTCCAAAAAAGTGGGTCCAAGAGGGAAAGATCAATATTACCCTCAGCACTCCAGCAACCGTCGATATCCTGGGGCTCATCTTTTTGAGTGGTAAAACTCCCGTCGATAAAAACCTTATTCACACCAGCAGATTTCAGGTTTTGAAGGGCGAGTTTTAACCCAAGCATCAGCTTTTGCCTTCTTTCAGTCGATTTGCCAAAAGCAATTTCAAGTTCCATGATCGATGCATCGTGAATACCCTCTGGCAGTTCACCCAGCGAGTTGAGCTCGGGAATGGGCATTTTACCCCCTTCTTTGATTATTTTAGCAGATTTTCCATATATGTCAACTATGACATGTCTATTGATTCATGTCTAAATATAGCTTGCCCGCACAATACTTCAAATATTGTGCGGCTCACAAGAGGGGGCATTTCTTGACGAGCAGTTGCGGAGTTTGCGTAGATTTTGCGGTCAGAGATTTGCTTCACCGATTTTTTGAAATTTGATCTTTCTGCGTAATAGTAAATATTTTCAATGATTTACAAATATTATGATACATAAAAATACCCGCTAAAACAGGCCACTTTAAGACGCAATTTATCTTTTTTATTAATAGTTAGATCATATCTTTATATCGGATAAAAGATATGATACAAGAAATGATGGGCATCGAAGAGAAACAAACGATTTTAAATTTGATTATGGCTGGCAACTACATCCTCACTCACCATGCTTACACCCGGATGCAAGAGCGATCCATCACCGACGGAGATATTCTGGAATGCGCCCGAACCGCTGTGACCGTTGAAACTCAAAGTGACGGCAAATTTAAAATCAAAGGTCTTGATCTCACTGAAATTGAAACGACGATTGTCTGCGCTTTCAAAAATGATGTCGTGATAATAACCGTTTTTTAATGGAGCATTTTATGATTCAAAAATCTTGGAAAGATAAACTTGAAGGCATCGGCGGGCTTGATTACATCACGTTTTTAAATGTCCCCATGAAGACTTCAGAATTTGGCCCGGTGATTGATTTTCCCATGCAGCTCTTGGAGAAAATGGCAGCAGAGGCCATTATTAGAGAAAAAATCCCCTTAAGAGGTAAAGAGGTTCTTTTTTTACGAAAGGTCCTTGGCCTCTCTAGAGAGAAATTTGCCGCCAAGCTTGATCTTTCAAGTGGCGCCATTGTTAAATGGGAGCAGGCAGAATTTGATCGCCTTCATTTAGTAAACGAAATCACGGTGAGGATTTTTGTTGCCGAACAACTAGGGCTAAATACTCAGTTTAAATTTTCGGATTTTCTAGAGGGAAAACCTCATAAACTTGAGTTGAAAGCCGCCTAAGAAATGGCAAAACACTCTTGTTATGACTACCCGCTTGTGATCAAAAAACATATAGGACACGTCACAATTTCGGTCCCAGACCTTGGTATCACTTTAGTGGAAGATTTATCGGTGACGCAGAAATTTGATCAAGCTTCAGTGATGAAGCTTGGAAAGTTAGTCTTAAACGCCTGGCTTAAAGCTCATAAGCATTTAGAGGAAAAATCCAAGTCGAAAAAATATACTGAAAAACCCTCAAACATTCGGGGTTCACTGGATCTCTCCCTGAAGGATTTAACTCCCGCGCAATTTGCAAAATACGTAGGGGTCTCAAGTGACACTGTCACTCGTGATTGTGCCAAAGGTTTGATTCTTTCTAGGCGTACAAGCGGCGGCCACTACAGAATCCCCTCGAGCGAAATTGCTATTTACAAAGCCTACCTGAAAAACCACGTCAAACACGCCCATGAACCCTGGTCTAAAGCCGCCCTGAGGAATCTAAGAGAAAGCCTTTAAAAAAATAATTTTTAATGGGCGTTAGAGTCACAATTGAGTTTACTAAATTTAGTAAGTATTGTATGACTCTAGTTAAGGATGAGGCGAGAGTACTAATTAAAAATCACCCTCAAGGGCCGGAGCCTCAAAAGGGTGCTCGTCGATGACCACTATGAGAAAAAACACCGTGGTTCTGTTAACGACGAGATTATTCTGAACTTGATCATCGGTCATCTCGCAAACGAATTGTTTAAGCCCATCAGTGTTGACGAAAAGGGTTACGAGTACTTTGTCACCGAACCGGTCTTTTGGAATGGGAAACCCTATAGGCTTATTTGGCTCCTGCATCCTGATGCCAATTACGTTGGTGTGATTAATTGGCTTAGGGGTAAAAGATATGGAAAAAAATAAATTTCCGAGCGACGCTCAACTTAAAAAAATGCGAAAAAAACTCTCCCATGTCAAAGGCACCTATCTGCTTCCGCCAGAAGCAAGCCCCATTGATCGGGCCAAATATGATATCTGCACGCAAATTTTGAAAGTTCAGATGAAAAAAGGGTTCTCGCAAAGAGCGTTAGCCAAAGAGCTTGGGGTGGCCGAGACCAGAGTCAGTGAAATTTTGCATCGCCGGATTCAATCCTTCACCCTAGATCGTTTATTTGGGTATTTATTGACGATAAAACCCAATACGAAACTGAAAGTTGCCTAAGCATAACTGTAATCAATCAGTAATTACGTAATTACTGATTGATTACACTATTTTTCTTTTTCAAAAAATCAGAAAGTTCTTTCTCAAGCTTCGTCGCCCGCGCTTTTTCCTCAGCAAACCGCTCCGCCATGGACTCAAACTTTGCTTTTAATTGCCCGATTTGCTCGGACTGCTTTGAAAGTAGCGTGCTTTTATCGGCCTCAAGCTTTTGAACCCTCTCAAGCTCCCTGAAGAGCTCCAGGTTCCGCGCCTCTAGCGAGTGTTTTCCAATCTCAGCTTTCTCATTTTCCTTCTTGTAATACTCGATGTCTTTGGCCCATTTTATTTTTTCAACTTTCAATTCCTCTTTTTGAACCTGAAGCTTAACCTCAGCCTCCCTAAAGGCGACATTCCAAAAATTCTGCGACACCTTCAAGACAGCGGCCGGGATCTCCGGAATGGGATTTTTCTGATTCAATTTCTTCCATTGCTGGAGATGCTTTGAAATGGTCGAAAAACTCCCCGTCCCGAGCTGATCTCGAATCGCCTTGACGGTGATTTCTTGCTTTTCAGCCACCAGGGACCCTATCACATCAAATACCTCTTCTTCGGTTAGCCCTTTATTCGCCATTAAAACCTCCACCGAAAGCGGCCAAATTAAATGTAAACATACCATAATTACATAATTACATATCTATTACAGTTAGACTTATGAATCAATCTCTAAATTAAGAGACCGCTCGTGATGGAGGCTTCCTTGAATTTTCCCCACTGATTCCAAGTCTTGAGCGCGAAGAATTAACTGCCTAGAAATGGCATCCTCAATGAACTGCTTCCCACAGTGGGGACAAATCCGCGCAGGAACATGGTCAATTTCAAAAATGTGACCATAGAGTGGAAGCTTAACGGTCACCTCTTCGATGACAGTTTTAACCTTCTGACACGAAACGCAGATCATTAAGTACCAACCTTTTTCGTTCTCACCAACATGTCTAACCTCCATTAAAACACCGCGTATTTGTAAAGACAATGGCCACAGGTCACCTGATCGAAAGTAGCGCTCTTCTCGTGAAATTTAGAAGCCTGATAACACCTACCTCTCGGAGAGAAGCTCTCGAAGGGCCGTCTGCCGCACTCTTTGATCAATGGTCTGAACGGCCATCGCTAAGGCTTTTCGACTTCCCACAAAGACCGCAAGCTTCTTAGCCCTTGTCAGTCCCGTGTAGATCAAGTTTCGGAAAAGCATTTTAAAATGCTGAGTAGCCACAGGAATAATGACGGCTTGAAATTCGGACCCCTGACTCTTATGGATGGTAATCCCATAGGCGAGCTGCAAGTCGGTTAAATCCTCTCTTTTATACTCAAACGCCTGGCCATGTCCTTGAAAGTAAACTCGGCAAGTTAAATCCGTCAGATCCATGGATTCAATCACGCCGATATCGCCGTTAAAGACCCCTAAATCATAATTATTGCGCGTCTGAATGACCCGGTCGCCCTCGCGGTAAATCCTCTCTCCGATTGCAATCTGCTTTTTGTTCGGATGTTGCGGATTAACGGCGTTTTGAATTTGCAGGTTGAGATTCGCGGTTCCCAAGGTGCCGCGCACTTGCGGAGAAAGAATCTGAATCTCGCACGTTGGGCCGAAAAGCTCAGGAATCGTTTTCGTGTAAAGCCTCAAAATCGTATCAAGGGCGGTCATCCCATGATGAAGCGTTGACCAGGGGTGAATCTTTTTAAGGACGGATTTTAGTTCCTCGACGTCACTTTGGGCTTTCGCTAAAGCTCCCAAGTTTACATGAAGAAATTTTTCGGGAATATACAGGATCGACTCTTTTTGCAGGTCCTCTTTGTTGAATTCTGGCACAAATAATCGATCAATCTGGAGGGCATCCTCCGTTCTGGAAACCTTTCCCACGATCTCCTCGCCTGATTGAATGAGGTGACTGTGGCCCGACTTTAAGGTTTCTTTTAAAAGAGCCTGAGTTCTGGCAATGAATTTTGCCTGTTCTTGGGTGGATTCCTCGGCATCGAGAAAAACGCAATCAATGTTTTTCTTAAAAACCTCTGGATCGGCGATGGGAGAAATGATTTTTGGCACTTCTCCCCTATTTATCTTATGAGCAAACTGGATGATATAGGAAGATTCAGCCTGTCTGAACACTTTAGTCAGTTGAAACTTGGGAACCGTATTGGATTCCAATAGGTCAAAAAGGACATTTCCCGCGCCAACGGAAGGCAATTGATCCGGATCGCCAATAAATAAAATCTGTGTAGTCTCTCCAACGGCCTTTAAAAGGGACGCGGCCAGGCTCACATCCAACATCGAGCACTCATCAATGATCAAAAAATCCGTAATCAGGGGATCAGATTCATCTTTCTTAAAACTGTTTTTATCCGGCGCCCATTCTAAGAGCCGATGGATGGTCTTTGACTCTAAACCGATCACTTCTGACATTCGTTGCGCAGCTCTTCCCGTCGGTGCTGCCAGTATGATTTTTTTCTTCATCGCTTGCAAAAGTTTGACGAGAACTTTTGTGGAGGTGGTTTTACCGCATCCCGGCCCGCCCGTTAATATCGAAAATGATTGGCTGACAATGCCAACGACGCTTTGGTGTTGTTCTTCACTGAGAGAAATATTCTCCTTGCCACAGTACCGCGACACCCAATCATTGACCCTTTGAAAATCCATGGGAACCTTGGTTTTTAAAAGACATTGAACCTTTTTAGCGATATAGGCTTCATCAAAGTACAGGGTTTTTGAATAAAAACACTCTTGAGACTTTTCCTCTTTCTCTAACACTCGCTTTTTAATTTCATTGCTCGCCAAGAGATCCCGGATCACTTCATGCACTTTCTCCGGCTCCTCAATCTCTAAAAGTTCCTTTGTCTGCCCTTGGATTTGTTCCAGGGTCAAATAACAGTGACCTTCCTCCCTGGAACTCGCTAAAACATGCTTAATGCCAGCCTCAATCCGCGGGATGCCATTACGCTCAAACCCCATGTTTAGAGCGATCTTATCCGCCGAGAAAAAACCAATGCCGTAAATATCCCGAGCCAGGGCATAGGGATTTTTAGAAACCGTTTCAATCGCCTTATCACCGTAAGCTTTAAAAATCTTCACCGCAAAGAGCGTGCTAATCCCATACCCTTGCAAAAAAATCATCACATCGCGAATGGCCCGGTGCTCGACCCAAGAAAGCTTAATATCTTCGAGCTTTTTTTCCGCAATCCCCGGCACATCCATCAATAAATCAATTTCGTTTTCAAACACCTCAAGGGTTTTCTCCTTAAAGTGCTTGACGATTCTTGAGGCTGTCACAGGACCTACACCCTTAATAAGGCCGGAGCCCAAATATTTTTCCAGAGCAGCCGCCGTGGCCGGCTTTTTCTCAATCACCTTTACGGCATTAAATTGCTCCCCATGCTGAGGATGATTGGTCCAATTCCCGTAAAACTCCATGCTGGCGCCAGCAAACACTTTTGCCTGGTGGATAATCACCGTCACCAAACGCTGCGGACTTTGAAAGGGAGAGACTTTTAAGACAGACCAGCCATTTTGCTCGTTGTGATAAGTGACTCTCTCCACAATCCCAGAGAGCTTTTCTTGATAATCGGAAGAAGAATTGAACATCAAAGACCCTCCGTCTCTTCCCTCTCGTTTTTAGATTGCCTAAAAGCGCATTTCTTTGTCCTGGTGGGATTTTCCGGGCTCCACTTAAACACAGAGTATTTACGCAGACAATTGCCGCAAGTCACCTGATCAAGAGTGGCGCTCCACAGAAAAGTTTTAACGGATTGATGAACTCCGCAGATGCTGAGAAAATCCTGAATTTTTAAATGCACTTTGGGTTTGGAAGTGGCCATAGGTTCCTTGTGAGTCTGTCTTTTGCTTGCTCCTGCCATTACCGTTTCTTCGTCACCGGGTCAAAGCTCAACGCCAAAGCCAAGCTCACTCAGCCGAACTGTCTAAAATCTTTTCTAGTTGATTCTTGAGACGAGGAGCCAAGTTTTTTGAGGTCCTCCAAACGATTTCAGGGTCTACGTCGAAGTATCCATGGGATAATCGGTTGCGAAAATCCTTTATAGTTCTCCACGGAATTTCGTTATACTTTTGCTTGATTGAATCGTGAACATGGTGAGCCGCTTCGCCTACAATTTCAAAGCACTTAATAACGGCCAAATAGGTAAGGCGATCCTTTTCAAAGTCTTCCATCGACGTGCTTTGCAAAAACAATTCGATGTCTTTCAACGCATCAATCATATCACGAACTCGTAAACGCCAATCCCTATGCGACACGAATAGCCTCCTGCAGTACCTGATCTCGAATGGCTTTTCTCAGTGATTTTTTAGTTCCCAAGTCCACTTTAGTCCCAAAAAGATCTTCAAGAAACTGATTCAGGCCTATCAAGTTAAAAAGGTCCGCCCCTCGCTCATCTAAAACCACAAAAAAATCAACGTCACTCTTGTCGGTAGCCTCTCCTCTTGCCACCGAACCAAAGAGGTAAAGTTCCAAAACCCAAAATTTTCTTAACTCTGACTCATTTTTCCGGATCAGTTCAATGATCTCCTTGGCTGAGTATTTCATGAGCACCTCCGTTTTTAAAATTTCAAGCTTAAGTCGCATCGTGATCAATGATTAAACAAACAAAAACCGGCCTAGAATCGATTATATTTAGTTAACCTATGGTCATCATGCCACCTAACCAAAAATTAGGCTCTGGGGCCGTTTAAAAAAGATTGCTTAAATTCTGGCCAAAGCTTTTCTGTGTAATAGACCTTTAAAAGTTGGCGATAAGCCACAGAGCCAACCTGAGCCATTACTTGAGGGGGCACCAACCTGATTTGCTCCTCCTGAGTGAGTTTAGAAGCCCAGGCATTAAACTCACTCTCCCGATACTGATCTAAATCCTTCTCTAAGGCTTCAAATCGACGCTTGTTCTCTTCAAGCTGTTTTTGTTTGTTTTTGAGAGCGATTTCTCGTTCGATATCAAATTGAGTTTTGACGTCACAGATCGGATCCGGTTCTCCGTTAGAAATGGTTTTCACTGAATTTAAAAATAACGAGTAAGGAGATCGAATCGATGCCCTTCTGGCTTCATATTCCGGCTCCGTGAAATAGCGAATGAACCGCTCGATAAAATCCTCCAGTTGTTCGCGGGTAATGAGCCATTTATTTTTCTTGAAAGTATCAACGACGGATTCCTTAATGTTCCATTGAGATAAAGTCGAGAAGTCAACTTCTCGAAGTTCTGTCCATTCATCCGACATTGATGAAATTGGTATTGCGGGCTCTGTATGTATAGTATTTTTATTTATACCTACATACATACTAGGAGCACTTGTGTCCTGGTTTGTGTCCCGAAACGTGTCCTGTTTATTTCTTAATAAAGGTGTCCTGTTTGTGTCCCGCCGTTTAATGAGAGACGTTCTATGTTTGGTATATAGAAATAAAATATGTTCGTCTGTCCAAATTCTAATGAGAGCACCAACGCCGCCTTTATCAGCTGATTTTTTTAGAAGATGTGTTTTGTTGCACATCCGTTTCACAACGTTTTCAACACTTCCCCTATGAACATTCGTATAATCGCTCAGTTGATCATAAGTTAGTTCTAGTTGGTCGTTATTCCTTGCTAAGAGTTCTTCACAACAAAAACAAAAGATTTGCAGAGGTTGGCCTTTTAAGGAGCATATAGTTGCTTCAATATCGCGAGGGAGGTCTAAAGTGTGTCCTGTTAGCTTATTGTCTGTGCCCTGATGTGTGTCCCGATTGGTGTCCTGGTTGTGTTGTAGTTGTGTCCTGATTGTGTCTTGATTTTTACTAAAATAGGTCTGGTTTTGATTTGAAATAGATGTTTGTGTCCTAAATGTGTCCTGGTTGTGCCGAGATTGTGTCCTGTCTGTGTCCTGATAGCTATTCAAAGTTAGTTTAGTTTGAGTTGAAGTTGATTTATGTGTCCTAGTTGTGTCCTGAGTGTGTCGTGGTTGTGTCTCCTGTGTGTCTCGTTGAGATGATGACACCTTTATATCGTCTAATTTAGAAAAAGGGATATCGGAGGTAGGGGGCTGAAGAAAACTCGATGGAGACGAGTTAAACGCATTTAACGCATTCTCAAATTTTGAACTCTGATTAATCGACTGCTCTGGATTCAACTTTTCATTTGCAATGACAGGATCATCAACTTGAAGTGGTAAATAAAAAGTAGAGGAATCGGCCTGCGATGTGTCCTGTTGGTGTCCTGTTTGCGGCCTAGAAGTTTTTTTATCTGAACAATGCGGGTCACTTTGATTCGTCGAGTCAATTTTAGAATTACTAAATTCTATCTCTCCGCTAGTCGATTCTAATGAAGTTGACTCATTACTATTAAACGGCTCTGTGCCCGAAAGATTGCTATCAGGTTTTGTAGGCTCAACATTAGTTGAGTTCTGGCTTTTATCAGGTAGCTCGTGAGGTGCTTCAAAAACCTTTCTTCTTTTTACTAAATTACCCTTAGGTTTCTGATCGAATGGATTAAATTTGAGCGACATTTATTGCCTCATTCGCAAGAACTCTTTCCCAAAGTAATTTAAATGCTTCGTAGTAATCGTCTGCTAATGAACTCGTTGGTTGATACTCAAATATCGACTTTCTAAGAGTTAGTGCTTCTTGCCCAGCTGAAGCACGTCTTATAGGGGTCGGGAGGGTATTTTCAGGATATTGATTTAAATAAGACCCATATATCTGTTGGCTGATCTTACTTTTTTCGAGCATCGTGGGAATCAAAAAGTAGTTCTCCCAATCAATTTGCGCAGCTTCAGAAAAATCTTGAATGTTGGAAGTATGATTTTTCAAAGCTTGATAGGAACCGAGTTCACAACCTATTGGCGAGATCACAGTATCAGCGCATAATAAACTATTTTCGATGAGTGAGTTCCAGTTTGGACTATTATCAAAACAAACAACTGAAAAATCGCTTAGCAAATGGAGTAGCCTGTCTTTGAAATAGTACTCTTTTCTGGTTTCAAATCGAAGTCGCTTTTCAAGGTGATTTAGAGCTGAATTTTCAGGAATGATAAACAGATTTGGCAAATCAGTCGGAAGCACGACTTCGGAGAGGCTAGCTTTTTCAAATAAAAGTTCGTATAACCCCTTTCTCTCAAGCTGTTCGGCATCTTCTAAACTATCTACTTCTAAAGGAGGCAGGGTATAATCCGTAATTGTTCCTTGTAAATCTAAACCAACTATTAGAATTTTTGAGGTTGGCAGACTCTCACACTTCACTGAATTTAACGCCAAAGTTCTTGCAAAGTTATAAAGGAAAGAGCTTTTCATAACTCCGCCTTTGGACAAAAAGCAGGAAACTACGTGACGTTCCTTGCAATTCCCTAAGAACCCAAATTTCCGACCAATCGCTGGCAGTTGATCTGTAGTCCATTGTCTGACTGCCACTTTACCTCGTTGATGACGATCTGCCGTTGGGATTTCGCCTCTTTCTTCAGCATTCAAAAGGGATACTTGACTCTTATATCTTTCGCCTATGCGAAAAATCTTATGTATGTCATTAGAAGTAAATGAGTTTTCGATCATGATCCCCTCTTGTTTGTATGTATAAAACCACTTTGTGATATTAAAACCTATAATGTATTACATTTCATATAAAAGGTTTGTTCAATAAATATTTAAGTCAAAACATCTTAGGAACATTGCGCTAATAACTTGATGCCTAAATCCCCCCCCCCCTAAATCTGATTCCGTAATATCGACAGATAGATTCCGGATCAAATTAGCAGAATGGGCATTAGATTCGTGAATGCTGAACTAAACAGCATTTGATTAATCTGACTCTTTATATCTGCGAACTCCCGTTTGCAATTGGAATGGAGGCTTGATCTCGAATTTTCAAATGCAAAAAACCTGTCACCAAAATAACTGTAGCTCCAGCAAGCATAAAAACTACCGGCCGGTTCCCATTTGTGCCGAAATGTTTCGATAAAGCTCCGACAAAACCTCCCGTAACTCGCCCGACAATCATTTCAAATACAACAAATTCTGCAAAAAAACGTGTACTCACAACTTTGGCACGCAACGCTTGGGAGGCTGACATATTTCCGCCAACACCAAGTGAGGCAATAAAGATAGAGAAGAAAGCGATATAAGCATTTGGTGAGAAAATAAACGCGATGACCCCAGTTGCCAAAATGAAGTGTCCAATAAAAGATATTCGTTTTTCATCATACCCCCGCACTTTAAGAGGATTTGAAATTAGACTGCCAAATGCTCCTCCTGCTCCTTGGATAAAGACTAACAGTGAGTTGCTTGCTGATGGTAATCCAAATTTGCTCATCAAAAAGTAACTATTGTAGTAATTAAAAATCCCTACTCCAATCCAAAACCCTAGTGCTCGAAGGAAAAAAATATCTAATACCGTAGAAGCTGATATCAAATAGTAAAAGAACTCAGACCTCGCTTTTACTAAAGATAACCGCGGGTTCTTTGAAAGAGTCGTTGCAATAATCGCAGTTATTATAAAAGATAGTAAATCCAATAATAATGACACCCATATCGGAAACAAATACAGCATTAATCCTGAGCTAACAGCGCCGATCATTTGCGCATTGAAGAATGCTCCAACCAGCTTGCTTTGTGTCTTGAGATGAGAGATGTTCTCTTCTTCTGCAACAATTTTTGAAAACGAATCCTTCGCAGTATCGAACACCGTCTTGATTGCGTTGATAAATAGAAGACAGGAATATAATCCCCACAGATGTATACCTTCAGAATTCGCGTTGAAAACAATGATCCCACAAAATATTGCAGATAGAAGTTGGGTTAAAACAAAAACGGTTTTTGCCTTAAATCGTTGAACAATGAATGGTGTAATAAAAGCTCCTAGGCCAATTCCTAAGTATTTAATCACCCATCCAAGTGCGGCGTTATCAGCTCCGTAACCAGCTTTAATAATTAATGTCATTACTGCGAATAACGAAAGATAGTCTCCAACTGAGGTTATAGTTACCATCTTGTTAAGAATTTTTGTGTTACTCATTCAAAATCCTTTTTCACTAATTCTTTGCCGAATCCGACAAATAAAAATGGATTAGCCTCTTCCATATTGGTTTCTGCTGAAAACGAAAATATTAATTTTTTAATGCGACTTATCTCTTCTAAAATGATTTTTCTTTGCGATGGCGTTAAAAGATAAAATGAGTAAGCGAACTCCTGATTTTCAGATCCTTCCTCGGCGAGGTACGCGTCAATGTGGTTCAAGATAAATTTGGAAGTGAGTCGAACTTTTTTTGCTGATGACTTGCTAAAAGAAGGTAGCTTAATGTTTGTAGACTTTGGTTTGAGTGCTGATTTGTCTTTCGTGAGCAATTTGAGTTTGACTAGTTTATCGATTAGATCTGAGTCGACGTTACAATAATCAATTTTACTTTCCTCATATAGACCAATTTTATTCATTAGGATCATAGCGGATCGATTTCCTACTAAGAAGCTTAGTTGCTCCTCGTTCATTTCAACATAACTGGTGGTTGAATCTTTCTTATCAATCGTGTTGACGCCAGGAAGTAGATTGCACTCAAGATAATCCAAAAGTCGTCTATGTTTTTCTGAATCCAAATTATCTTTAAAAAATGAGAGAATAGCTTCTCTAAAATCTTCTTTTTTAAGACTTTGAGTAATATTGCCAAGTGCGGAAACGGTCGGGAGTAGATCGCCAGACTCAATCATTGCTAAATTTCTTTGACCCATATCTAGAGTCTCTCTCGCGCCCAGAAAAGCGAAGAGCTCGGATGTAGTCTTCAATTGGTTTCGAAATTTAATTGCTTGTAGAAACTTAGAAAAATGCATGAATACCCCCTTTGGATGAAAAATGAAATGCCATTGCATAGCTGAAGTGTCATCACAAAACTGTTGCATTTGTTATAAAGTTGATAGAAGAGTCAACAACAACTTTGGAGGCAAATATGAAATCAAGTGGTTGGGAAAATCGTTTTGGTTCAATCATGGGTCTGTTGGGTGGCGACTCTAATGAGACAATGAGTGGTTGGGAAAATCGTTCAAATTTCGGTTCGATGGGCGGAGCTGAGAGTCGCGGAGGTGCTATTGGTGAAGTGATGGGAGCCGAAGGTAACTAACGGCAGTCAGGTTTGTCTCAAAAGTTAGAATTCGTTCTCACATTTGAGACAAACAGATCTAATTGAGCAATAAGCTTCCGTTAGAAGCTGGTACAGAAAATGTATTTCATTGGGAATGGCATCAGGAGTCGCGGAAATGATTTTTTGGTGTTTGATCCGAGGGAACTTTTGGTCACAAAAAAAGCCCACCCTTGAAACCTCTCTGCGCCAACAGAGAGAAGAGTGAGCCGCAATGGGAATTGCTGAATATTGTTTAGCGCTTGCGGTCGTTTTTTTCAAGGAAAATTGAGTTTAAGAACTCTCTTCGGTGGTCTTTTTAAAGCTTAAGAGGGGATTTCTATGCGTTTTTCTAATCGCAGACCGGGATTGGTGCGTCCAAAACCGCTTGCCATTAGTAGTTTAATCATTGGCTCATTGTTGATGTCGGCCTGCGGTCCTGACTTTTCATCCAAATCCGTTGAACCGTCTCCTGTTCCGACGCCAATCGATAACAACGACCTTCGTAATAAAAAGTTGGCGCCAGTGACGACCGAAATTGTGGGTCGAGAACTATTCCGCTATCAAGTCACATTTCGATGGGCGCCGGAACTCACCAACGTCAGCATCTTTATTAATAAACAATTTGCATTTAAAGCTGATTCTTCGTCTGTGACGTCCTACTCTGTGGGTTTGGATCATAATCGAGAGTATTTGGTGACCGTATACTCACAAAAAGATCAAGGCGCAAAGCCAACAGTTGTTTCAGATCTCACTCTTCAGATTCCGTTAGATGTGAATCTCTCAACGGACATTTTAAATTCGGCTCCTGTCGTTGAAAATAAAATTTCCATTCAAGCTCATCGTATTTTTGTCATTAATACAGTCATTACAAACGGTAGAAATATCTTACTAAATACCGATGAACTCATTGCTGACCAGGCTCTTCTTGCGACTTTTGAAGAATCTCAAAAAGCGCCATTGGAAACTCTCGGCCGCAATGGTGGAACCATTTTTATTAAATCGCAAAAAGCCAAAGGACAAATTGGATTTGTTTTCCGTGGTGAGAATGGCGGGGACGGTAAGGATGGCGCCCCTTACACCGAGCGCGCGCCTTCTGGGGCTAATGGGGCAAATGGGCAGTCTGAATATTGGGATAGCGAACGACGAGGCAGCTGGACTTGTGACAGGCAACCAGAAGATGGCAAGCCTGGATCACCAGGAAGTAACGGCAGACCTGGCTCGAACGGAAGAGGTGGAGGCAATACAGGATCACTTCATCTTGAAATCGCTGATCCGTCTCCGGAGATTCATTATAAAATTGAAAAAGAAGTTGGAGTCGCTGGTCTTTTTGGAAAAGGGGGACCTGGGCAATTGGGCGGTATTGGTGGACAGCCAGGAAAACTGTCGCATAAGTGTAAAAGTGCGAGCCCTGGGCCTGAGGGAAAGCCAGGAGAAAAGGGACCAGACGGCATTCGTGGGAAAGACGGAACTATCGAGCAAGACTGTGTCTCTATCGGAGAAGGGTTTGGTCGATGTTCTTAAACAAGAAAAAGTTTTTAATGAGTATTTCGATTTTAGCCCTTTGTTCCTGTGCAACGACACAAAAAGGAAAAATATTTGAGTATGGGCTCATTGGTGGAGTTCTTGGAGCGGCTTACGGCAACTCTCGCCCTGACTATAAAACGCAAAATGCCATGCTTTATAGTTCTCAAGGAGCCGCTCTTGGGATGGCTGTAGCGGCTTTGACTGACGACAGCGATCAAAAGATTAAAGATTTAGAGGCGAAAGTAAGATTCTTTGATGAGTCTACAAAATCCAATCCTGAGAGTAATTTGCTCGAAGTTCCCGAAGAGTTTCGTCCATTACTCGAAAGTCAAAATTACGAAGTTTATAGAATCAACCGATGGACCAGGAAAGGTCCAAGGTACTTGGTCAAAGAAAGTGAAGTCATTGAATTTAAAGAGAGGTAAGTCATGCACAAATTGAATAGTTTTTTAATGGTATTGTTTGCGACCACGGTGGCCCGAGCGGAGCGCGGAGTGAGCGTAGACGTGAATGGCTTTTTAGATTCAGCGATTGAAACCGTGGTGAGCGGTGGCAGTAAGCTAGTGATCGCGGCAGTGATTTTAACTTCAGTTGGTCTAATGATTCCAGGCTTTCGAGAAGTCACAAGACGGTCGCTTCCTTGGACTGTGCTCGGCATTCTAGGAATCGTTCTCGTCACGAAATACTGGCGCTAGGATTTTTATGGATCAGAGGTCTTTCTATAAACCCCTTTGGAGAATCAATAAATCCATTTTACCTTTGGGTATTGATTGGGAAGACTTTTTACCGAGCCTTATCGGTTATCTTTTTTTGCAAATCTTTCTCGATGATGTGGTCGTTCCTCTTCTTATTGCCATTTGTGTTCTGGTCATCAATGCCACCTTGAAGCGCACTCATAGGCCAAAAGCTTTCTTGGATAAAGTATCAAAAGCAATGAATGGAGATCACCATTATGTGGAAAAAAATTGAGGTCCTAAGCTCCATTGAAAAACAGGGTGACGATTTCATTTTTGAAACAGTGAACGGCTCCTTAGGCATTGTTCTTGGTATTCAGGGATTAGACGTTGAACTGATTCAAGACGAATTTCTATTGAAATCATTTAATGCGATCATGAAAGAGATCCCGCATCCCTTGAGTTTGCGCTTTCTATCAAAAACATCATGGAATCATTCTGACTTTAAAAATCTCTCTCGCACGGAGGCTGTTTCCCAATTAGGTTTTAGGTTGGATCAGAATTTTCTGATTATTGAAGCAGAAGGCGTTAATTTGCCGTTTTTGCGGGGAATGAATCGGCAGTTCGTAGCTCAAATTCAGGAAGTCGCCCAACGTTTTAAAGATTTGGTGACTAACGTCTCTTCGAACGGTGAAAAGTCCATCCAGCCATTTTACCCAGTGAGCAGGGAAATCATTGAATCTCTCTTTTTGCCCATAGGAACATTCATATCGAATTATCCTGATTACCTGGTTATTGATCAAAAACTCGTTGGCATTGTTCGCATTAAATCTAATTCTCATCAGCCACTGAGCTTGGAAAGTATGAGTTCTCTTCGTGCGGCTTTGGATTTCGATCATGAGGTGGTATCGCATTTTAAGCGCCTTTCAGGTATTTCTGAAGGGCTGATCGTTAAAAACCTTCAAGGAGAAGCTCAAATTGCCAAAGATCGAACAGAGATCAATCGTAAAGAGGAAGTTGAAAAACTCAGTGAGGCGTTGACTCATCTTGAAGAGGGATTATTTGATGTGGAAGTTATTTTTAAAGTATCCGCCGCGAATGAATCAGAGTTGCGATCTCGCCTTCGAAAAGTGGCTGATCTTCTACAAAAAGAGTTTAACTCCCAGTATGTAGAAAGCTTTGGCGTTTATCCCTCATTTTGTGCGACTCTTCCTGGAAGTGCCCCGCATGTGACCTTTAAGGAATTAGGCTCTGGTCTTTTGTTTTATATACCACTTTTCTCTCACTATAGCGTTCTTCAACAGCAGGATTCACCAATGACTCTTCGGATGCACCGACGAGGCGGACATTTACACTCCGTTGCCTTGATTAATAATCTCTACCAATCCGGTAATTCCATGATTATCGGCCCAAAAGGCTCTGGTAAATCCGTATTGTGTGGGCTTCTTACGCAGTCACTATTTAATGACCCAACGGTGAAGATACTTAAAATGGATGTGGGTTCTAGTTACATCAGAGAATGCGCAAAACTCGGCGGCACTTACTACAGTTTAGATCTCAATAAACCTTCTGGTTTAAATCCTCTCGAAGTCTTGGCTCAAACACCTCATGATTTAGAGATTGCGGCGATTGTCGCAGACTTTATCGAGGTGCTCATTGCTAAAAGCCATCTCGGATCACTGACTGATGAAGAGCGCGCGACTTTGGATCGTGTTGTGATTGCTTATTCAGAAGCAAGGCCATTATACCCAAGTCTTGATGACTTTTCGAAATTTTCCCAAGGAAAAATTCCCAATGCACTCTTATTAGAACGATGGACCGAAGGCGGAATGTATGCCAATATTTTTAAGCCAAGACCTGATCAAATCAATTCGCGTTATCGGTATTTTGATTTCAAATCAGTGAATAACTCCACTAATCCAAGCCTGGTCCGAGGCAGTATTGCCGCCGTCATGGCTCAGTATAATAGTGAGGTGGCGATTTCTGGTCGCAATGGTCCGAGGATCTTTCTCTTCTGCGATGAGACGACAGAGTTTTTAAATCTCTGTTCGCCCTTTTTTATCACCACTGCAAAGAACTCGCGGAAATTCGGTCACGCCACTATTTTGATCAATCAAGAATCAAGCTCCTTTCAAGTCCGAGACCGCAAAGGCGATCTGACGAACTCCCTTTTTGAAAATACCGATCATCACTTTCTATTTTCCACGCCGGGAGATCCTGAGGATGCCGTGAAATTCCAAGCCAGGCATAAGCTGGATGGCGTTGAATTTCAGAGAGCAAAGACGCTCAGTTATCAAAAAGGCAAATTTTCTGAAGTGTTTTACAAGACGAGAATTGGCGGACAGGTTCTCCGCATTGAGCTTTCCAAGGAGGAGTACTGGCTTCTGACCAGTGACAAGAATGATTATGACAAAATCGATCGACTCAAAGAAGTCGGATTTAGTGAAGAGGAGGCAATCCTTTGTTTAAGTCAATTGCACTCACGGCTTTACTAAGTTTTTCGCTTCAAGGAAAAGCGCTCGCTCCATTTGTGGCTGCCGAAGCGGCCAAAGAAGGCGTAGAACTCCTCTCAGGACTTCAAGCTGGTATGGGCGAAGTCCTGGACGTTTTAGATCTAACGGACGATTTGGCGATGGAGTTTGGTGCTGAAGGTGACTCAACAGATGAAATGTCAGTTTCACTTTCAAGTTACAATCGGGAATTGAGTCAACTCAAAGAAGATATGGGCTCTGTTGGCTACACTGAAGAACAGATCACCGACATGTCAACGCGCTTTAGTTCCAGCCAAAGCTCATTGTCGCAAAAAATGCGGGCTCTAAAAAGGACCGTTCGCTCGATGAAGCGCATGAAAAACGCTTTTAATCGTGTTTTTAATAAAAAAGGCACCGAAGTGGCCGTACAAAGAGGAATTCTTTCCACCGAGCAGCAAGCCCTGCATTTGCAGATGCAACAAATGCAAATGCAGGCCATGCGGGACCTTCAAGCCAAAAAATCTGAAATTGCGAATCGCAAGGCCACCGAGGAGGAATTAAACCGCACCACTCAACAAATCGCTCGCAAACAGCTGGAACGTTTAAAAGAGCGGCCCACTCACCAACCAGAATTTCAACTGAGCACTCTTCAAAAATGGGCTGCGCGAGCGAGTCTTTTGCTGTTTTTTGCTGGCTGTGTGGGTTTTTTATTTGGTCTTTTTAGACAACAAGGAATCTCCGCCATTCGAGCCGGACTCTTTGGCTTTTTGCTTTCTTATGTTCTCCCAGGAGTTGTTCACCTTTATCGAACTTGGTTAGGAGTCTAGCATGCAGTTTTTATTGGCGGGCGTCGCACTACTCATGACTTCAGGTGTGAATCAAATCTTGCTCGATTCCGCTATGGAGTCCTATTGGACTATGGCCAAATTGATTTTGCCTCTCACTGCGGGTACCGCTCTTTTACGCGTGATTATGAATCAACTAAGCTTCGGTAATTACGGCACACTCAAAGAGGTGCTACAGGATACGATTAAATTTCTCCTGCTGGTGGCAGTAGCACCGCTTCTGATGAGAAACTCACTGACAATGGTAGACTTTATTGCGGGAAAAATCGTGGATCAGTCTCAGCACTTGGAGATTAAAAAGAACTTGGAAATTATCGTCGGCGATTTTTCACTGAAAGAGAAAACCTTTAGTCTTTTAAATATCAAAGATTCGGTATATGCGGATGTTTTTCAGCTCCTGGTGCGAAGTTCCGTTTTAATGATTTCAACACTTTTAAAGTATCTTCGTGACATTGTACTCGCTCTTTTTGTAAGTGCCATGCCGCTATTTCTCTACATGGGTTTGATGATTGGTGTACGCTTTTTTACCAACATCGTTTTGAGCCTTGGCGTAACTCTTCTTATTTGGCCGATCTTATCGGCACTATTAATGCATTTTTCAATCATGGTTTATAAAGCCGAATGTCCCGATTCGTGGACGTCGTTTTCACAATGCGCGTCCCTTTTGATCTACGCCATGGCTCAATTACTTCTACCTTTTTTAACCATGGGCGCGGGATTAATGGCAGCCTCATCCATTCGAAAAGGATTCGGTGACATTCATGAAACCCTGACGAAAGGAGGTTCCAAGTGAAATTAAAAGTAACTCCCTATATTCAATATCAAAGCAGTCTTTGGATATTGATTGCAGTTCTTTTCGCTTATTCAGTGGCGATGACTATTATGGCCATACGAAATATTCCAGAGTTTAAAATCGTAGCGATTGAGCCAACGGGAACAAGGCTTGTGACTGATAGCACAGATAAAGTGATTGAACGGGAACGACAAGAGTTCGTTAAACGTTTTATCCGTCTTTACACCAATTATGACTCTGAATCCTTTAGCGAGACGATTGGACACGCCACCGATTGGATGAGTGATAGTGCTTGGTCCCGGATCGAGCAATCTTTTAAAGAAATGAAGGCCCAAATCATTGAATACAAAATGGTGCAAATTTCAGAAATCACCAAACTTGAGCAAAGTGACGCTAACCCTCTGGAATTTAGCGCCGAAGTGCACACGCGGCAGATTTACCGTGGCACCGGTAAAAAACTCGCTGGCACATTGATTTTAAAACTAAAAGCGCAAAAACGTACGGATTTAAATCCATGGGGCTGGGAAGTGGACGAACTCGCCGAGACGTGGAAGGAGCTTCCATGAGGTTTTTAATGACGCCCTTTTTTTCAGTTCTCCTAATAGGATTTGCTGGTACCGCCGCAGCCGATCATCCACGCATTCAAGAAATCTTTCTCAATAAATCCACTCCGCAAAGGATTTATCTCGTTCCTGGGCTCGCCTCCAGCATTAAGATGCCCTGCGAGATTGACGAAGTCGTGACTCCCACAAATGGAATTATGAAGCACCTTTCGGAGCGCAATCGCTCGCGGTTTTCCCTGGAAGTCTCGGCAGTGAGTCGTTCGGCTAACTTCATTGTCCACTGTGTTTCATCGACCTATGTTTTTGATATTGTCGTGAATCGTGCTATTCACAACGATTATATCGAAGTCATTGGTGACTATGGAAAACCCCGCTTAACGCAAACTCCGCCACGAATAGAAAAGCCATTGGTTAGTTTTTCAAAAAATACCAGCAATCAATCGCATCAGGTTGTCGGCACAAAAACAAATGGCGAAAAAGCGGTTTTGACGGAATGGAACGACGACGGTGTTTCCTTTGATTATTCTAAAACTCCGCGCCTGAAAATCTATGATTCCAAGGAGGGACCTGCAGATGTTCCTTAATCTTTTGTTTTTAAGCCTCGCTTTTGGAAAATCACTTTGCGTTGAACATTGCGATGAGAATGGCAACCCCCTTCCTAAAAAAGAACGAACTCAAGAAGAATCTATCGCACAAAAGGATTTCGGCCAGGAAAAAACTGATACTCCATCAAAAACAACACCAAAAAACGCACAAAAACTCAGGAGAAAAGTCAGTTTTCAGAGGGAAAATGACCAGGATTCAAACCTTCCAAGCTACTTTGCAGATCTTCCAGCCAATCAAGAACACTCCTTTGTGTTTACATCGAAAGAGCCAGCCAATGACGTTCTTTTTGGAGTGCACGCGGGAGCAAAAATCAAAGTGGTGATTCGTCAAAGTATCAAGGCCTCTCCCAATGTCTCCACCCCGGTCGTGGGCGAAGTGGTTTCGGGACAATTCAAAGGGGCCATGGTTTTTGGTGAGGCGACTCTTGAAAGTGATTTGAAGCGCATAGTGATTAAGTTTACCGGATTAAGTGGCGGAGGCCTTGCTTCGAGCTATACCCTTCAAGGAAGAGGCATTGATCCCCAAGGTCGCATTGGAATTGAGGGGAACTATCACGCTGAAGACTGGAAATACGGACTCGCATCGTTTTTTTCAACAGGCGCGGCTATTGCCGTTGATTCGCAAGTGGAGCGTAGTCAAACCATCACCGGCGGCTATGCCGAGTCTCCCAGTGCTTCGAACGCGGTTAAAAAGGGAGTGGCGGGAAGTCTCGGTAAAGTCGCCGATCGTTTGATGGAAAGAGCGGCTAGCGTTCCTGGCTTTACAGAAGTCGAAGGCCCTATTTACATGACAGTGGTTCTAGAAGCCACTCCCAAGGCCATCCGGTAAAGCGAAAACGATGAAACATAATTTTTGTTTTCTAGAAAGGAAAAAGCATGAGCGACACAGAAACGAATGCAGTTCAAGAAATGAAAAAAACAGTTCACGAGATAAAGTCAGCGATGCATCCAATGGCGGACCAAATTTCCATGCTATCAGAAGTGCAACGAAGATACTTCTTGCGTATAGCGTTACCGGTCTATTTTGTGCTTCTTTGCTTGATAGGTATTTTTGTTGACGGCTACTTCAGGCTTTCTAGTCGCCATGTCACTTTTGTCACCGAAGCAGATACAAAAACTCTGATTGGGCTTCAAAGCGCAGGACGCATTCAAGCCGATACGGATGAGCGCACCGGCGAAACCATCATTGAGGTTTACCATGCGAAAAAATAGAGGCTTAGAGCCGGCCTGGATTCCCCTTGGCTACAAGGAAAATACGACTCTGAGCGAGAAATGGAATCCCCGCGATAAACTCTTTAAGTTTTCGACCTGGTCAAAAGCTTTTACGCTCGACAGGGCCGTTCGCGGAATTAAAATCTATGGGGCCACCGGTTCTGGTAAATCTTCTGGGTTTGCAAAGGTGATTGCGACCTCATACCTTGATCATGGCTTCGGAGGGTTGGTTTTATGCGCCAAAGGCAGTAATGATGAACTCTCAAATTGGCAATCGATGGCTGGTGAGGTGCAAAGGAGGCGATCCTTGATCCACTTCGGACCGAAGAACACCGAGCATAAATTTTGTTTTAATGTCTTAGAATTTATTCGCTCGCTCACAGATAATAGCAATGAATCTCAAGCCAATGTGGTCAAGCTTTTAAAGCTCATTGCGAGCGACCTCCAAGGAAGTCAGCTCTCGCAATCGGATTCCTTTTGGGATGGCGTCACCGATCAATATTTGACCCATCTGGTGACTCTGACAATGGCCGTTTACAGGGGGCACGATTTAACTTTTGCAAGGCTCAATAGTGTTTTTCAAACGATTCAAAAAAACAAAGAGGAGCTACAAGATCAGCTGATTCAATCGCAGAATCCAGGCAGGGATCTTGAATCGGCCATTTTGTTTTTCACCGAGGAATTCCCGGCTCTGAACGAAAAAACTCGTTCTATTATCGTCGCGGCGGTGTCTTCGCTGTTGTTTAAATTCAGTACCGGGATGTTAAGGGATTTATTTGGCGGACAGGGCAATGTTGATCCGCGATGGGCCTTTAACGGCGCGGTGATTGTGATCAACGTGCCAACTCTTGAGTATCAAGAAATCGGTCGGATCGCGAATATGATCTGGAAATACGCCTTTCAGAAAGCCTGTACGACAAGGGAGGTGAGCGAGCGCATGCGCCCAGTCTTTTTATGGGCGGACGAGGCTCAGGAGTTCGTAACGGTCGAGGATGCAAAATTCCAGGCTGTAGCGCGAAGCTCCAGGTGCGCCACCGTGTACCTCACTCAGAATATCGCGGGGCTACGTTTGAACCTCGGCAAATACCAATCCAACGATGCTTTCAGGGCTCTTGAAGCCAATATAATGACCGCGATCTTTCATCAAAACATCGATCTTGAAACCAACGACTATGCCTCAAAGCTTTTGGGAACAAAGAAGATCAAAATTAAAACCATTCAAAGCCAGGGACCCTTTGCCAGTGAATACAGCGAAAGCACCAGTGAGAAGGAAGTTCCCAAATTCAAAACGGAAGATTTTTTGAACTTAAAATCCGGAGGCCCAAGTAATCGAAAAATCGTTGAGGCGATCGTTTATTCTCCAGGAGGAAAGCTCTCTTTTGACTGGATCCAGTGGCGCTTTAAGGATTGGTTCAAGATTCGCGTTAAACAAGGAAACTACGCCCATCTAAGAAAGCCTTCCGTGGGGAAATTAGAACCGGATTTCCAAGACTTCTAACAAGCTAGCTGCACCTCTAAAGACTGATCAGTCTTCAAAACTAAAGACGCGTATTTCATAGTGGTAACAGAAAATAATTTTGCCAAGTCGGTAATTAAAAACCGAATAACCATTGTCAAAAACGTCCATCACCTTGCAGAGGTCCTTATCGTAGACAATAAGTTCGTTAATCGAAAACCTCTTCAAATCCATCGTTCACTCCAATCTAAACTAATGTCCTTATTATACCCTCAATTGATTAGGGTACTTGCTAGCTTGCTATTTTGTATTTGCTCACTTCAAAGAAAAGATTACGCCTTGGGATCATACAATTATATATTAACGCACTTTTGCGTAATAATATTAAATACTTAGAAAAAATAGAGTGTTGCGTTTTTCTAGTTTAGAGATTGACAAAGTGTACCTTTTAGAGTACCTTTCAAAAAGTGAGGTGTTTATGCAAAGCGCGAACGCAAAAACATTTAGGGCCGGCCTGAAAGAATATATGGATGCAGCCGTCAGCGAGCCTATTCGAATCAATAGAAGAGATGGCCAGAGCTTTATTTTAATGTCTGAAGAGAAGTATGATGGTTTACGTAGCGAAATCGATTCACTTCAACGGCGACTCCTGGGTATGACCCAAATCCTCGACGGCCAAGTTAAAGCTTTTGATAAAAAAGAAGACCGAACAAAGCGATTCAAAAAGTAATGGCCGTTATTTTTCAGTTTACCGAATCTTTCGAAATGGCGAGAACAAAAATCGAAAATCATCTCTATGATTCCGTTCTTTCCATCCAAAAAGACGATGCTTTTGCAATTAAGTCTGTTGAAGCATTTAGCCAGGCCATCGTTCGATTATGCGATGTTCTGGAACAGATGTACCAATTACCAAAGTCATCCGACCTGACGGGCGAAAAATCATTCCCGATTCATAGCGGACGCTACAGAGTTTTTTATAAAATTATGCCCGCAGAAAATTCTGATTTAAGAATAATTTTTACAGATATCGATGATAATAAACAATCGAATCTGGATCGATTTCCGCATCATAAAATGATCATTTTTGATAATGAAGAAGATTGACTACTTAATCTCGTTTCTATTTATCTTCAAGAAACTCTCTAAGCACTTTCTGAGAAACTTTGAGACCGCCATGACTTAAGGTCTCGCGGATCTTTGAAACAGAAATGCCCGCGCTGAGAGCATCTTGAAATTTCGGTTTTAATTCATTTAACACCGGCAACCATTTTTGAAGTGGATCACGCTCTTTGATGAGATGATCGATGCCACTTTTGATCTTTTCAAGATCGACTTCGATTTGTTTTTTCATTATTTTCTTTGCCATTTATCCTCAGAATCTTATCGCGTCCTTTAAATCTTGGTTCATTGCTTGCTACCGAGCAATTTCGTTGGAGTCAACAGAAGTAGTTTGGCTGAAAGATATACCAATTGTAATTCGTCTTTCGGACAGAAGTCGATCGCACCTTTTATACGCATTTTAGTAGTAATTATCGCAGCTATGTTTTTGTCCTTAAAACCTAAGGGGATAGTGTCAAAGAGCAAAACGATTGACGATTGACGGCTGCCATTGACACTTGTACTGTAGCCAACGCTTAATCAATCTCAAATGGAGTCGTTCAAGGTGATTACAATCAAAGTACAAACGGTAAAAGCCGCAGCGGAAAAGTACTTTGATAATCATTTGGAAAAAGGCGAATACGTCACCGAGGGCGAAGAGAAAACCGCACCCGCCGAGGCCGCTCCCGAAAACCTCACCAAATACTACACCGACCAGCCTGTTACATGGCACGGTAAGACCGCCTCCCTGCTAGGGCTCAACGTCGGTGTGCCCGTCACCAAGGAGCAATTTCAATTACTCCTTGAAAATAAAAATCCTGTCACTGGAGGCGCTCTTACCGCTCGCACCAATGCTTATAGAAGACTGTATTTTGATGCCACTGTTTCAGCACCCAAATCCGTATCGGTAATGGCCATTACCATGGGCGATGCCAGACTGATTAAAGCCCACGAGGAAGCCAGCAAAGAAGCTCTCAAAGAACTCGAGAAATTCACTCAAACGAGAGTGCGAGTGAAGGGGCAATACACGGTCCGAAAGACCTCCAATTTCCTCACCGCCAGCGTCACTCATACTACCTCCAGAGCCAACGATCCGCAGCTTCACTCCCATAACCTGATTTTCAACGTCACCTGGGATGAAGTAGAGCAAAAATTCAAAGCCATGGAGGCTTACGAGATCTATAACAATGTCGAGTATTTTACCGAGCTTTATCGCAACAAACTCGCCGAAAAAGTCCTAGCTTTGGGATATCAAATCGAACGCGCCAAACACGGTTGGGAATTAAAAGGTGTATCAAAAGAAATCTGCGATCTATTCTCAAAAAGGTCGGCTACCATTAAGGAGGCCGAACGAGCTCTTGATGCGGCCAGAGGTCGTCCAATAACCAACCAAGAACGTGCCATTTTAACCGAACAAACCCGCCAGAAAAAATCAAAGAATCTTACGCTGGAAAAAGCCATTGAACATCAAAAAAACGAACTCACCAAAGAGCAACTAAAAAGCCTTGAAGCCACACTGGCGATGACTAAGATCCGAATGAAGGAAAGGGATGAAGTTTTCAATCTTTTGAATAAAAACCTCAACGTTAATTCCAATCAAGAAAGAGAACCAAATTCCAGAGAGAAAGAGGCTGTGAGTTTTGCAGTTTCTCACATTTTTGAGCGACAAAGCGTAGCAACTAAAAACGAAATTATTTCGCTCGCGCTTAAATCCAATTATGGTCATCTCGATCAAAAATATTTAGAAAAAGTATTGTCTAAAACGGAGGGCTTGATTTGGAATCAAGAAAAAGGAACGATTGGCACCATTGATGGGCTCGCCAAAGAGTATTTTATCTGTGGCTTTATCAACGAGAATAAAGGAAAAACTCCAGACTTTGGCGAACTCCCAAAAGATCGTCTCAACGGTTTAAGGGACGATCAGAAAGAGGCCCTTAAAGAGATCTATCAATCAAAAGATAAGGTAATGCTTCTTGAGGGTGGAGCTGGCACCGGTAAGAGCCACCTTTTAAGGTCATTAACCGAGGAATTAAAGCTTAAAAATATTACTGTCACCGCAACCGCGCCAACCACAGGAGCCACACAAAATCTCAACAAAGATATCGGTGTTAAAGCTGAAACGATTCAGCGCATTTTGCATAAGCCAAGCTTTTATGAATCCCAACTCAAAAACGGTTATTTGATCGTCGATGAGGCGGGACTTTTGTCGCTAAAACAAATGGAAGCTTTGTTCATGGTGGCTGAAAAATTTAACACGCAAATCTTACTCGTTGGTGACACTAAACAACACCACGGCGTTGAAGCCGGAGACGCCCTCAGAGCCCTGAAACTTTACTCTGAGATCCAAGTCTCAAGGCTTACTGAAATCGAGCGCCAAAAGCTTCCAGAGTATCGCGAAGCGGTCAGAGATCTGATGGAAAGAAACGTCAAACGCGCCTGGGAAACTTTTGAGAAAATGGGTGTCATCCATTCCAAAGATGACTATTTAAGCCGCCTTGGCACCTCGATCAACTTTGAGGACTTAGAGAAAAAACTCGACACCGAAAAGCTCTTTAAAACCTATCTGGAAAAAACCGATGCCGGTAAATCCGTGATCGTCGTGACCCCGACAAGAGCTGAAGTGCAAACGCTTACGGCTGGAATCCGCAGTACCTTAAAAGAAAGAATGGGCAAAAACTCCATTGAAAAAGAAGTGTTTGCATCAGTCCGTTTCACCGAAGCCGAGAAGATGAATCTTTCAAACTATATCGCTCGCGGGGAAGAAGCACACTATGTGCATTTTCTGGATTCAAGCAATGGATTTGATAAGGGTTCCAATTGGAAAGTGAAGGACATCAACGCCGGAAAAGCCATTCTAGAAAACCCAAAAACCGGTGAAGAAAAAGACTTTGATCCGAAGGAATACTTAAGCAGCCAGTTTGACGTGACCGAACGGAAAACCATTGAAATCAAAGAGGGGGAAACCCTTTTGATTCAAAAAAATGAGCGAATCCGCATTGAAAGAGAAGTCGCGCTAAATCAGAAAAAAACTCTGACTGATCGTCGGAGAGACTTTACCCAGATTACCAACGGCGAGTCGGTCAAAGTTAAAGCGATTACCGACAATAAAATTCTCTTGGAAGATGGTAGAATTCTCTCAGACGCTGTCAAACATCTGGATTATGGGTATGTTTCAACATCGTACTCATCGCAGGGAAAGACTTGTGACCATGTCATCGTGGCAATGACGAACGTCGGCGGCCGCGCCCTCAATCAGGAACAGTTCTATGTCTCCGCCTCTAGGGGCCGTCATGGAATTGATATTTTCGTTGAAGACAAAGAATTTATCCAAACTCGAACCGAGGCGATGGGGAACCGTGTACTTAACCTTGAAATGATGCCGGAGAAAGAAAAAACCAGAATCAAGGGCTTGAGAGGAACGTCGCTTGAATCTCTAATGGCGGCAAGTCTCACCCAGGCTGAAAAATACGCCAAAAACCTCCGAGGAGAAAAATCGCTGTCGGAAATAGTGGCCGAAAAAGTCAAAAAAATCGCCATCGACTGGAGAGAAAAGCTCAGAGCAGAGAGAGACAGGCAGATTGAACACCATAAAGACTCTCTGCAAATGAAAATCAAAATTTCCAGAGAGACTTTAGAAAAGGGCCGTTATCCATTGGATATGGAGCCACAGGTCATTCCTTCAAAAGTCATTGAAAGAAGCAAAGGCCGCGAGATGGATTTGGAGTTGTAAGCCATAAAAGTCCTGAACATCAATGATGTTTTCATTGGCTTGTTGCCGTTCTCTGTAAAGTACAGCACTCCACGGGGACTGATTCGACGGGGCGATACTACTGTCAAAAAATATCCGCATAGCGAATCCATTGGTATCAACTACGGCAATAGCGATGCTGTGAGTTGTTTTGAACTGAGCCTGAGGAATGCAAACGGTGGCTGCTTGCGTGGTAGCACTAAATTGTTCCTATCAAAGGCGCAAGCCAGAACATGGACTCCTTTTTCAAACGATACAGGAAAATACGGATCGTTATTTTGCCGAGCAGTCAGCCAGAGGAATCAATTACCCTGGTTTTGTGTATCAGACCTTTAAGGCGTATCTTCACTGCGGAGTTCTGGATTATGGTTTTGTTCGCACCTACTGTCGTAATTGTAAAGCGAGTGAGCTAGTAGCGTTTTCGTGTAAACGAAGAGGGTTTTGTCCCTCCTGTCATGGCAAGAGGATGAATGAGGCTTCTCATCATTTGATAGAAAATGTTTTGCCAGAAGTTCCGATGAGGCAATGGGTTTTATCGATTCCATTTCAGCTAAGGCCTGTGATTGCCAATGATCCCAAACTTATCTCTTTAGTCGGAAATGTTTTTATCAGGTCTGTCAGTCGATGGCTCAGGCAAGTTGCAAAGGAAATGGGGATAGTTGACCCTGAGCCTGGCTCAATCACCTTTATTCAAAGATTTGGTGGCGGCTTACAGCTGAATCCACACTTTCATGCTCTCTTTATGGATGGCGTGTATTACCAGAGAAACGACCAGTGGTTATTTCATGCCATTAGAGAGCCCACAAGGGACGATCTCAGATCCATCATCCAAAGAATCATTCGCTTAATAAAAAAGCTTTATGACAAGGGAATGTTTGAGCGCGAACCCCTTGGAATAGACACCGCAAGCCAAGATCCGAGCAGTCATGGCTACGTGCAATTTCTTGGTGATTTGGTGGCTGTCCCCAAAGGGGAGTATCAGGATTTTGAATCAACAGGAGGGCTTAAAATTGATGGGTTTAGTATCCACGCCAAAGTAGCCACTCTCACTCATCAAAAAGATAAGCTCGCTCGGTTGATTCGTTATATGGCAAGGGGGCCTATTGCTACTGAACGTCTTTCTGAAGTCAATGGTAAGATCGTCTATAAAATGAAAACGACTTGGCACAATGGGGCCGATTGTGTGGCTTTCACCAAAGAGGGCTTTATTCAGCGTCTCATTGCCCTGATTCCACCGGCTCGGTCTCATTTAACTCGCTATCATGGAGTTTTTGGTTCGCACTTTAAATATCGAAACGAGATCGTTAAAAGGCCCACAGAAACTAAAGAGGGGGAGGAGCTGCCACCGGCAAAAAAATTACTCTGGGCTGAAATGATTGCGGCCAGTTTCAAAAATGACGTTCTAGTTTGCCGGAAGTGCGGTGGGAAGATGGAGCCTATTGCTGTTATCAAGGACCCTAAGGTAGCCTTCCAAATATTAACGTCGATGAACTTAGTGACAAGAAATCTATGCTCATCAAATAGTCGTGGTCCACCGAGCGACAAATTAAAAGAACCTTTTGAATCAGAAGATCAACGTCCTCAAGACTGGTAGTGCCAGCCTAATGGCATCCTTTTGCCAAAAAGTGTCAAAGGCCATTTGTTTTCCAGGTGAATAGCCTTTTTCCACGCCCGCCCGCTGAAACATAATCCTTGGTTAGCAGCAAATTGCTGAAAAAGGACCATTCGCGCCACTCGAAAGCTCTTTGTGACCGCTTTTGGGGGCCTCTGGAAACCACACTTTCCGCTTTGAAATTCCTATTCGTGATTGATCCACAAAATGGGTTGCGAACACCTGAAGCATCTTGCGTGTTGGCATATCACGATGAGAACCCCAAAGCTGAAATTTTCCAGTTTGGAACCACAACTTTAATTCCTTCAGGCATTGCCCTTAAGGCGCTGAAAGGTGAAAAATTATTTTCAGCATTCAACCGGTGGAAGTTGATCAAAGACGCCTTTAGCATTGGGGCGGTCCCTGCTGGTGTAATATACCTCAAAGACGATCTGGTAAGGAAATGTATCGGAGTGGCAGGCCCAAATTCAAATCAAACCTTTAAGGAGATTGATGCCGGGAAAGTTAACAGCTCAAGGCTACTGCCAAATAACGAACGAATCATTGTAC
Organism: uncultured Pseudobdellovibrionaceae bacterium; assembly: GCA_964648725.1. Classification (GTDB taxonomy): domain Bacteria; phylum Bdellovibrionota; class Bdellovibrionia; order Bdellovibrionales; family Bdellovibrionaceae; genus CAUJGP01. The sequence continues at coordinate 9,981 of CAZYOE010000020.1, read as the reverse complement.
CAAACATCGATGACTTTGCCAAAAGAGAGGCCGCATGTAGTGGTTTAACTAAGAAAAGTTGGACTAATTCACTAAAAGACCCAGTGGGATACACAAATTGTCTGAGCTCCGTAATTGAAAATGCCTTGCCTAATTCAATTGTTTTGACTGGACTGGCATTTGAGTCAGTAAAATGAGAGTTTTTCTAGTCACCTCAAGAGACCTCGACGGTAGCGGTCGGGTTTCTCAAAAAGAATTTAATAGCATATGTTTACTGCTGATTCCCTCTGTGACCGGTTGGTTCACAACTGCCACCGAATCGAGCTTTTACCAAAAGCAGACTCCCAGCGAAAACTCCGAGCCCAGCTTGACTGAAATAATCTGTCATGTAAGTCTCACGACCATTGCGTCGCTACGCTCCGATAAGAGGGCGCCATAAGCCGAAATGACCGGGCGCCTTGACCGAAATAAGCAATATTAAACCGTATCTTTGCGAAACATGGAGGTGTCGTTATCGGCAATGAGGATAAAACACAAAAGGCTTTATTGGCACTTACGGCAATGAGGTCAGAGTATAATTAGCAATCTAATTCAATTGACGATATAAAGTTTAGATTTCTAAATAAGTAAACGAAAAAACTAGTACAGCTCAGCGGAAGTCCTGCGACACGTCATTAGGATTTTGAATGGGATCAAGGCGAGAGGAGAAGTCATAGCGGGGACTATGGCGCCGACGAACAACGCTGAGCCCATCCAAAAGACAATGACATGTCGCAGGACTTCCGCCGAGCTGTACTAGATAGCGTTCTCAAATCCGCCATTGTTCAAAGGTTTCTGCTCTCTTTAATGGCGGCCTTAGGGGTAGGGGATCTAAAGCCAGGAATCGCGCTCATTTTTCTTAGTTTGCTTACGGAGGTTATAAACTCATAGGGTTTTCATTCGGACAAGCCAAGGAAATTCAGACTCAATCAAAAAATGGCAATGCCTGTATTTTTGATTTGAGCTAAAACAGGATTCGAATTTTTTTGATCTAAATACTCATTCAAACCAATAGGTATGGCCTCAATTCTTGAATCTAAGGTAGATAGGAGTGTATTAAGTAGAACACCTTCCTCAAAACGGTCTTTTCCAAAATCGGAAGAGACAATAGCCATATCAAGGTCTGAATCTTCACGAGGCATTCCTTTTACCTGAGACCCAAACACAATAATAATTTCCGGATGAATACGATTGGAAATGAGTAATCGGCGTGCTTTGAGGCTTAGAATTTTTATTTCTTGGAAATCCCTAAAAAAAATTCCTCAGTTTCTTTTAAGTAACTTTCGCAAAACTCTTTCGTCGCTTTCTGATAAAGAGCTTGGGCTTCCGAAGGATGCCTTGTTTCAATATTAAATTCATTCACTGATGCCAAAAATTTTGTTTGCTCCGAATTAATCACAATCCCGCATTTATCTGCCAAAAAAATTAAATTATGGGTTAAAGGAGCTTCTCCATTACTTTTTTCTACGTATATGGATTTTAATTTTTTTTCGACCGATAAGTGAAGGAAAAATAATCCGCTGACAAACCTTGAAGTTTTTGAGATAATTTCAATGGCAGTAACTAAATCTTCTTTACTGCCATTGATCCAATAATTAACCAACTTCTGCTTTCTTTGTGCATCCATTTGTTCAGGCTAATTCTTGTTAGAACGAATTGTCAAGGGTGCGCTCCCATTAACTCAGAATACACCCAAATCCGTTAATACATCCCATGGATGTCAAGGAATTTCAAAGCGGAAATGTGGGACGGTCATAATGGCTCAAATGAAAGTGAACCTCTGTAAGGCAGTCGATCTGGAAGGAACAACGGGAACTATGAAAGTCCAATATCTTTTAGGTAAAAATCAGAAGTATTCACGCCCCGCCCACTGAAACACAAATTTTGTTGAGTAATAACTTGCTGAAAAAAATCCCGCTTGCGCCAGTTTCAGCAATCGAAAAACGAAAAACCTAAATATTTCTCCTATGCATTAAAACGTTCTCGCATAAAGTAGAAAATTTATTTTTCCTTTTGTGTTTTAACTCAAAAAACCGCTTTATTAGTTCGGGTATGTCTTGTTTAAACTGAACGTTTGAGTACAGCTCCTCATAAAATTGTTCGAATAAAGGACTATCTATTACTAACTTTGTATAGTGCGGATTTTCAGCCAAAATCCTTAGCACACTAATGTAATCTGGTGTAAATCTATTTTGATAACCAATTTTCGGATTATTTATTAGCCAAGCAATCAATTCAGGATGTTCATTGCTCATTTTTAGTTGAAACCAATCTCTTGGATAGATCTCAATGCCCTTGTTGTTCTTATGCCAGCTAATCATTGATTCATAAGCAATTTGTGAAGCTAACTTTGATATCTTCGAATAAGCACCCGTTTTAGGCAACCTTTCATAATAACGCAAAATTTTTATTCTAACAGATCTGCGAGCAGTTTTCAAATTTGCCATAACCATTTCATCAACCATTTCTTTTTTTTTATTATTCACTGACAAATCTGAAACTGCCCTCTCAAGATAAATTGTATTTCTGCCAACGTTTAAATTATTTTTGACTAAATTTTCAAATACAGCGACTGGATCACCTCCGTCTGTTTCATCTAGAATTGTTAACATCGCGGCATTCCTGACCATGATCTCCTGAGCCCAAGGTTCAAAATCACTTCCGGATCGCGCATGATTGTTAGACTTTGCATTTAGGTAATAATCGCCGATGTACTTGTCCCTCCCATTGTAGAAGTATGTTCCCTCTCCTCTCCTTGCCCACTCGTTGGCGACCGTCATGCGTGTAATAATCATTCTTGAGGGGCGAGATTGAAAGAAAATTGGTTTTCCAAATCGCGACCGTGTCAATTGAGCCCAACGCTTCAAATCCGAAGTAGTGTGCGTAAGGTATTTAATTCCCATTGATCGAACCGTAGCCCCTATACCACGTCCTAAAACCTTGGTTGATAGAAACAATTTGTCATAAAGCATGGACATACTTTCGCGAGTGCGATCTCTCCGAAAGTCTTTATTATCAATCGCCAATTTTTTCTTTGGGTCTAACAAAATCAAGAGATTAGCCAAAAAATCTAGATCTACAGTCATTTCGAAGATCCGCACTCCCGCTTCCTGAAATTGAAATTCTAAGTCTGCATTATGCAGACTCTTAATTGGATCAAAGCGCTCAATTGAAGCTCGAATGTCATTTGCAAGCGAATGCTCAATGCTAAGTTCGAAAAGTGATGCATACTCTATCTGTTTAAGGGCTGAAAAAATCAATTGAATGGGGGTCGATTTTTCATTCACATCATGATTAATCCCCGTGAGACTTCCGGAAATAATATCATTTGCAAAGTTTGTTCCACCATCGAAATCTCGAATCATAGGAAAACTCAAATTAGAGAGATCGACTAAGCCAAAGTCATAGGAAGATGATTTTAACCTTGGCTTTAGAGATTCCTTGGTCTCAAATTCAACTTTAAAATACGAAAATGAATTGTTCAGCCAGACCTTGAACTCGTCAATGGACTTTGCTTCACCATCAACCAATAGCTGAATCCGAAGATCAGGATCCCATCCAAAAATATTTTTAAAATGACCATCAAGTTTACTCGTTAAGTAGCGTGTATCTCCATTATTAGATAAAAACATAGCCTTTGCATAGTGGGCTAGGCTAGCAGCAGATTCGCCAATCAAATACAATTTTACACCGAGTGCATCAGCTTTAGATCTAATCATTTGTAATTCTGGAACACTAGTCACTAAAGATTCTAAAATCGGAAATAAGTCGTCTTTTGTCATTATAATTTTATGTGCTTGTTGGTTCCAAGCTTCATTTACAATATTCGCCTTGGCCTCTGGTAACCCACCAGAAAACTTACTCCAAAGATCATAACCTAATTCCGAAAAAGTACGGACCTCGGCGGAGTAGGCTTTTTGCTCAAAGCTATGAATCAAAAGGAATAAACAGGATATTATCATATTTAGCCTTGCGTGTAACATCATAAAACCTCGTTGTGTTTACTTGAGTGCAAATAAGAGGCCCTTCTAAAAACTAATGGTTGAACGAAAAAATCCCGGAGCATTCCCAATAGTTCCTATTTAAAATTGAATTTATGTTGTCGAATATTTTTTTAGGGAGAATAAAAACTGTTTAAAGATTGGCCATCTTGGCGTTTTCTGGCCTGATCCTGCAGTCTTCACTCGGGCGGATAGCACCTTTTCAGCGGCTGATTACAACTCACGATAATTTTTCAAATGGGTTTATTGAAGATTGAACGCGACATTTCAATAGCGCGCTCAATCAGTTATCAATGAAAATTGAGTTTACGATCTAAAGGCCTTAGCACCCCAATACTGAGCGCTTGAATAGCCTTTTTCCACGCCCGCCCGCTGAAACATAATCCTTGGTTAGCAGCAAATTGCTGAAAAAGGACCATTCGCGCCACTCGAAAGCTCTTTGTGACCGCTTTTGGGGGCCTCTGGAAACCACACTTTCCGCTTTGAAATTCCTATTCGTCAAGCAAACAGCGAAAATTTTTGCGGATAAATTCCCTGAGGCCCAAATTAAGATATCAATGGCACTGACACCAATGGCAAATCCAAACGAATTTGTGAAGTGGTATAAAGAAAACATCAAAAAAGGTACAAAGCGAGTAGTAATTTTTGGCCATGAACCTCATCTTGGAATTTTATCTAGTTGGTTGCTTTTTGGAAGTTACCAAAGTCGATTGCAAATAAAGAAAAGTGGATGTATAGGGCTTAAGATCGCTGGAGAGCTTGGCCAAGATTCGGCAGTACTGCTCTATGCTCTTACGCCCAAGACTTTAAGGATAGAGTAAAAGGCATTTGTTGCTTGGGCAAACAGTAGTTGCACCACCAAAGGTAAGTTATTATGAGAATACCAACGCTCGGTGAACGTCACATCTTAAAGCCTTTTCAATATTGGAGCGTCGAAGACTTCCACCAAATTCGAATCCATTTACGCAGACTCAAAGTAGTAATTTGGTTACTAGAAAAATCAAATGAGGGCTCGATAGAGAAAGAACTCAGCGGTTTAAAAGTCGAAGTTGATGATTTAATAAAGTACTGTGGCAACATTAGAGACCTTGATATTGTTCTTGAATTCCTGACGTCCAAAAAGGAAATCGCCAAATCTGTTCAAAAGGGAATAATAGCGTCTCGGAAAAAATACCTACTTGGTCTTCAGAAGAAGTGGCCCTTGAATCGGAGAAAAAAGCTCCTTCGTCAAATAAAAACTACTTATAGTCAGCCTAAGCAAAAAGTACTGTTACCCCTAGAATACATTTTGAAGCAGCGAAACAAGAAAAAAAGAAAGCTATTTAAAGAAATGCCAAGAACAAAATCTCAATGGCATAAATTTCGTCGAACTCTTCGGCGAATCACCTATTTGGACGAATTATTAGGTCGAGAGCATCCTAAACGTATTTTACTCCAAAAGAGACTTGGGCAGATCCATGACTTGGAGATAATTAAATCTTATTTGGGTACCACCTCTAAATTAGTTCTAAAAGAGAAAAGAAAAATTCGAAAAATAAAAAAAATATTTTCGGAGATGTCATAGCTCTTATGCACTTGTCCAAATATACAAAGGCCACGCCTGTCTTATTCTGATTTCCTGACAATTCTTAACAGTCCGCAAATTTTACTTTTATACAAAAGTGATGCACTTTGAACATCAGTTTTCAATTCCAACAGGAGATTCGAAAGTATGAAGATGTTTATGGATGTTTCAAATTTGGACCAATCTGATCTAACTGGCATCGGGGTCTACACCAAACACCTATTTGGAGGTCTAAAGAAGATCTCTGAGTCTTCTCTATTTCCCATTTGCTCGGCAAGTCGGTGGCATAAAAAAAGTATCATTGAAAGACATATCAATTCAAAAGTTACGAGTTCTCTGATTGTGCCACAACTCCCTTTTGGGTTAAAGCTTCTCCATAGTCCTGATCATCGCGAAATGACGACGGCTGCGCATTTAAGAGTGCAGACAATTCACGATCTCGCAATGATGGAAGATTACGATTTCTCCGATCCGCGATTTCGGCAAAAATTTCGCAGACGATTTGACAGTATTCTGAACAATCCCAAGATAAACCGTTTCATTGCAGTTTCCAATTTTACCAAAGAAAGAATTTTATTTTTCTATCCCCATCTGAAAGGTAAAATTGATGTCATTCATTCCGGTTCAGATCACTTTCAGCCGACTTCGGGGCAATCACCACTTTTCCCATGGCCCTATGTACTTTTTGCGGGAACGCTGGAGGCAAGAAAAAACCTGATAGTTTTATTAAAGGCCTTTGAGTATTGCGCTCCAAAGTTTACGAATTTGCGTTTAGTTTTGATTGGCAAAGAGGGCTATCGTTCAGATGAGATTCTGAGGGCCATAGACAAGCATCCCTTTAAAGATAGAATCGTCTGGAAAAACTATGTGACAAAGACTATTTTGTCGAATGCTTATCAATTTGCAGAAATGTTTGTATTTCCATCAAAGTACGATGGTTTCGGATTACCAATTTTAGAAGCTATGCGACACCGATGCCCAGTGATTTGTAGTGCCATTCCTAGTTTAACTGAAATTGGCGGGGACGCTGTGCGAACCTTTATACCAGAAGATTCAATCGGATTGGCTGAAGCCATTGAGAAGGTATTTGTGAATCCAAGTGAGAGGTATATGTTAAAAAGCTTGGGTAGCAAAAATGTACTGAAATATGAATGGGAGACCGCTTCCAAGCAAACATGGAACATTTATATGAACTTACTTCGGGAGCGCCTGCAAGAAGGTATTCCCTCAGAACACTGGGAGTCAGCGCTCATTGATGGCAAATGGTAACATTTAGAGTTCCGATTTTTTATTAACAGAACATTAACATGACCTTCTTTTGTTGAATTGCTATGTCCGGGCAACCCAAACAAAGGAGTTTGTATGTTCAAAAAACAAATAATGACTGTTATCGTTTTAGGTGCCCTTGGCTTTCAGGCGCAAGCGAAACACGTATTTTCAGGATCAGATACTCTTGCTGGTGTTATGACAGATTCAATTATTGCTGGCGGATTAGATCAAGCAATTTCCTATGCCGGTGGTGGTAGCGGAAACGGTGAGAAAGCAATTGCCACTGGGGAACAAGGAATTGCTCCTATGTCTCGAGAAATTAAGCCAGATATTTTATCTCAAGCGACAGCTCAAGGGGTTACTTTGGTACCTCATGTTATTGCTCTTGATGGGTTAGCTATCTTGGTGAACAAAGCCAATATGACTGTTGGCATGGACTTGTCTATGATTAGAAAGATCTTTAGCTGCGAATTGACTAAATGGGAAGAAGTACTTGGTTCTTCACTTCGAGGAACTATTTCAGTTTATCGCCGAAATGATGTTTCTGGAACCACTGATACTTTTAAACACTTAGTAGGAGTTAAAAAGTTCGGAGCTTGTGTTGCAGTATTGAACGAGACAGCTGATATCGCTGAAAAGACTTCTAAAGAATCTACAGCAATCGCTTACTCTGGACTTTCTGGTAAAACTGAAAACAACAGAGCGCTTAGCATAGCAAAAGAAGGTACAACCTCTTTTGTAGCACCTACGGCTGCCACTGTACGTGATGCGACTTATCCATTATCTCGTAAACTTTTTGTTTACGAAGCTACTGGAGCCAGAACGACAAATAAAGTGGAAGCACAACTTCTTGATTTACTTTTAGATCGATCTTTCATTGATCCAATTATCCCACCCGAACTTCGACAGACAAATATGATCAAACGTCTAATGCGGGTGTGTATCAGGAGATCATCGGTAGTAAGTGCGTGAGTTGTCATAATTCAGGAAATGCACAAGGTGCGATTTCACTTGATAATATAGACAGCGTTCGTAGATTTAGCGAAAGAATTCGATATCGGGCAATAAACAAAAAGGATATGCCACCTCAGCAAGCCTTAACAGCACAAGAACAGAACAGCTTGTCATCTTGGCTCGATCGTGGCTCACCTAACGAAGATCTCGTTAATGAGTCGCAGTTCAGTTCTCAACCAAACTTTGAAGAAATTCAAAGAAAAATTTTCCAGGACAGTTGTTACCAATGTCACTCAGGAGCTAATCCCGAGGCTGGTTTGGATTTAGAAAATTATGAAGTTGTAAAGGCCTCAATGGCTCTCATATTCGATAGAGCGATAGTTAAAGGCACTATGCCGTTGGCACCCATTGAACCTTTAACTAAAAACCAGAAAAAAGCACTCAGCAATTGGCTTATTGATGGAGCTCCCCAATGATTCTTGCTGGCGTCAAAAGTCTCGGACTGGTTCTTTTATTATTAGCAAGCAAAGCCTATTGCTATCCGGAATTGATTCGACATGGATATAAAAGTTGTACCACCTGTCATTCCTCTGTCGTCGGCGGTGACGCTTTAACTCCCTACGGCAGATCACTAGCTCAAGAGCTACTTTCAAGCAAAAATTTCTGGCAGTCTCAGAAAGAGCCGGAGGCAAACTCAGGGGAGGCCACCGAGGACTCTGACTCTCGGATTGATTTCGGAGGAGGAGTTCGTTTACTCCAAACACATCGAGATAGTTCCCAAAGATCAAGTGGACGTTTTTTATTAATGCAACTCGATACCGACATGAACTGGAATAAAGGCTTTTGGAGTGTTTACTCCAGTCTTGGTCGTCAGGAGTCAAGTGCCAAGGAGAGACGCCCCAGTGATTTTGTTTATATTCCAAGACTCTGGACACAGTATGTGTCTTCCATGGAAGATCCGGAACGATTCCTTTTTCGCTTAGGAAAATTCGTTCCTGGATACGGTGTCAATATTGCAGAACACACTTCCGTCAATCGGAGACCCTTAAACTTAGGACCTGGTTCAGAGCGCTTGAATTTAGAAGTAGCCTTTGAAAATGAAGAAGTTCTTTTGTTGCTGGATCTGATTCAGGGAAGGTATACCCCTCAAAAAGTGATCAAGGAAAATGGACTCCTTTTGCAACTGGTTTGGCAAAAAATTGAGGGTTTTAGATTTGGAATGAATTCACTTAACCTACGTAATGGTGAAGTCGGTAGCTCTGCGGAGACAAATGCTTTGGGTGCGTTTGCTATACTTGGGTGGAACAAGCAGTTTTCTCAGATCCTTCAGCTCGACGTGATCGAGAAGTCTGCCATGGGCAAGACTCTTGCTCTGTACTCTAAACTTAGTTTTGAGCCCAGCAAGGGATTGAATTATTTTACCACTCAAGAGTATTTAAATGAAGACCTCAAATTGGCTAACCCTCATTTTGAAGCCATTGGCATCGGGGTTCAATATTTTCCCATAGCTCAAGTAGATTTGATGGTTAACCTTAGGCAAGAAAAGAACACTCAAACATCGAAAGAAGCTGAAACGGTGCTTTGGTTACTTGGACACATTTATCTTTAGGAAAAATTATGTACACTAAATTTGCTTTCGCTTTATTGCTTACCTTTACAGTAATGGTTAGTGCTGAAGATCAAAAAACCGAATTAGCTCCTACTCCGCCAATAGATTCTAAATCCACGGAATCTAAACCTATGGATTCTAAACCAGTGGAAAGTCCCTTTGTCGTAAAAACCAAGATGAGTGGTGATCTGCGGTATCGTTTTCAAAGTGAAATCGAAGGGGATGATGAAGAGAGGCTCACAAATCGATTGCGAGTACGATTAGGTCTACTGGCGGATATTGCTCCAGACACTAGCTTAGTATTCAAATTAACGAGCTGAATAGCCTTTTTCCACGCCCGCCCGCTGAAACATAATCCTTGGTTAGCAGCAAATTGCTGAAAAAGGACCATTCGCGCCACTCGAAAGCTCTTTGTGACCGCTTTTGGGGGCCTCTGGAAACCACACTTTCCGCTTTGAAATTCCTATTCGTTTTTATTTTACCCACCACTAAATTCCAATTGCTAAGCTGTCTGAATAGCCTTTTTCCACGCCCGCCCGCTGAAACATAATCCTTGGTTAGCAGCA